>NZ_JBFBBN010000051.1:46729-74560 GCF_040682715.1 Amycolatopsis sp. NPDC051128 | reverse complement strand
ACCAGAAGCCGGCAACCACCAAACCCCGTTACCCCACAACCACAACCAGCGCTGTCAACCCCACTGACCAGCACCAACAGGATGAAAAATCCCCATTGGGGCGCACTAAGGTCGGGGAATGGAGCACGAAGAACTCAGGCAGCGCTTCGCGACGCTGACCACCGCCCACCTCGCGGACGCGTGCGTCCGCGCCGGGCTCGCGGTGCGCTGCGCGCCGGCGGGAACACGCGCCGTGGTGCCGGGCAGCCGCCTGCTCGGACCGGCCGTCCCGGCCCGGCACGTCGGCAGCGTCGACGTCTTCCTGGAGGCGTTCGAGGACGCCACCCCCGGCGGGGTGCTGGTGGTCGACAACGGCGGCCGCCACGACGAAAGCTGCGTCGGGGACCTGATGGTGCTCGAGGCGCGCGCCGCCGGGCTGTCCGGGGTGGTGATCTGGGGCCTGCACCGCGACACCGCCGACGTCCGGGCCATCGGCCTGCCGGTGTTCAGTCTCGGCTCCCTCCCGACCGGCCCGCTCAGCCTGGGGCCGCGGGTCGACGGCGGCCTGGCCGAAGCGGTCGTCGGCACCTGGCGGATCGGGCCGTCGGACCTGGTGCTGGGCGACGACGACGGCGTCCTCTTCGTCCCGCTGGCCCGCGCCGGCGAGCTGTTCGCGCTCGCCGAGTCGATCCGCGACACCGAACGCCGCCAGGCCGACCGGATCCGGGCCGGCGAGCCGCTGCGCGAGCAGGTCCGCTTCGGCGACTTCCTCGCCGCTCGCGAAGCGGACCCCGGCCTGACCTTCCGCGCGCACCTGCGCGCCGTCGGCGGCGCGGTCGAGGAGTGACCGGCCGCGTGTGAGCCGCGCCGGAAACGGGTATCCCGTCGCTGGGGCGGCGCGGGAGGCGGGCAATGAACACCCTCATCGACTTCGGCAAGGACACCGAGTACCACTTCGCCCGGGGGTTGCGTGCCTACCTCGCCCGGGTCGCCCGCGCCGTCGGTGTCGGGTTCGAGTCGTGTTCGCTCGACCTCGAGGTGCCCAGCTCCGGGTACGTCGCCCTCGACCGGACGCTGCCCGGCCTGCCGGGCCACGACCTGGCCCTCATCTGGGACGAGGTGCACGGCTGGTCGGCGGTCGTCGAGCCGGCGGTCGGTGGCGCGGCGAAGGTGCTCGCCTACCTCGGCGGCACCGAAATCCTGCCGGTGCCGCGCGCGGTGGCGCGGTTCCTCGAGGTGCTGCGGGTCGCCGGGCCACCGGCGGGCTCGTTCCGGCCGCCGGTCTTCCGGCCGCCGGTCTTCCGGACGGCGGGCCACCACGAGGACCTCGTCGACCGGCTGCCGGTCACCGGGCGCGAAGGCCTGCTGCGGCCGAGTTCCGCGGCCTGGTGACCGGAGATGGCACCGAAGGAACGAAGCGTGCCGGACATCTAAGATGGGCGGTCAGCGATCCGTCCAGCGAGGGAACACCGTGAGCAGCGCCGATGCACCCAGTCCTGTCCGCGTCCTCCTCGTCGAGGACCACGACATGGTCGCCGAGGCGCTGCAGCAGGCCCTCGACCGCGCCGACGGGATCACCGTGGTCGGCCGCGCCCGGTCGCGGGCGGAGGCCGTCGCCGACGCGCGCGAGCACGCCCCCGACGTCGTCGTGCTGGACCGGCGCCTCGCCGACGGCGACGCGCTCACCGTCATCCCGGAGCTCGGCGCGGAGGGCGCGCGGGTGCTGGTGCTGACCGGCGACGCGACACCGTCGGTCGCCGCGCAGGTCGCCAAGGCGGGCGGGGCGGGGCTCCTGCTCAAGTCGTCGCAGCTCGGCGTGCTGGAGACCGCCGTGCGGGACGTGGCCGCCGGCGCCGTCGTCTTCGACGCGGAGCTGCTGCCCGGAGTCTTCGACCGGCTCACCGGCCGGGTGCCCGGTGGCGGCGCGGCGCTGACCGCGCGCGAGCGCGAAACCCTCGATCTGCTCGCGGAGGGCGCCACCACCGACGAGATCGGCCGGCGGCTGGGCGTCTCCCGCAACACCACGCGCAACCACGTGCAACGGGTGCTCGAGAAGCTCGGGGCGCGGTCGAAGCTTGAAGCCGTCGCCGTGGCCCGCCGGGAGGGCCTCATCGCCTGATGCACCTGCATCAGCCGCGTGGTGGCGGTTTGCATCTCGCGCCGCCGGGCGCCGTCGAGCACGCTTGACGTCGTGGAGATCTCAGCCCCGCTCAGCGCGGAGTGCGCCCTGACCGACCTGGCGGGCGGACTCGCCCTCGTGCGCCGGTTCACCCGGCTCACCCTGACGGCGTGGGCCAGCGGCGTCGAAGTCGAGGACGCGCTGCTCATCGTCACCGAGCTCGCGACGAACGCCCTGCGGCACGGCGGCGGCCACCCGGTCCTGCGGTTGAGCGTGGGCAACGCGCACGTCCGCATCGAGGTGCTGGACGACGATCCGGTTCCGCCCGTGCGACGGCCCGTGGGCGCCGACGGCGGCTGGGGCCTCGCCCTCGTCGAGCGCCTGTCGTTGGCGTGGGGGGTCGGACGCGAAGGCCGCGGAAAGGTGGTCTGGTGCGCCCTGCCCGCCGGCGCCGCCGAACTCGCCGGCTGAACTCCGCGTGCCTGGCGGGCGTCCATCCGGCAGAGTCTGCCGCATGGACGATGCGCGTCGGCTGGGCGACGACCGGTACCGCCTGCTGGTGCAGAGCGTGCAGGATTACGGGATTTTCATGCTGGATCCGGGTGGGCACATTTTGAGCTGGAACGCCGGTGCGGAGCGGATCAAGGGGTATTCGGCGGAGGAGATCGTCGGGCAGCATTTCTCGGTGTTCTATCCGCCGGAGGACGTCGCGGCGGGGAAGCCTGCGCGGGAGCTGGAAGTCGCGATCGAGCAGGGGCGGTTGGAGGACGAGGGGTGGCGGGTGCGCAAGGACGGCACCCGGTTCTGGGCGAATGTGGTGATCACGGCGTTGTTCGACGAGCGGCGGAAGCTGCAGGGGTTCGGGAAGGTCACCCGGGACATGACCGAGCGCCGCAACGCCGAGCTGGCGCTGCGGGAGAGTGAAGAGCGGTTCCGCCTGCTGGTGCAGAGCGTGCAGGATTACGGGATTTTCATGCTGGATCCGGGTGGGCACATTTCGAGCTGGAACACGGGTGCGGAGCGGATCAAGGGGTATTCGGCGGAGGAGATCATCGGGCAGCATTTCTCGGTGTTCTATCCGCCGGAGGACGTCGCGGCGGGGAAGCCTGCGCGGGAGCTGGAAGTCGCGATCGAGCAGGGGCGGTTGGAGGACGAGGGGTGGCGGGTGCGCAAGGACGGCACCCGGTTCTGGGCGAATGTGGTGATCACGGCGTTGTTCGACGAGCGGCGGAAGCTGCAGGGGTTCGGGAAGGTCACCCGGGACATGACCGAGCGCCGCAACGCCGAGCAGGCCCTGCGCGAACGCCGGCGGCTGGTCGGTCATCTCGTGGACGCCCAGGAGGTGGAACGGCGGCGGATCGCCTGGGACGTCCACGACGAGTCGATCCAGTCCATGGTGGCGGTCGGCATGCGCCTGCAGCTGCTCGCCTCCCGCCTGCCGGAACCGCACGCGAGCGCCGTCGGCGGGCTCGACGAGTCGGTGCGGGCCGCCATCGCCCGGCTGCGGGGCCTGGTGTCCCGGCTGCGGCCGCCGGAGCTCGACCGGCACGGCCTGGTCGAGGCGGTGGCCGGCTACGTCGACGAGGTCGCCGGCCGCTGGGGGCTGGCGCACTCGGTGCGCGACGACCTCACCGCCGAGCCGTCACCGGAAGCGGCGATCACCGTGTACCGGATCTGCCAGGAAGCGCTCAGCAACGTCCACCGGCACGCGCGGGCCACCCGGGTCGACCTCACGCTGGCGACCGTGGACAACGGAACGCTCGTGCGGATCACCGACGACGGCGTCGGCACGGCCGGGGGCGACGCCGGCAACGGGCACTTCGGGCTGATCGAGATGCACGAGCGGGCCGAGGCGGCGCACGGCTGGCTTTCGGTGACCAGCACGCCCGGCGAGGGCACGGTCGTCGAATTCTGGCTGCCCATCCTGCCCGACGTGTCGGGATTCGAGCCATGAGCGAACTGCGGGTGCTGATCTCCGACGACGACGTGATGATCCGCGACGTCCTCAAGGATGTCCTGGACGCCGAGTCCGACATCGCCGTGGTCGCGGTCGCCGCCGACGTCGACGAGGCGATCCGGCTCGCCGAGCACCACCGGCCCACGGTCGCCGTCCTCGACGTCCGGATGCCGGGCGGCGGCGGAGCCCGTGCGGCGCGCGAAATCGCCCGGCGCAGTCCGGGCACCGCCATCCTGGCTTTCTCCGCCTACGCCGACCGCGCCTCGATCGCCGGGCTCGCCGCGGCCGGAGTCACCGAATACCTGGTGAAGGGCGCGCCGAACACGGCGATCGTCGAGGCGGTCCGGCGGCTGGGCCGTCAGCCGCCTTCGTGAGCGGTCACCGGACCGGCCGGGCGTTCGCGACGCCGTCGAAGTCCATCGGCAGCAACGCGAAGAGCCGCCGCACCGCGCGCGACTTCCCGGCGTCCACCCTGAGGTGGGCCCCGGCGGCGTCGGCGAGGAGCTGAGCCCGCAGCAGCGAGTTCAGCCCGGCGACGGAGAAGAACGTGACCCCGGAGAGGTCGATGACGACCTCGTCGACCTGGCTGCGGATGCGGGACTGCAGGACCTCGTCCAGCCGGCGGGCGGTGCCGAGGTCGACCTCGCCGGTCGCCTCGACGACGACGGTGTGCAGGCCGGGGCGGAGCACACGCAGCGACATGTGGCCGCCGGCGTTCATCCAGTCGGTGGTGGTGGCGAACTCATGTTCGGCAGAGCGCGGTTCAGGAACCATCACGGCACCCTTTCGTCAGACGGCTTCGTCGGGTGGGGCGGACCGGACGTGCGGGACGGGGCGCCGGTGAAGGCAGCCTGCCGGCCCGGGCGCGGAACGTCCGGCAGCGGCTGACGGCTCAACCGTGAGTCACCAGCATAGTGCATATGCACTAGATGGACCACCGTGGCGTAATTCGGTGGACAGTTCCGCCCGTGGCCCGGTGTGATCGGGGACAGCCGACGTGGAGGGTGTCTTGGCCGCGGGTGATCTGTCTTCCGACGAAGTGACCATCACGGTGCCGGCGACCCGGCGTGCGACCTGATCGCGGCGTGGTCGGTGCTGTCCGCGGAGGGCCGCCGGGTTTTCCGCGAGGCACTGGAGATCGACGACGCGACGTGGACGCGAGGGCGCGGCTGGGGGTTGACGGCGGTGTTGCCCACGCGGGCGGAGCTGACCGATCCGGACCCGGCCCGGGTGGCGCGGGCGCGGCGGCGGCTCGACGACCTGGTGGCGGATCTGCGGCTGTCGGCTGTGTGAGCCGGGGGTTCGGGGACGGGCCGTCCGGCGAGTGATTTACGTTGCGCGTCAAGTGAAATAGCTGCTCAGTGGGCCTGAGCAGCCCCCGATTTCCACGCTACCGTGGGGTGCCGACAAGAAGTGCCGAAGGAGGAAGCGGGGGAGGACGCATGGCCACGACGGTCGTCAACCTGAAAGGGCACCGGGGCGACCCGGACTACGCCGATGTCGTCTACGTCGGGCGGGCCATGCACCGGGGTGGCTGGCACCTCGCAGGGTCCGAGCTCGCCAGCCCCTTCAAGCCCGGGCCGGACGGCACCCGCGAAGAGGTCGTCGCCAAGTACCGCGAACACCTCCTCTCTCGGCCGGACCTGCTCGCGCTCCTTCCCGGGCTTCGTGGCCGCCGGCTCGGGTGCTGGTGTGTTCCCGAACCGTGCCACGCCCAGGTCATCGCCGAACTCGCGGATCACGGGCCGTAACGACGTACACCCCTCCGAATACTGTGCTGTTCGTTACTAATCCGACCACAGTCACGGCCGGATGGCTTTCGTGGCAATGGCACGTACCGCTCGATGGCCGGCCTACTTTTGGCCGGATTAGTAACCTGGCGACACGAGGGGGTGATCGACGGTGTCCGCGCGTCGACGTGGCGGCTTCGACCAGGCCGAGCTGCCGGAGGTCCACCGGATCAGGTGGTGGCTGGCCGCGGTGACGGCCGGGCTCGTCACGGCCGGCTTCGCCGTCGTGCCCTACCTGCCGTTCTTCCAGAACTGGACCTTCGTCCGCGATCCGAAGGTCGCCATCGTCATCACCTGGACCTTCCTGCAGACCTCCGTCGTGATCATCTCCGCCGTCCTCACGCTGTACTTCGTCGGCAAGGCGCGCCTCGAAGCCGCCGCCTTCCGGGCCAACCAGATCGACATCCGGCTGTTCGTCGACGAACGGCCCGAAGGCAGCCACGACCGCGAGATCGACTCCGCCGTCGAGCTGACCGCCACCTTCAAGCGGTTCCTCAACGACTCCCGCCTCTACACCCCCACCCCGGTGCCAGGCGCGGGCAGCTCCTACGACTTCATCCAGATCGTCGAGCACGCCGGCGACTCCGCCGACGGCTGGTGGAAGGCCGCCACCAAGCTGATCCGGCTCGCCCAGCCGCCCGCCGCGTTCACCGTCACCGGCACCGTCCGGCCCGGCAACACCCCCGGCCGCCACCAGCTCATCCTGGAACTCGTCCGCGTCCCGCGGTTCGCCGCCAGCCCGCTCGTGATCGAGGACGAGAACTGGCCGCGCGTGCTGCACCGCGCCGCCAACGCCGTTGCCGCGCTGGTCATCCCGCGCAGCGCCTACGTCCGCACCAACATCCACTGGGCCGCCTGGCGTGACGCGAAGATCCCGTACGAGCTCTTCGACGCCTACCAGCGCGCCAACCACTTCATCACCTACCGCCGCTACGACGAAGCCCTCGCCGAGTACTACCGGGCGGTCAGCCTCGATCCCTCGAACGTCTACATCAGACTCGAGATCGCCGCCCTGCAGGAACAGCTCGACCTGCACCTCGACGCGCTCGCCACCTACGACGACGTGATCACCGTCTGCAGCAGGGGGCATCCCACCCTCGCCCGCTGGTGGATCGGCCCGGACTTCGCGCGCCAGCCACGTGACGCGGGCCGCGCCCGCGACGTCGCCCTGCTGATCGCCCGCTACCGCCACGCGCTCGTCCTCGGCCACGGTGACTCCATCGCCGGCTCCTGGTGGGTGCGGCGCACCACCGCGGGCGCGCCCGGCGACGCGCGGGCGCTGCGCCGCGCGGAACTGCGCGCCGCGCTGGAATTGCGCTTCCGCCGGTACGTCGACCTCGACATCCGGACGGGGCCGGAGCCGGTCCCGCGGGAGCGACGGCTCGAGCTGCACCGGCGCGTGCTGCGCGCGCCGGCCGAGGAACTCGTCGTCCACCGGGCGACCCCGGCGCAGCTGGCCGAGTACCACCAGCGCGCCGCCGAGATGCGGTCGTACTTCTGCGCGCTGTCCCAGTACGAGATCGAACGGCTCATCGAGGACTACGCCCGGTTCGGCAGGCGCTGGCGCCGCAGCTGGCAGCAGCTGACGAATCGCGCGCTCGCCCTGTCCCTGGTCTGGGCGGTGCTGCGGCGGGCGATGGCGGACGTCGAGCCGGGCACCGGCGCGGTCCCCGTGCCCCGGCCCGCCTATCCCGCCAGCCGCGTGCGGCTCGCCGACGTCTGCCCGGACCGGCACTGGCCGCCGGACCCGCGGGCGCTCGACGACACCGTCGAAGCCGCCGGACCCCGCAAGTCCTGGGAGGAGTGCTACAACGCGGCGAGCGTCTACGCCGTCGCGATGCTCGAAGTCGGCCCGCGCGGTGAACGCGACCTGCGCGACCACGCCCGCAACCCCCGCCTCGACGGCGAAGCGCGTGACGAAGTGGCCCGCCGCGCGGTCCGCGAGCTCTACCAAGCCGCGACGATCAGCCACAGCGGGCGGCTGCCGGAGCGCCGCTCGTGGGTGATGGGGGAGGACCCCGACCTCGCCGCGCTGCGCGGCCACGAGCTGTTCCGGGTCTTCGAGATGGTCACCTTCTCGCCGGACCGCGCCGCGCCGCTGCGGCCGCAACGCGCCCAGGTCTGGGAACAGGTCAGCTACGTCCGGCGGCTCGTCGGCGAGATCGCCGGCTGCCGCGCGCACTTCTGGCGGGTCCGGGCCCTGGATCCCGGACCGGCCCCGGACGGCCGGACGCTCGACCGCTGGCGCGCGGGCGACCGCGACGCCTGGCGGAAACTGACCTCGCTGGCCACCGGGAAACAGGACTGGTACACCCGCTACCAGGCGATCTGCGCGTTCCGCGAGTGGGCGGCCGACTCGGGCTACCCGGGCGCCATCGCCGGGTTCCCGCTCTACTGCGAGGACCGGCTGCACGCCCAGCTGCGCGGCGCGGCCGGCCCCCGCGTGAAGACCGGCCTCGACGCGAACATCGTCGTCCGCGAGTACGTGCGGCTGTGCGACCAGCGGCTCGACCACCTGGTCGCCGACATCGCCGAGCACGAGCACACCCTGGTCGCGGAGGACGACTTCGCCGCGCGCGCCGAACGGTGGGCCGCGCTCTGCTCGTGGTTCGACGACGACATCGCCGACGGCTCCTCCGCCGGCGAGCGGCGCGAACGGTTCCGCAAGCTCGCCCGGCCCTAGGACCGCCGCGTGTAGCGGTGCTTCACCCCGGCGGGGAAGTACTCCGGATCGCCCGCCGGGCGCAGGACGACGTCGGGCAGCTGCCGCTCCGCCGGGACGTAGTGCGCGAACTCGCTGTTGAGCCGCAGCAGCTGGTCACGCACGGCGGCCGCGATCCGCCCGGCGTCGGCGGTCGCGCCCGGCGCCGTTTCGACGGTGATCCGCAGCCGCCGGTCCCGGTCGGCGTCCTCCTTCGCCTCGATGACGAACTTGCCGGTCACGGTGTCGCTGATGCCGGGCTGTTCCAGGCCGACGGTCACGTTCTCCGGGTAGACGTTGGCACCGAAGAACGACACGGTGAACAGCGAACGGCCGAACACGTACACGAACGGCAGCTCCGGGCCGGGTGGCGGCGTGAAGCCGTGCCGGGCGCAGAAGGCGAGCAGCTCGGCGTGCGGCAGGATCCCGCCGTCGTCGGCGATGTGGTAGCGGACCAGCGGGATGCCGCCGTCCGCGGTGAAGACGAGGGTGCCCTCGTGCTCCTCGAAGAAGCGGCTCGCCGGGTCGTACTGCACCAGCGTCGGGAGCCGCGCGTCGCCGAAGACCTCCCGCGCCAGTTCCGGGCGGTCGGCGAAGAACCGGCGGATGCCCACCGACACCGGGGTTTCGGTGCCGAGCACACCCGCGTCCGCCGTGCCGTACAGCGACGCGATGTCGCGGACCGGGTCGGCCACCCCGGCCCGCCGCGCGACCAGGTCCCGCCACTGCTCGCTGAACACCTCGCCCGCCAGCACCAGCTTGATCGCGTACGCGGGCCAGTCGACGCCCTCGGCCAGGCCGGTGTCGACGACGTCCTTGACGAACGGCGGGTAGCCCAGCAGCACCACCTGCTCGAAGTGCGGCGCGAGTTCCGGCAGCACGCGCAGGATCTCCGCCTTGTTGTTGCCCGGCGCCACCACGGTGATCGGGCAGCCCTTGGCCGCCAGGTGGCGCACGCACGCCGTCGTGAACAGGCCGCCCACCCAGGTGCCGAGCGGGAAGCAGACCACGGCGAGGGTGCTGCGCCGGTCGGCGTGAAAGGCGTCGACCAGCACCTGTTCGAACCGCCGCGCGACGTGCAGCTCGTCCTCGAGCGCGCGCGGCCAGATGGCCGGGCGGCCGCTCGAACCGGACGAGACCGCGATCATGTCGCAGCCGGCGAACGTGCCGCCGCGGCACAGCTCCGGCAACGGGTACTTCCGGTGGTAGCCGGCCTTGCCGACGAGCGGCAGTTCCCGGAAGCTCGCCATCGTCGTGACGGCTTCCGGCGTGATTCCGTGCTCCCGCAGGAACTTCCGGTACGCGGGCACGGTTTCCGCGGTGCGGTGGAAGAGGTCGAGGACGTGATCTTCGGACGGCGGTTCCGGGGCTGCGAAGAAGGTGTCGAACGCCTGCCGCACGCGGGTCTGCCGACCGTGGTCCATGATCGCAGCATAGCCGCCGGGCAGCCCTGCTCCGGCGCGCCGGAGGTGCCATGATGGGCGCGTGAGCACCTCCGCGGAGCAGCAGCCCGCCGGCGCGCCGTTGACCCTCTACCTGGTCAAACGGCTCGAGCTGGTGGTCAGGGCGCTGCTCGACGACGCGCTGCGGCCGGTCGGGCTCACCACGCTGCAGTACACCGCGCTGACCGTCCTCGAAGCCAGCGGCGCGCTCTCGTCGGCGCAGCTGGCCCGCCGTTCGTTCCTGCGCCCGCAGACCATGCACGAAATGGTGCTGGCGCTGGAAAAGCGCGGGCTGATCGCGCGGACGCCGAAGTCGGGCAACAAACGCGTGCTCCTGGCCGGCCTCACCGATGCCGGGCGCGCGCTGCTCGCCGACTGCGCGCCCGCGATCGCGGAGGTGGAGCACGCGTTGCTCGCCGACCTGAGCCCCGGCCAGCGCGCGACGTTCCGCGAAGGCCTGCAGCACGGCGTCACCGCGCTTGGAGCGCTTTCCGAGCACCGGCGCTCGCAGGAAGCCTGAGCTTCGCCGACGTACCATCATCCCGCCAACCGGCCGATCGCACTCCACCGACTGGAGCGGTCGCTCAGGCTTACTGAGACGAAAGCACTAGGCCGGACGAGTGGAAGCGGCGAGCGGCCCGTAGCAAGGGTGTGGGGGCAGGCGTTGAGGGGTACGTCCCAGTCCTGCTCTCGCATCTGGAGGTTCGCCGAGGTGACCCGGGCTCCCGACGTGGCCGTCGCGTCCGTCGCCGCGCGGCGGCTGCTGATGCTGGCCGGAGCCGTGGCGGGCCTCTGGCTGGTCTCGTGGCTGACGTCGCCCGACGCCGGCGCGGAGACGCCCGACGTGCCACCGGTGCTCCACGGCGTGGTGGCGAGCCTTCCGGATCCGTTCGGCGCGGTGACCGGGCGGCCGGTCCCCGCGAAGGATGCGGTGTCGCGAGGGGAAGCAACCCGGCCCGCTGCGGCTGACGTGGTTGCGCGCGTGGCTTCGCGGGGTGTGGAGCGGGCGGGCGCGCGAACTTCGGCGCCGGTTGGCGCCGGTTTGGTGGCGCCGGTGCTGGGGCCGGTCGCGCAGACGGTTCGTTCTGCTGCTTCGGTGGTCGGGCCGGTGTCGGCCACGGCGCAGGCGGTTGTCCCGCCGGTGGCCAAAGTCGTCGAGCCGGTGGTGCGCGCTGCCGCGCCCGTGGCCGAGCCGGCCGGTCGGATCGTGGCTTCTGCCGCTTCCGTGGCCGAACCCGTCTCGCGCACCGTCCGGACCGCTGTCTCGCCCCTCGCCAAGGCCGTTACCGAGGTGGTGGCACCCGTCGTGACCCGGCCGGTGGCCGGCCTTCTTGCGCCGGTCGCCGGTGCCGTGGCCGGGATCGTCAAGCCCGTCGGAGAGCTGCTTCGGCCGGTGACCGGGAACCTCCTGTGCCCGGTCGTCGACGAGGTCGTCCGGCCCATCGTCGCCCCGGTGACCGGGGTCGTCGGGCCGCCCGTTCTCGACCCCGTCACCGGGTCGGTGCTCCCGCCCTCCACCGAAGCGGGAATCCTGCTGCTGTCGCGGAAGTCCGTGCCCGCGGTGACTCCGGCTCGGGCGGCGCCCGCGCCCGCCGAAGCGGCCCGGGCGACCCTGCCGGACCCGGCGGCCCGGGCCGAGATCGCTTCGGCGGCCGCCGAAGCGACATCGTCGGCCCTGATGGTGCGGCAGCCGGTGCCCCAAGTCGCGCCGCGACCCGCCGATGCGCCCAGGCACCCTTCCGTGCCGCGGCTCCCGGCTCCGGGCGACTTCGCCTGTGAGGCCGGCACCGGCTCCACCGTCCCGCCCGCCTTCCTGACTCTCGAACACGGACCCCGCGCCGCCTGGGCGTTCCTGCGGTCCGCCGGAGACTTCGTGCCGCTGTGGCGGCCGTGCGAACCGGGCACCGGCCCGGGCTAGTCCCGTCTCGATCTTCCGTCCGTCGTGCGCACCGCGGCGTGTTCCGCGCTGCCCGCGACCGCAGAACTCGAACGGCAACCACGCGTGGAAGTAGGGACGAAATGGAAGCGAACGTGTTCGACCTCGGGAAGGTGCGAAGAGACGCGGTGGTCACCGTCCGCCTGGACGCCATGGCCAACGTCAGGCTCCTGACGAAGGTCAACTTCGAGGCCTACCGGCGGCGGCAGTACTACCGCATGCACGGCGGGGTGGCCATCGCCCCGATGTTCAAGATCCACATCCCGGCCAACGCCCACTGGTTCCTGGTGCTCGACGTCGAGGGGCTGGAAAACCTGCCCCTGCGCCCCCGGGTGAGCGTCGAACCCGAGCCGGCCGTCCTGGCCCGAGGACGGGCCGGCCGCCGGTGAACCCGGCCTCCGGCGGCCTCGGATCCCGCGGTCGGGGCCGCCGGAGGGCCGAGGCCGGGACGCGGCCGCCGGGTCGACCGGCAGCGATGCGGACCTTCCCCCCGACTTCGCCGCGGCGCCCGGCAACGGCGCGCAGGTGACCCAGGGGGACCACAGTGTGACGACTGGTACACCGGACCACCTGTGGCGGTTCGGCTGACACCGTTTGCGACACTGGCGCGGTGTGCGCCGACCTCAGCCGGATCCGCCGGTTCCTCGACGAGCGGGACCCGCCGACCCCGTGCCTGGTCGTCGACACCGACGTCGTCGCGGCCCGGGCGCGCGAGATCCGCTCGGCGTTCCCCGGCGCGCTGATCCGGTACGCGGTCAAGGCCAACCCCGCGCCGCCGGTGCTCGACGCGCTGGTGGCGGCCGGGATCGGCTTCGACGTCGCCGGCCCCGCCGAGCTCGCGCTGTGCCTCGAGCGCGGCGCCGATCCGGCGGACCTCGCCTACGGCAACCCGATCAAGAAACCCCGTGACGTCGCGGCCGCGTTCGAGCGCGGCGTCCGGGAGTTCACTTCGGACGCCGCGGACGACGTCGACCACCTGGGCCGGTACGCCCCGGGCTCGGCCGTGTCGATCCGCGTCGTGCTCGACGCGCCGGACTCGGTGACGCCGTTCGGCCGGAAGTTCGGCTGCGAGCTGCCCGAGGCGCTCGACCTCGTGCTGCGCGCGGCCGCGCTGGGGCTGCGCCCCGGCGTCGCGTTCCACGTGGGCTCGCAGCAGCCGGATGTCACCGCCTGGGAGATCGGGATCGCCACGGCGGCGAAGCTGTTCGCCGAAGCCGCGGCGCAGGGCGTCACGATGACGCGGCTCAACCTCGGTGGCGGCTTCGCGACCACCCACCGCACCGCTGTCCCGCCGTTGACCGCGTATGCGGCGACGATCGCGTCGGCGCTCGACACGTCCTTCCCGGCCGGGCGGCCGGAGCTGCTGCTGGAGCCGGGCCGGGTGCTCGTCGCGGACGCCGGCCTGCTGCGGACCGAGGTCGTGCTGGTCGCCCACCGGGGCGGGCGACGCTGGGTGTACCTGGACATCGGCCGCTACAACGGGCTCGCCGAGGCCGAGAACGAGGCGATCGCCTACCGCTTCGAGCCGGTCGGCGCCGTCGGCGGGCCCGGCGGCCCGGTGGTGCTGGCCGGCCCGACCTGCGACGGCGACGACGTCCTCTACCAGCGCACGCCGTACGAGCTGCCGCTTTCGCTGCGGACCGGCGACCGCCTCGACCTGCCGGGGACCGGGGCCTACACCGCGAGCTACGCGTCGGTGGGCTTCAACGGGATCGAGCCGCTGCGCACCCACTGCGTCGGGAGGTGGGGCGATGTCTGACGTCGGCCGGTTCACCGGACGGCACGTCTTCGCCGAGCTGCACGGGGTCGACCCGGGTCTGCTCGACGACGCCACCCGGCTGGGGGAACTGCTCCGGGCGGCGGTGACGGAGGCGGGCGCGACGGTCGTCGACGTCGTGGCGAAGCGGTTCGCGCCGCAGGGGGCCACGGTGATCGCGCTGCTGGCCGAGTCGCACGCGTCCGTGCACACCTACCCCGAGCACGGGTCGCTGTTCGCCGACGTGTTCACCTGCGGCGACCGGGCCGATCCCGAGCACGCGCTGCGGGTGCTGGCCAAGTCGCTGGACGCCGCTTCGGTCCACCTGTCCGTCCTGCACCGGGGAGAAGTTTGATGCCTCTTGTCCACGAGCCGGTCGGCGCCGGCCTCACCCGCGTCTGGGAGGTCGGTGACGTGCGGTTCCAGGCCCGCACGCGGTACCAGGACGTGCTGATCGGGCAGACCGCGCAAGGGGTTTCGCTGTTCTGCGACGGCGAACGCCAGAGCACCGAGGCGAGCCAGCTCGTGTACCACGAAGCCCTGATGGTGCCCGCGCTGCTGCTGGCCGAGCGGGTGCGGCGGGTGCTCGTGATCGGGTCGAGCGAAGGGGTCGCGTGCGAGCTGGCGCTCGCCGCGGGCGCCTCGCTCGTCGACCACGTGGACATCGACGAGCAGGCCGTCCGGGCGTGCGCCGAGCACCTGCCCTACGGCTACACCCCGGCGGACCTGGCGCGGGCCGAGCGAGGGGACGGGCCGATCCGGGTGTCCTACGAGGACGGCTGGGCGTTCCTGGCCGCGGCCGAAGCCCGCGGCGAGACCTACGACGTGGTCGTGATCGACCTGCCGGACGAGAACGCCGATCCGGACGCGCAGCACAATCGCTTGTACGGCACGGACTTCCTCGGCCGCTGCGCGCGGCTGCTCGCGCCGGGCGGGGTGGTCACCGGCCAGGCGGGCTGCCCGACGCTGTGGCGGAACGAGACGCTGCGCGCGTCGTGGCGGCGGTTCCGCGAGGTCTTCGGCACGGTGCTGTACTTCGGCTCCGACGAGCACGAGTGGGCGTTCCTCGCCGGCCGCGTGGACCACGTCGAGCAGCCGGGCGCGCTGGTGGCGCGGCGGTTCGCGGAGCGGGGGAGCCGCGCGGCGACGCTGGACGCCGACGCGCTGCTCGCGGGCGCGACCCCGCCGTATTCGCTTCGGCGCGATACTGGTCCGTACCAGTTCTGACCCTGCGATTCTTCGAATATTTCGCCCGGCGCCACTTGAAATGGCGGGAAATGGATTTCCCGCACTGCCGGTGGTCGTGTTACTCCGTTCAGTGGCCATCGAAATGGTTGCGATCGCGCTACGATCCGTTCCGCGCGCGATCATCGTGATCAAAAAAGGCACCGTGGCCCATTTGGAGGAGCGTCATGCTCGGTATGTTGGTCGTAGCCGGAATGGTTCTGCCCGCCCTCGCCGCACCCGTCGATTCCCCGGCGTCATCGGCTCCGGCCGAAAAGATCACGCTCGACATCAAGACCATCAACGGGTCCGGCTGCCCGGCCGGCACGGCCACCGCGTGGGCCGACGTCGCGTCCGACAACACGTCGTTCACGGTCCGCTACACGAACTTCACCGCCAAGGCCGGCGGTGGCGCGTCCGCGCTCGAAGCGAGGAGGAACTGCCAGATCAACGTGCTCGTCCATGTGCCGCAAGGATTCACGTACGCGATCGCCGAGGCGGAGTACCGCGGCCACGCGCACATCGAGAGCGGAGCGAGCGCGCTCGAGCAGGCCAACTACTACTTCGCCGGGACGTCGCCGACCGCCCGCGTGCGGCACACGATCCCCGGCCCGTTCCACGGCGTGTGGCGGGCCACCGACACCACCGACGTCGCCGAGCTCGTCTTCGCGCCGTGCGGCGAGAGCCGCAACCTGAACATCAATGCGGAACTGCGGGCGGACGCGGGCACCTCCTCGGGCACGAGTTACATCGAAATGGATTCCGAACACGCGAGCGTGGACACGATTTACCACTTCGCGTGGAAGACCTGCTGAATTCGCGGTCATTGACCGGACGGCCCGCTCGCCGGAGCTCCGGCCGGTGAGCGGGCCTGCCGTACCCGCTAGACGTGGGTGACCAGCAGGGTCACCCCCGCCTCGCCGCCGCAGTCGACGAATACCGGCCCGACGCCGTTGCCGATGTGTCCGGCCACGTTCGCCTTGGCCACGAATCGATCCGGGCCGGCGTCGAGGATCCGGATGTTCTCCAGCGCCGGCCGGTCGGGGAAGCCGCCGAGCACGGACTTCAGGCCGGTGCCGCCGCCGCAGTTTCCGGTGATGGTCACCTCTTGGCCGCGGTGCGTCGTGGGGTTCGGGCTCACCTGCACGGTGGCCCGCGCCCCCTTCGGTGGCTGGTTCGCGTTCGTCATGGTCCCCTCCGTGGTTCCCGGCTCGGCCGACGCGCCGCCGGCGATCCCGATGCTCGCCGCGGTGACCAGCCCGGCCGCGAGGGCCAGGCCGAGCACCGTGCGGGTGGATGTGGTGGTGCCGCGCATGATGATCTCCTCCCTTGGACCCGGTTCGCCGGATCTGATCAGTCAGTCGCGGGAGGGGCGGCCAGGGTTCTCGGCCGAGGAGAGTGAGACCTGGATCACACTCGTGCTTCCGGGGTGGAGCTGTTCGCGGCGCGTGCCGCCACGGCGCCCGGAGGACGGCGCGCACGTGGAAGGGGAGGGATCAGCCGCCGGTGGCGGGGCGTTCGGTCTCCACGGTGGGCGCGGGGGTGCACCGTCGCTCGAACCGCTCCATCAGAACGGTGGCGATCAGGAGGGCCACTGGGGTGCTCACCGCGATCCACATGAAGAAAACCTACCCAGCCTCGCCGGCTCTCAACCGCTCGCGGACAGCCCGGGTGACGTGGCCTCACCGCTCACGAGAGCGGCCTGCCTCTTTCGGGAACGTCGCGAATGACTCATTCGCGACCGAGAAACCTCGAGGTGACCCCTGGTCACCAGAACTTTGCCGGGGCCTTGTCGTCGGCCCGACCGGCCGCGGTCGGTCAGCCGCCGTCCGCCGCGTCCGGGTCGGTCGTCAGTTCCGCCCACAGCGTCTTGCCGCCGTCCCGGCGCAGCTGGCCCCAGGCCGCGGCGCAGCGTTCGACCAGCAGGAGGCCGCGGCCGCCGAGGTCGGACGGCGGACGGCGGCGGGCGGCCTCGTGACCGCCGTCGTCGACCTCGATCCGGAGTTTCGCGGCGTCCGGCAGCAGGCGGACGTGGTAGGGCGCGCGGCCGTGGCGCAGCGCGTTGGATGTCAGCTCGTCCACCACCATCACCGCGGTGCTGACGAAGTTCGCCGGGAAGCCGCGCAGGACCGTGCGGACCCACTGGCGCACCTTGGCCAGTTCCGTGAGCTCGGCGGTGATGCCCAGCTCGTGCCAGACAGCTCGCCGTTTCACGTCCGCCTCCTTCACCGTGCCGGACGCCGCGGGAAGGTGCTCCCCTTCACCGAGCCCGCCGACACGGGTAGCGGAGCTGGTCATGCGTCGCCGTCGCCGGAGGACCGCTGCCGGGGCCGCGCTGCGTCGGTGGTCATGAAGAACTCCAGGAACGATCGGGGGCGCGGGCCGGCGGCTCAACCTGCTCCGTCCGCAATCTACCAGCGCGGCCCGGTCCGGGCAGCGCGGTGTCCCGTCACCGTCCTTTAAGGACTTCCTCGGTGCGGGCGGGCTCCGCCGCCGGTGCCGGGACCGCCGCGGCCGGCACGATGGCGGCGTTGACGGTCCGGGTCAGCCGTTCGTAGGGCGCCCGGTGCTCGTCGTCGAGCAGCACGGCGAGCGGCGTCCAGACGCCCACCACGAACACCGAAGCGGCCAGCGCGACGGGCAGGAGCAGCTGTTCGGGGTGCCGGCCGAGGTCCCAGCGGTCCAGGTCCAGCAACAGCCACGTCAGCCACAGCGGCGAGAACAGGACGCCGTTGCGGACCAGCAGGGCGATCGGCCCCGCCCGGCGGCCGCCCCGGCGCGCCACGCGGAGCAGCATCGCCCGCTTACCGGGCGTCGACCCGGTCACCGCGGGCAGCACCACGAACCACACGACGGCGAGAATGGCGACCGGCGCGTCACGGTGGCGCAGGTCCTCGCCGAACAGCGTGAGCAGGCCGAACAGGAACCCGAGCAACGCGGCGAAGCCGAGCAGGTCGGTGACCAGCGCGAACAGCCGCCGGGTGAAGGTGACCTTCGCGGCGTAGCGGCGCCGGTCGTGCTCCGGTTCCGGTGGCGGCAGCAGCCGGCCGAGCGGGCCGGCCAGCCACCAGCCCGCGACGGCACCCGCGGTGTTGAGCAGCAGGTCGTCGACGCTGAACAGCCGGTACGGGCACGGGTAGACGAACCACAGGCCGGTCAGCTGCGTCAGCTCGAGGAACAGTGAGACGCCGAAGCCGACCAGGGTCGCCGGCACCAGCCGCATCCGCTGGGCGTAGCGGACGTAGAACCCGAGCGGGGCCAGCATCACGACGTTGAGCGCGGTGGTCCAGACTGCCGGGTTGTGCAGCAGCGCGCCGGGACCCCAGTGGCCGCGGGCCCGCTGCGAAACCACCTCGACGAAGTAGAACGGCCGCAGCTGCGGAGAACTGGCGTAGCTGTGCGCCGCGCAGTACCCCGGGTCGGCGGGCAGCGGCAGCACCGTCTGCGTCGCGATCGCCAGCAGGTAGAACAGGAACGTGTAGAAGACGACGGTCGTCCACCCGCCGGCGCGTCCCCGGCGGCGGTAGCTGACGAAGGCCGCCGGCAGCATGACGGCCAGCACGAGGAACGGGAAGAGGATGAGGGCGGTCCGGACGGGGACGAGATAGGTGGCGACCACGGAGCCGGTGGTACCCAGCCGCGGGGGTTGTGAAGCGTGCTTCCCCGGACCCGGGCAGCCTCACCACTCGGCTTCACGGCTGTTCGGCGAGCACATGAAACTGGGCTAATCGGGCTAATCGGACAGCTCGCTGCCGCAGCTGACTGCCCGGTCTTGGTCATTCGCGACACCAGAAGCCCCTCGCGGCCACCCCTCGCTTGGCGCGTGAACCGCGCGCCGCCCCTGCCCGTATAACCGGGTGAGTGCCGCTGTCCCGCCGCAGGGACCGGCGGTCTCCACCGCGAACCACGACGTGAGGCCCGCATGGTTGGAAACACCGGACCCTGCTCCCCTGGACGGCGCACCTACCGCCGCACCCTGGAGCCGGGCGCGGCACTGCCCGACTTCGGGCTGACGCAAGCCGGACGGCGGCACGCCGTCGCGAGCGGCGTCCTCACCGCGCTGGCCGCCCTGCTCGTGCTGTTCGGGCTCCTCGCGCCGGACGACCTCAGCGGCTTCTCCGCCGACGCCCTCGTGCGGGTGCCCGTGGAGGGCGTCGTCGTCGCGGCGCTCGCGCTGGTCCTGCCGCCGACGGCGCGGCGCGTCGTCGCGGTGGCCGCCGGCCTGGCCCTCGGGCTGCTCACCTTGCTCAAAGCGCTCGACACGGGGTTCTACGCGACCCTCGAGAAGCCGTTCGACCCGATCTACGACTGGAGCTTCTTCCACGCCGGGGTCGAGTTCCTCGCCGGGCAGGTCGGCGACGCGGCCACCGTCGCGGTCCTCGTCGGCGCCGGGGTGCTCGCGGTGGCCGTCGTGGTCCTCATGGTGCTCGCCATGCTGCGGCTGACCCGGATCGCCGCCGGGCGGCGGACCGGGGCGACGCGCTTCGTGGCCGTGCTCGGGGTGATCTGGATCGTCTGCTCGGTGTTCGGCGTGGAGCTCGCCCCCGGGCAGCCGGTCGCCGCGCAGAGCGCCGCGGCGCTGGCCTACGGCGACCTGCGCCAGGTGAGCGCGGACCTGCGCGAGCAGCGGCCGTTCGGCGAGGTGGCCGCCGACGACGCGTTCCGGACCACGCCGGGCGACCAGCTGCTGGCCGGGTTGCGCGGCAAGAACGTCGTGCTGACGTTCGTCGAGAGCTACGGCCGGGTCGCCCTCGACGACCCGGACTTCGGGCCCAAGATCGGCGCGACGCTCGACGCGGGCACCGCCGAGCTGCGCGCGGCGGGCATCGGCGCGAAGAGCGCGTTCCTGTCGTCCTCGACGTTCGGCGGTGGGAGCTGGCTGGCCCACTCGACCGTGGAGTCGGGGATGTGGATCGACAACCAGCAGCGGTACAACGACCTCCTCGGCAGCGACCGGCTGACCCTCGGCGGGGCGTTCCAGCGGGCGGGCTGGCGGACCGTGTGGGACGTGCCCGCGCACACGAAGGACTGGCCGGAGGGGCAGAAGTTCTACCACCCGGACGCCTACTACGACGCGCGGAACATCGGCTACCGCGGGCCCGGGTTCGCCTACGCGACCATGCCCGACCAGTTCACGATGTCGATGCTGCAGCGCAACGAGCTCGCGAAGGCGGGCAGGCAGCCGGTGATGGCCGAGGTGGACCTCGTCTCCAGCCACGCCCCGTGGTCGCCCCGCCCCTGGCTGGTGGACTGGAACCAGGTCGGCGACGGCTCCGCCTTCGCGCCGATGCCGGCGGCCGGCGAGGCGCCGGAGTCGGTCTGGCAGGACCCCGCGAAGATCCGCGCCGCCTACCGCGACGCCACCGACTACTCGCTGAAGACGCTCATCTCGTTCATGCGGCACTACGGCGGGGACGACCTGGTGCTGGTGTTCCTCGGCGACCACCAGCCGCCGGTGGTGACCCCGCAGGGCGCGGTGCACGACGTGCCGATCACGATCGTCGCCAAGGACCCGGCGGTGCTGGACCGGATCTCCGGCTGGGGCTGGCAGGACGGGCTGCATCCGGGCGCGCAGGCGCCGGTCTGGAAGATGGACTCCTTCCGCGACCGCTTCCTGACCACGTTCGCCCGCTGAATCACCCCGCGATCACGGGCCCCTCGAAAGCGCCGCACCGAGCCCTGCGCCGCGCCTCGGCGAGTTGGGCGGCAAGGGACGGTGAGGCACGTCTGGTGCCCCGGAGACTCCGGTCCGGGCCACGGTCCGCGCGCCCGTGCTCTACTTGTCCAGACCTTTCCGGGTCGTCACGGCGAAGGCGGACGAAGCCCGGCGCGAGCCGGCGCGACCTGTTCGGGTAGCCGCCGCACGCCGGAAATCGTTGTGCCGCAAAGAAGTTTGTGACTCCTCCACAGTGGACGGTCGTTCGCCCTCGCGAATTCGGGACAGAAGACCGGACAAATCTGGACCGGACTGGGGCACTGCCCGCACACTCGGCGGACGGTGTGTTTCTTTCCCCCGGCCTTGGAGGAGTTCCCATGCGTCGAAGAATCGCCCTGGCCCTCGGCGGCGCCGCCGTCCTGACCGCGAGCCTCGCTTCCGCTTCATTGGCCCCAGCCATCGCGTCGCCCGGGCTGATCGCCGCCATGCAGCGGGATCTCGGGCTCACCGCCGCCCAGGCCGAGACCCGGCTGGGGCAGGAGATGACCGCCGCGCGGGTGCTGCCGGGCGCGCAGCGCGCCGCCGGTGCGGCGTTCGGCTGCGCCTGGTTCGATCCCGCGCTCGGCAAGCTCGTGGTGGGCGTGACCGACCCGGCCGCGGCCACCGCCGTCCGGCAGGCCGGCGCCGAGCCCGCCACCGCCCGGATCAGCGCGGCGAAGCTCGACGCCGCGAAGGCCGCGATCGACGCCTCGGCCAAGGCGGACCCCGCCCCGGCCGCCGTCAGCGGCTGGCGCGCCGATCCGCGCGCCGGCAGCGTCGTGGTCACCCTGCGGCCGGGCGCGCACGGCGCCGACGTCGACGCCTTCCTGGCGCGGGCGGCGAAGAACGGCCCGGTCACCGTGGCGACCGCGCCCGCCGCCGAGCCGTTCTCGGCCGGCACCGTCGGCGGCGACCCCTACTACATCAACGGCAACACCCGCTGCTCGATCGGGTTCTCCGTGCAGGGCGGCTTCGTCAGCGCCGGTCACTGCGGCGGCGTGGGCAGCTCGGTCGTCGGCTGGGACGGCTCGGCGATGGGCAGCTTCGCCGGATCTTCCTTCCCCGGCAACGACTATTCGTTCATCCGCATCGGCAACGGCTGGTGGACCGCGCCGGTCGTGCTCGGCTGGGGCACGGTGAGCGACGCGCTCGTCCGCGGGTCGTGGGTCGCGCCGGTCGGCACGTCGGTGTGCCGCTCGGGATCGACCACCCACTGGCACTGCGGCACCGTGCTGGGACAGAACGAAACCGTCAACTACGCCCAGGGCGCGGTCTACCAGATGACCCGCACCAACGTCTGCGCCGAACCCGGCGACTCGGGCGGCTCCTTCATCACCGGTGACCAGGCCCAGGGCGTCACCTCCGGCGGCTGGGGCAACTGCGGCTCCGGCGGGGAGACGTGGTTCCAGCCGGTGAACGAGATCCTGCAGACCTACGGCCTCTCGCTCGTCACGGCGTAGGCGGCGTGGAAAACCTGCCGGCGGCGGCCGATGAATCCGGCGGCCGCCGCCGGTAGGTACCGGTGAGGCCGCGCCACCGGGGCGCGGCGGGTACCCACCGGGAGCAGGCATGAGCGTCATCGTCGTCGAGTTCGTCACCCTGGACGGGGTCGTGGAGGATCCGGACGGCTCCGGCGGCACGGCCACCGGTGGCTGGGCGTTCCGGCACGGGCCGGAGGCCGTCGCGGGGGACAAGTTCCGGCTCGGCTCGCTGCTCGACACCGGGACCCTGCTGCTCGGCCGGATCACGTGGGAGCTGTTCGCGAAGCTCTGGCCGGGCCGCACCGGCGAGTTCCCCGACCGGCTCAACGCGGCCGGGAAACTGGTCGCTTCGCGGACACTGAACGACGTGAGCGCCTGGCAGAACTCCTCGCTGCTGCAAGGAGATCTGATCGATGTGGTCAAGCGTGAAGAGGGCGATCTGATCGTCATCGGCTCGGTCGGGATCGCGCGGACCCTCGCCCGGCACGGCCTCGTCGACGAGTACCGCTTGCTCGTGTTCCCGAGCGTGGTGGGGGCGGGCAGGCGGCTCTTCGACGACTCGGTGCCCGCGGACCTGCGGCTGGTGTCGAGCACGCGGGCCGGATCCGCGGTGCTGAGCACCTACCGGACGCCCTAGCTCCGCATTACGTACATGGCGTATGTACGTAAACGAGTCAGGAGGCGACGGTGAAGCGGGTCCGGTGGTGGCGCGGCCGCTCGGCCTCGTCCAGCAAGGCGACCGCGAAGTCCTCCATCGAGATCGCCGACCTGCCCTCGGCGTCGACGATCAGCTCGTCCCCGCCCAGCCGGTAGTGGCCGGTCCGCTCGCCGGGCTCCAGGAGCGCGGGCGGGCTGAGGTAGGTCCAGTCGACGGTGGCGTCGGCGCGGTACACGTCGTGTTGCGCCTGGCACGCCGAAGCGATCGGGCGCAGCTCCGCGGGGAAGCCCGGGGCGTCGAGCACCGTGGTCCCGGCGGGCGTGACCAGGGTCGCCGCGCCACCGACGGCCAGCAGCCGCACGCCGGTCCCGGCCAGGCCCTTCAGGAGGCCGTGGGTCGCTTCGACGAGCTCGTGCTCCCGGCCGGGCGCCGGCCGGGTCGCCGTGATCACGAGGTCCTGACCGCGGCTGAGGGTGGCCACGTCTTCGGGGTTCGAGGCGTCGCCGGCACGCACGGCGACCGTCGGCGGCAAGCCTGCGGCGCGACGCGGATCCCTTGTGGCGGCGGTGACTTCGTGGCCTCGGGTGACGGCTTCGGCGACAATCCGGCGGCCGACCTCGCCGGCGGCGCCGAACACGGTGATGCGCATGGGACCCCTTCGGATAGATTACTTAGCACTAAGGAGTCTAGCTTAGCGCTAAGCTAACCGTGCGCAAGGGGCGTGGAGAATTCACCGCCCGGCCGTTGGCCGGGGCGCGACGAGGCGCCGGGCCGGCCCGGCTGTTGGCGGATCTTTGGCCGTGCGGTGTCCGCTGTGGACCCCCGACCCCGATCCTGTCGTCCCCGGAGGCCGTCATGAGCTCGTCCCGTTTCGACCGTCGTGCTCTGCTCAAGACCGGTGTCGTCCTGGCAGGCGGCGTCGCCGCGATGACGGCGTTCCCCGGGGTCGCCGGCGCCTACTCGTGGCCGTCGTCGCTGCGATCCGGCTCGACCGGCGCCGCCGTGAAGGAACTGCAGATCCGCGTCGCGGGCTGGGCCGCCGACGGTCCGAAGCAGGCTTACGTCGCCGTCGACGGTGACTTCGGCCCCGGCACCGCCGCCGCCTTGACGCGCTTCCAGGCCGCGAACCACCTGTCCGCCAACGGTGTCGCCGACGCCGACGACTTCGCGGCGCTCAACGCCTTGGAGGCGGCCGACGGCTCGACCGTCCACTTCACCTGGAGCGAATTCACCTCGAAGGACGGTGCGGGGTTCGGCGGCGGCAAGGTCGCCTCGGCGACGGTCAAGGAGAACGTCCGTCGGCTGATGTACAAGCTGGAAGCTCTGCGGCACAAGGCGGGCGGCCGGGCGGTCACGGTCTCGTCGGGCTTCCGCAGCATCGCGCACAACCAGTCGATCGGCGGCGCGTCGAACAGCATGCACCTCTACGGTGTCGCGGCCGACGCCTACGTCAGCGGGCTGAGCACCCGCCAGGTCTACGTCCTCGCCGAGGCCTGCGGGTTCTCCGGGCTGGAGCGCTACACGCTGTCGGATGCGCACCAGCACGTCGACAGCCGTGCCGAGTACCCCTACGGCTCGCCGGGCTGGTGGTGGGAGAGCGGCACGATCAGCTGAGTGTCGTGCGGTGAAGCCACCCTGCGAACCGTGTCCTGGCTTGACCGGACGGGGGTTCGCGCCTAGCCTGAAGTTGAAAATTCAACCGATTGGCGCGCGGGCAGGGAGAGCCGATGTCGATCTTTCGCCTGAACCACGCGGTGCTGTACGTGCGGAACGTCGCCGAAAGTGTCGCGTTCTACCGCGATGTCCTCGGCTTCGACTACATCGAGGGCGGTGACGCGCACCGCGGCGCGGCCTTCCTGCGGGCGCCCGGCTCGGCCAACGACCACGACCTGGGCCTGTTCGAGATCGGCGCCCACGCGGCGGATTCGGGCGCGGGGCGGACGTCGGTGGGGCTGTACCACCTCGCGTGGGAGGTCGACACCCTCGGCGACCTCGAACGGCTCGCCGGCCGCCTCGCCGAGGCCGGCGCACTGGCCGGCTCCTCCGACCACGGCACCACGAAGTCGTTGTACGCCAAGGATCCCAACGGCATCGAGTTCGAGGTCGTCTGGATCATCCCCCGCGACCTGCTCACCGACGAGGACCGCGCGAAGAGCAAGGCCGTCGGCCGGCTCGACCTCGCGGGGGAGCTGGCGAAGTACGGGCCTGACGCGCGCGGCGGCGTCGGCATCTCCCGGGCCTAGTGCCGGTCACCCCGGTGCCCCGGCTCTGCCGGAGCACCGGGATCGTGGTGACCCACCCGGTGTGCGCGGGACTCCGGACGCGCGCGGCGCGGCTGGAGTGGCCCGTGGACTAGACCGTGGCGCGGTCCCGCGCCGGCTGCGAAAACCGTTGCAGCACCGGGAGATTGCTGAGCGCGAAGCGGCCCGGGCCGACGAACACGATGAGGAGCAGGGACCAGCAGAACAGGGCGGACGCTTCGCCGCCGTTCTGGATCGGGAACAGCCCGGTCGGCTGGTGCACGGTGAAGTAGGCGAAGGCCATCGAGCCGGAGCCGAGCACGGCGGCGTACCGGGTGCCGAGGCCGACGCAGACCAGCGCGCCGCACACGAGCTGGATGACCGCGGCCCACCAGCCCGGCCAGGCCCCGACGGCGGCGGTCGACTTCGCGCCGAACAGGCCGAACAGCGTCTTGAGGCCGTGGCAGGCGAACAGGAAGCCGATCACGATCCGGTACAGACCGATCACGTGTTCGCGGGCCGGGTCAAGGCGGTGCATGGGGCCTCCGATTGCGGGGAGTGGGGGGAATCGAGCCGACCGGCGGAGAGGCCGGCCACGGCGGATCAGGGTGTTTCAGATATACCGGTCGGTAGATTGTGTCACACCCTCCGAAAGTTGTGTAAACGGGTTTCACGGGAATGGCGGATCAGTGCTGCCGAGGTCCGCGATTCATCAAATGACCTGGTCTTTGTTCGGTAGTACAACGCGAAACCGCCAAATGGCCTATCTTTTCTGAGTGGTTCAGACCAGTTCGCCGACAATGTGTTCCGGCACACATCTTCCGAGCGGGTTGTGTTGGCCGTCCTGGTACTTCAGGCTCCGGCCGAAACGTTCGGCTTGGTCGACGAGTTCCCCGGCCGGCTTGATCGGCCACCCCCTAAGGTGGCTCCATGGTGGACGAAGAAGCCGTCTCGGAGCGCATCCGCCAGATCGCCGACACCCTCGCGGACCGCGCGGGCGAACTCACCGGCGAGCTGGTCCAGCTGTACGCCACCGATCTGCCGCAGCTGGTCAACGACGACGAGCGCATGGTGAGCCTGCTGACGGCGAGCGTCTACCAGAACCTCGAGACCGCCCTGCAGATCTTCCGGCACGGCATCGACCCGGCGACCGTCGAGCCGCCGGCCGCGGCCGTGGAGTACGCGCGCCGGCTCGCGCAGCGCGGCACGCCGGTGTTCGACCTGATCCGCGCGTACGACCTCGGGCAGGCCGCGATGCTCGACTTCGGGTTCGAGGAGTGCACCCGGCTCGTCGACGACGCGGCCCTGCTCGGGGCCATGATGCGCCGGCTGCTCCGGGTCGCCTACGAATTCATCACGCGGGTGGTCCGCCAGCTCGTGGGTGTCTACCAGGACGAGCGGGACCGGTGGCTGCTCAACCGGAGCGCCGCGCGGGCGGCGAAGGTGCTGGACCTGCTGGGCGAGAACGGCGGCCCGCCCGACGTCGACGCGGCCGAAGCGGTGATCGGCTACCGGCTGCGCGGCACCCATGTGGGGATGATCTTCTGGCACGCGTCGGAGGCCTACGTCGACGACGTGCTGTCCCTGCTGGAATCGGTCGCCGGCGCGGTGTTCGAGCGCGTCCAGGGCCAGGGCCAGGGCCGTCCGCTGTTCGTGCCGCGGGACGAGGCGAGCGCCTGGGTGTGGCTGCCGGTCACGGCGGGCGCGTCGGTCGGCCGCGAGCACCTCGACGCGGCGCTCGCCGAGACCGAACCCGGCGTGCGCGTGACGGCCGGCGACCCCGGCGCCGGGGTCGCCGGCTTCCGTGACACCCACCAGCAGGCCCGCCGGGTGCACGCGCTGGCGCTCGCCGCCGGGGAGCACTGCGACCGCGTGCTGACCTTCCGCGAGGTCGGCACGGTGGCGCTGATGACGAGCGACCTGAACGCGGCCCGGCTGTGGGTCGCGAGCACGCTCGGGCTCCTCGGAGTCGACGACGAGCACTGCGGGCGGCTGCGCGAGACCCTGCGCGTGTTCCTGGCCTCCGGTGGCAGCTACACCGCGGCGGCCGCGGAGCTGACGATGCACAAGAACTCCGTGCAGTACCGCGTCCGCAAGGCGCAGGAGCTGCTGCCGCGCGGGCTCACCGAGGCCAGGCTGGACGTCGAACTGGCGCTGAACCTGTGCCGTCGGCTGGGAGCGGCGGTGCTCGCCCCGGCGTGACTTTGGTATCCCGGACCACCGGTGCCCAAGATCGTTGGGTCGTCGGCACGAAGCCGCGGTGGGCCGTTCGGCCTAGGGTTCGCTCATGGGTGAGAACGGTGGGATGCTCGCGTTGGTGCGGCTACGCCGAGGCGTCGTCGGCGAGAGCAGACGCGTCTGCCACCTGATCCCCGTGCCCGGCGGCCCGGCGCCCGAGCACCTGACGGCGCTGTGCGGCGAGTCGATCTTCCCCGGTGAGGCCGAGGTGCTGGACGGGCTGCGGGGCATGCCGTGCCACGCGTGCCTGATGGAAAGCGCGCCGTCGGGGCGCGGCTTCCTGGCCACCGCGGGCTGAGCGGCTCGCCAGTCCCGCGCGTCCGTCGCGGTGACCGGACACATCGGCCAGGCTTGCGGTCCGGCCGGTGTCATGCGCCCCAATGTGGCGTTGGGTGCGCTGGACGCACCGAACGCCACATTGGGTGCGCTGGACGCACCGAACGCCACATTGGGTGCGTTGGACGCACCGAACGCCACGTTGGGTGCGTTGGACGCACCGAACGCCACGTTGGGTGTGCTGGACGCACCGAACGCCACATTGGGTGCGTTGGACGCACCGAACGCCACGTTGGGTGCGTTGGACGCACCGAACGCCACGTTGGGTGTGCTGGAACG
>NZ_JBFBBN010000051.1:0-46640 GCF_040682715.1 Amycolatopsis sp. NPDC051128 | reverse complement strand
GCGTAGGACGCACCGAACGCCACGTTGGGTGTGCTGGACGCGCCGAACGCCACATTGGGTGCGCTGGACGCGCCGAACGCCACATTGGGTGCGCTGGACGCGCCGAACGCCACATTGGGTGCGCTGGACGCACCGAACGCCACATTGGGTGCGCTGGACGCACCGAACGCCACATTGGGGCGCATGAGTCTGGCGCCAGCGTAGGCGCCCCTGGCCCCGGCCCGGCCCGGCCCGGCCCACCTTCGTGGCTGCGCGAAGCGGGCGCGCCACTCTGGATCGATTTCGTGAAAACGTCACTACCGGACGTGGTTCGACATAATCCGCGAATCGGTTGTCGGTGAATATCCGACCGGCTGGAAATACCCTTTTCGTATTGTCACTTCCCGTAGTCGGTCGAGTGATTACGGTGGTCATGAACGCGGCATAGGGTCGGACTCGAAGCCGTCGTTCGCTGGATGACGTGGCAACTTGCTGCTTCTGCTCCAGGATCGACAGGTCATCCGGCACAACTCTGCGGATTGCGTAGTCAAAGTCGGCGTCGTGAGCCTTAACCTTGCGTGATTCTTCACCTTGAATCGCACTGGGGAGTGAATGAAGCCGACGTCACCACCTTGGTTCCCGCGCGCCCAATCGCCGTCGGGAGTCGACTTCCGGCGATGACGCGAGCCGGCTGCATCAGACGTTTCGAAGAAATCGCCCAAAAGTCGCCCAAGCGGATCGCCGTCGTCGAGCACGACTCGGCGGTGACCTACGCCGCGCTGGCCGCACTGGCCGGCGGGTACGCCGCCCGGCTGCTCGACGCCGGGGTCCGGCCGGGCGAGTTCGTCGGCCTGGTCACCGGGCACGGCACGCGGGCGATCGCCGCGATCCTCGGCACCCTGTCCGCCGGGTGCGCCTACGTCCCGCTGGACCCGACGTTCCCGCGGGACCGCCTGGCCCACCAGGTCGCGGCGGCCAGCGTGTCGGCCGTGCTCGCCGACCCCGAGCACGCCGGCCTCGCGGAGATGTTGTGCCGCACCGGGTCCGCGCGCGTCGTCCGGACCGGTGCGGACACCGCGCCGCTGCCGGTGCCCGATCCGGACCCCGACGCGCCGGCCTACGTGCTGTTCACCTCCGGGTCCACCGGCACGCCGAAGGCGGTCGCCCAGACCCACCGCAACCTTGCTGCACGTGGTGGACAACCAGATCGCGACCCTCGGCATCACCGCCGCCGACCGGGTCAGCCTGCTGGCCTCCTTCGGCTTCGACGCGGCGATCCCCGACCTCTACCCGGCGCTGCTGACCGGCGCCGCCGTCGTGCCGGTCGACGTGCGCGCCCACGGCGTCGCCCACGCGGCGCGCGAACTCGCCCGGCACGAGGTGACCGTCTACCACTCGACGCCGACGGTCGTCGAGGACTACTGCGCGCGCAACGGCCAAACCTTCGAGTGGACCGAAGAGGGCCTGCGCACGCGGCACGTCCGGCCGTCCTTCGTGGACGAGCCGCACACGGGTGCCACCGTGTGGTTCAACCAGGCCAACCTCTTCCACGTCTCGAGCCTCGGCGAGGAGGTGAGCGAGGTGTTGCTGGAGCTGTACCCGGAGGCCGACCTGCCGCGCAACGCCTACTTCGCCGACGGCAGCCCGATCCCGGTCGCCGACCTCGACAAGATCCGGGAGGTCTACGACGAGGTGAGCTACGCGTTCCCGTGGCAGGATGGGGACATCATGGTGATCAACAACATGCTGATGGCCCACGGCCGCGAGCCGTTCACCGGCAAGCGGCGCATTCTCGTCGCGATGACGGGATGACCGCCTCCGTCGTGGTCCTGCTGGCTCACCCCCGGCCCGGGAGCTTCAACCACGCGCTCGCCGAGCGGGTGCGCGAGACGCTGACCGGCGCCGGGTTCCCGGTGCGGTTCCACGACCTGTACGCCGAAGGCTTCGACCCGGTGCTCACCGCGGAAGAGGCGTACACCAGCGGCGGCCAGGCCGAGGAGTTCCTCGCCGCCGAAGCGGATCCACTGGTGCGGCGGCACCGCGACGAGCTGCGGGACGCCGGCGGCCTCGTGGCGATTCACCCGAACTGGTGGGGCAAGCCGCCCGCGATCCTCAGCGGCTGGCTCGACCGGATCCTCGTCCCCGGCGTGGCGTACCGCCTCGACGACGCCGGAGGCGCTCCGGAGTCGTTGCTCGGGCTGCGGCGGTTGCTGGTGGTGAACACCTCCGACACCACCGAGGAGCGCGAGCGGACGCTGTTCGGCGACCCGCTCGACGCCATCTGGCGGCGTTGCCTGGCGCCGTACCTCGGCGAACCGGAGGTGCGCCGCCTGGTGCTGCGGGTGGTGGCCGACGCCGGCGTGCAGGAGCGTGCGGCGTGGCTCGACGACACCGAAACGGAGGTGCGACGGCTTTTCGGTGGTCATTGACCGGTTCCGGCCACTTGCGCGACCACCTGCGCGGCGCGTGAGAAAACCGGTTGGGGCCGGGGATCCGGCGACCTAGGCTCGGGCGGTGTCCTTCACCAGACCCGAGCCGCCGTACTACGCGGTGATCGTCAGCAGCGCCCTCGACGCCGACCACCTCGACGGCTACGCGGAGATGGACTCGCGGATGGCCTCGCTGGGCCGGGCCCAGCCCGGATACCTGGGCCGCGAGTCCAAAACCGACGCCGACGGCCGTGAGCTGACGGTGCTGTACTACCGGGACGCCGAGGCGATCGCGGCGTGGAAGCAGCATCCGGAGCACCTTGAGGCGCAGCGGCGCGGCCGGGACCAGTGGTACGCGGACTACCACATCGAGGTGGCGAAGGTGGAGCGCGCGTACGGCTTCAAGCGGCCGGAATAACGGCATCCGCCTCTCGCCGACGAGAGGGATCGGCCGTCGCGAATGACTCATTCGCGACCTCCGAAAGCCGACACCCGCCCGGCGACGAACCAGCCGGAGGCCGCTCAGGCCGGAGCCTTCACCCCGAAGTCCACGTCGGCGGTCTGGACCGTGCCCGCGGTCCGGCCCGGCGCGGTCTGGTACTGCCAATACAAGTTCGTGTGCGCGATGACCTGGCCGGGCGGCGGGGCGCCGTACGCCGACAGGTCCTCCGTCGTGTGCGCGTCGGCCACCAGGACCGCGTCGTAGCCGCGGGCCAGCGCGCCGTGCAGGGTCGAGCGGATGCACGCGTCCGTCTGGGCTCCCGCGACCACCAGCCTGCCGATGCCGCGCGTGGCCAGCACCGGCTCGAGGTCGGTGGCCTCGAACGAGTCGCCGTACTCCTTGTGCACCAGCGGTTCCGGTTCGCGGCGCACGAGTTCGGGCACGTACTGCCAGGTTTCGCTGCCGCGGGGCAGCTCGTCGCTGGTGTGCTGGACCCACACCACCTCGGTGCCGGTCGCGCGGGCCTTCTCCACCAGCGTCGCGACGTTGGCGACGATGGCGTCGCGGTCGTGGGCTGTCTCCATCACGCCGTTCTGGACGTCGACGACGAGCAGGGCGGTGTTCGGACGGTCGGTCAACGTGGTCATGGCGCCACGATAACCGGCACCACCGACATTTTCGGACGTAGCATCAGCCACCATGGACTACGGGATGCTGTTGCTCGGTGTCGTCGTGCTCGTCGTGGTCGTCGCCCTGGGTTCGTCGGCCACGGACCGGCGGCTCACCCGGGTGGACCGCCACCTTTCGCGGGTGGAACGGAAACTGGACGCCAGCGCCGACCGGCTCGGGGTCGTCGTGACCGAGCCGGAACTGGCCGAGGTGACCGCGTTGCTGCGGCAGGGCAAGAAGATCCAGGCGATCAAGGCCTATCGCGAAAGCACGGGCGCGGACCTGAGGGAGGCACGCGACGCCGTGGAGCGGCTCGCCTAGGGCGCCCCGCCGATGTGCTTCGCGGACACCGCTTCCCACACCGCGTCGAAGTCGTTGTACCGGTCGCTGTGCGGCAGGCCGCCGAGCGAGCCGAGCACGGAGTCGCCGCCGCCGGCCGCGGCCGCGCGCCGCAGGAGCTCGTCCCGGCCGCAGGGGTACTCGGTCCCGTCCAGGTGCTGTCGCAGGCTGTCCCGGTCCGGATCAGACATCGCACACCTCCTGTTCGATCTCTCCCGGGCGGCGTACCCGGCGTGCCCGGCGCGGAAACTCAGCCGGCGACGATCGTGTGGTCCGACCGCGGCAGCAGCTCGCCGATCACCGGGTGCCCCGGCAGTTCCCCGGCGACCAGCAGGCCACCCGACGTCTGCGCGTCGGCCAGCAGCAGTGCCTCGTCCTCGGCGATCCGGGACAGGTCGGCGTGCGGGCGCACCCAGTCGAGGTTGCGGTGGGTGCCGCCGCTGACGTACCCGTCGCGCAGGGCTTCGCGCGCGCCGTCGAGGTACGGCACGGCCGCCGGGTCGAGGCGGGCGGTCACGCCGCTCGCCCTGGCCAGCTTGTGCAGGTGGCCGAGCAGGCCGAAGCCGGTGACGTCGGTGGCGCAGACCGCTCCGGCGGCGAGCGCGGCACGGGCGGCGGCGTCGTTCAGCGTCGTCATGACGTCGATCGCCTGCCCGAACCGTTCGCCGGTGGCCTTGTGCCGCGAGTTGAGCACGCCGACGCCGAGCGGCTTGGTGAGCGTCAGCGGCAGGCCGGCGCGGCCGGCGTCGTTGCGCAGCAGCCGCGAAGGGTCGGCGACCCCGGTGACGGCCAGGCCGTACTTGGGCTCGGGGTCGTCGATGCTGTGCCCGCCCGCGAGGTGGCAGCCCGCCCGGCCGCAGACGTCGAGGCCACCGCGCAGCACTTCGGCGGCGAGCTCGAACGGCAGCACCTCCCGCGGCCAGCCGAGCAGGTTGACCGCCACCACCGGCGTGCCGCCCATGGCGTAGACGTCGGAGAGCGCGTTGGCGGCGGCGATCCGGCCCCAGTCGTAGGCGTCGTCGACGACCGGGGTGAAGAAGTCCGTGGTGAGGATGAGCGCGGTGCCGCCGGTGATCCGGACCGCGGCCGCGTCGTCGCCGGTGTCGAGGCCCACCAGCAGCTCGCCGGCCGGCTCGGCGGGCGAGCCGCCGGTGAGGCCGCGGACGGCCGCTTCCAGCTCGCCGGGCGGGATCTTGCAGGCACAGCCGCCGCCGTGCGCGTACTGCGTCAGTCGGTAACCCACCGGTTCATCGTGCCCGCCGCCCGCGTCCTTGGCAGGATGGCTCCCATGGCGCAGGGAGGCGTATCCGGTCTGGTGACCGGCACGGTCTTCAACACCGTCGAGCGGCAGGTTCTGCCACTGGCGGGTTCGATTCCCGTCCGCCTCCGCCATGCCTGACCCCCGCCGCGCGATTCCGCGCACCGACGCGCTCCTGTCCGAGCCCCGGATCGCCGGGTTCACCGGGACACTCGGGCGTGACCTGGTCAAGTCGGTGATCCAGGACGCCCAGCGCGCCGCGCGGGCGGGTGAAATCGCCCCGGACGGCGTCGTCGACGCCGTCCTCGCGCGGCTCCCGGCGAGCGCGTCCTCGCTGCGCCCGGTCGTGAACGCGACCGGTGTCGTCGTGCACACCAACCTCGGCCGGGCCCCGCTCTCGGCCGCCGCGCTCGACGCGCTGACCGCCGCCGGCGGGGCCACCGACGTCGAATTCGACCTCGCGACCGGCGACCGCGCCCGCCGCGGCCGGGGCGCCCTGTCCGCGCTGGCCGCGGCCGTGCCCGACGCGGGCGCGGTGCACGTGGTCAACAACAACGCGGCCGCCCTGCTGCTCTGCGCGCTCGCACTGGCCCCGGGCCGGGAGATCGTCGTCAGCCGGGGCGAGCTGGTCGAGATCGGCGACGGGTTCCGCATCCCCGGCCTGCTGGAGTCGGCCGGCTCGCGGCTGCGCGAGGTCGGCACCACGAACCGGACGTCGGCCAGGGACTACGCCGAGGCGATCGGCCCGGACACCGGATTCGTGCTCAAGGTGCACCCGTCGAACTACCGCGTCACCGGGTTCACCTCGGAAGCGGCCGTCGGCGAGCTGGCGGGCCTCGGCGTGCCGCTCGTCGCCGACATCGGGTCCGGCCTGCTCGCCCCGCACCCGCTCCTGCTGGCCGAACCGGACGCCGCGAGCGCGCTGCGAGCGGGCGCCACGGTCGTCACCGCCAGCGGCGACAAGCTGCTCGGCGGCCCCCAGGCCGGCCTGCTGCTCGGCGACGCCGACGTCGTCGAACGGCTGCGGCGGCACCCGGCCGCGCGGGCCCTGCGGGTCGACAAGCTCACGCTCGCCGCCCTCGAAGCGACGCTGCGCGGGCCGGAACCACCCGTCCGCGCGGCCCTCGAGGCTTCCGTCGAGAGTCTCCGGCTCCGGGCCGAAACCCTGGTCAGGGGCCTGGAAGGCGTGGACGCCCACGTGGTCGGGTCGGTGGCGGCCGTCGGCGGCGGGGGAGCACCCGGCGTGGAGCTGCCCAGCGCCGCGGTGAGCCTGCCCGCCCGGTACGCAGTGGCGCTGCGGACGGGTCACCCCGCGGTGGCCGGCCGGGTCGTGCGCGACCGCTGCCTGCTCGACCTGCGGGCCGTGCGGCCGGAGGAAGACGCGAAGCTGCTGGAAGCCGTCCGCCGATGCGGGTGATCGTCACCGCCGGGCACGTCGACCACGGGAAGTCCACGCTGGTGCGGCGGCTGACCGGGATGGAGCCGGACCGGTGGGCCGAGGAGCGCCGCCGCGGGCTCACCATCGACCTCGGGTTCGCGTGGACCCGGATCGGCGGCGAGGACGTCGCGTTCGTCGACGTGCCGGGTCACGAACGGTTCGTGCCGAACATGCTGGCCGGCGCGGGCCCGGTGCCGGCGGTGCTGTTCGTCGTCGCCGCGGACGAGGGCTGGATGCCCCAGTCGGCCGAGCACCTCGCCGCGCTGGACGCGTTCGGGGTCCGGCACGGCCTGCTCGTCGTCACCAAGGCCGACCGGGCCGATCCGGCGGCCGCGACCGCCGTCGCGCTGCGGGAAATCGAGGCGACGTCGCTGGGCGCCGTGCCGAGCGTCGCCGTCAGCGGGATCACGGGCGCGGGCCTCGACGGGCTGCGCGCGGCGATCGGCGAGCTGACCGGTGGCCTGCCACCGCCCGACCCGGGCGCCGACCTCCGGCTGTGGATCGACCGCGCCTTCACCGTCGCGGGCGCCGGCACGGTCGTCACGGGCACCCTCGCCGCCGGGACGATCGCCGTGGGCGACGAGCTGGAGCTGGGCACGGCGCGGGTGAAGGTCCGCGGCCTGCAGGCGCTCGGCGCACCCCGCGACCGCGTCGGCGCCGTGGCCAGGGTGGCGGTGAACCTGCGCGGCACCGCGCGCGGCGACGTCCGGCGCGGCGACGTCCTGCTCACGCCCGGGCGGTGGCGCGCCACGGCCGGGTTCGACGTCCGGCTGCGCGGCGCGGCCGCCGCCGACCTGCACCGGGACCTGGTGCTGCACCTGGGCACGGCGGCGGTGCCGGTGCGGGTCCGCCCACTGGGGACGGACACCGCGCGGCTCACCACGGCCACCCCGCTGCCGCTGCGCGTGGGTGATCGCGGGCTGGTGCGCGACCCGGGTGAGCACCGGATCGCCGCCGGGTTCGACGTCCTCGACGTCCGCCCGCCACCGCTGTCCCGCCGCGGCGCGGCCCGGGCGCGGGCGAGCGAGCTCGAAGAACCGGACCTCGCCCGGACCTACCTGCGTCGCAACGGTTTCGTCCGGATCGAGGACTTCGCCGCGATGGGCCTGCCCGAGACGGGCGAGCGGCTGGGCGGCTGGCTCGCCGACCCGGAGCGGTTCGCCGGGCTGCGCGCGGAGGCCGAAGAGCTGGTGCGCGGCTGGGACAGCGTCGCCGCGGGCATGCCGGTGGAGGCGCTGCGGCAGCGGCTCGGCCTGCCCGCGGCCGAGCTGGTCGTCCCCCTGCTGAGTACCGGCTTCGAGGTCGCGGGCGGCCTCGTCCGGCGGCCCGGCGCCGGGCTCGCCCCGGCGGTGGAGAAGGCCCTGGAGACGGTGGAGAAGCAGCTCGCGGAGCACCCGTTCCGCGCGCCGGAAGCGGACCAGCTGCGCGCGCTGGGCCTGGGGCGGAAGGAGCTGGCCGCCGCCGTCCGCGTCGGCCGGCTGACGGCGGTCGCGGAGGGCGTCGTGCTCGGCCCGGACGTGGAAGAGCGGGCGGCCGCCGAACTGCGCGGGCTGCCGCAGCCGTTCACGGTTTCGGAGGCGCGCCAAGCCCTCGGCAGCACCCGGCGGGTGATGATCCCGCTGCTGGAACGCCTCGACGCGGCGGGCCGCACGGAATCCCTGGGCGACGGAACCCGCCGCGCGAGTGATGGCGTCCACAAAGGACCCTGAGCACGTCGTGGTCCCGCGGCGGGAACGGCTCAGTCGCCGGGGAGGCCGCTGAAGAAGTCGCCGAGCGCCGACGCCAGTGCTTCCGGGTTGTCCTCCGCCATGTGGTGCCCGGACTTGATGGCGTAGGCGTCGCGCAGGTCCGTGGTCCAGTCGCGCCAGATGGCCGGGATGTCCCCGTGCATCTGCTCGAGGTCGTCGAGGCTCGACCAGAGGATCAGGACGGGGCAGGTGATCCGTCGTCCGGCGGCCTTGTCGGCGTCGTCGTGGGCGCGGTCGACGCCGAGGCCCGCCCGGTAGTCCTCCAGCATCGCGGTGACGGTGGCCGGGTTGTGGATCGCGCGGTGGAAGTCGGCGAAATTCTCCTCGCCGAGCCGCTCCGGCGTGTTCTTCGTGCCGACGTTGTACCAGGCGTCGGGATCCGCGTTGATCGCCCGCTCCGGCCGGTCCGGCTGGGCGAAGAAGAACCAGTGGTACCAGGCCTGGGCGAACTCGGCGTGGACGCGGGCCAAGCTCTCGCCGACCGGGATCGAGTCGAGGATCGCCGCGCCGCGGACCACGTCCGGGTGGTCGAGGGCGAGACGCGTCGCGACCAGCGCACCGCGGTCGTGGCCGGCCACGAAGAACCGCTCGTGCCCCAGCTGCCGCATCAGCGCGACGCAGTCGGCCGCCATGACGCGCTTGCTGTAGGGCGTGTGGTCGTCGTCCGTCGGCGGCTTCGTGGACTCCCCGTAGCCGCGGGTGTCCGGGCAGACGACCGTGAACCGCTCCGCGAGCCGCGGGGCGACGCGGTACCACGTCGTGTGCGTGCGCGGATGCCCGTGCAGCAGCAGGACCGGCGGTCCCGACCCGCCGTGGCGGACCCGCAGGGTGACGTCCCCGACCTCGACGCGGTCGAGTGTGAATCCTTCGAACACGGATTACCCCCAGAGGAGCTGCCGCGCCCCCGGATCCGGTGGCGCGGCAGCGGCGGACGCGTCAGTTCTTGTCCGTGACGCCCTTGACGGCGTCCTTGATCTTCTCGCCTGCCTGCTTCAACGAGCCCTTGGCCTGCTCGGACTTGCCCTCGGCCTGCCACTGCTCGTTGTCGGTGGCGTTACCGACGGCTTCCTTGGCCCGGCCCTTGAGCTCTTCACCCTTGTTCTCGAACTTGTCGTTCATCGGTGCACCTTTCGTCGCGAGGCGACATTTCAGGATCGGCCAGTCGCCAAAAGGGCCTTACCGGTCGGTTACCCCCTCGCTTCGCGCCTACACATCAGCGAGCCGGCAGATGCCCGCCCAGCTGTTCGATCCGCTGGATCGCCGGCTCCGCGAGGATGCCGTGCACCAGCACCGACACGGCGACGGCGAGCGCGCCGACCCGCCACAGCACGTCCTGCTGGGGCATCGGGAGCCGGTTGAGCGCGAAGGCGAGGTAGTAGAGCGTGCCGATGCCGCGGACGCCGAAGAACGCGATCGCCGCGGTGGCCGGCCGCCCGGGTGACGGGGCGCCGAGCAGGCAGAGCCAGCCGACCACCGGCCGGACCACCAGCACCGCGACGACGGCGATCACCACTTCGAGGGGGCGCAGGCCGGCCAGCAGCCCGTCGCCGACGGCCAGCCCGAGCCCGAGCAGGGCGAGCGGGACGAACAGCCGTTCCAGCTGGTGGCCGAACGCGTGCAGGACGCCGTGGTACTCGTGCTCCCGCTCCTGCGTGCGGACCGCGACCGCCGCGACGAACACGGCGACGAACCCGTTGCCGTGGACGACCTCCGAGAGCGCGTAGGGCAGGAAGGCGAGGGCGAGCAGGACCAGCCCGTCGGCGTACTCGGCCAGCCGGATCCGGTCCGACGCCGTCCGGAAGATCGCCCAGCCGAGCAGCCGCCCGGACGCGAGGCCGACCGCGACCCCGATCGCCAGGGGCAGCAGCAGGTCCACGAGCACCCAGGACACGTCCAGTTCGGGCTCGCTGCCCGCCAGCGCCAGGCCGAGCAGGACGAACGGCATGGCCAGGCCGTCGTTGAGGCCGGCTTCCGTGGTCAGCGTGAAGCGGATCTCGTTGTCCCTGGCCAGTTCCGGCTCGACGTCGGGGTGCGGCACGCCGACGTCGCCCGCCAGCACCGGGTCGGTCGGCGCCAGCGCCGAGGCCAGCACCAGCGCCACGCCGGGGGCGAGCGCGAGCCACCAGTGCCCGAGCGCGGCGATCGCCAGGATGGACAGCGGCATGGTCAGCGCGAGCAGCCGCCACGTCGAGCTCCACCGCCGCAGGCCGAACGGCCGGTCGACGGACAGGCCCGCCCCGGCGAGCGAGACCAGGATGCCCAGCTGGGTGAAGGATTCGACGCCGTGCAGGTGGGCGGCCGGGTCGCCCCAGCCGTTGCCGTACGGGGCCGGCAGCGGCAGCAGCCCGAGCACGATCCCGGCGACGAGCATCACCAGCGGCACCGAAAACGGCCGGTCGGCGACGAGCTTCGGCACGATCGCCGCGGCGAGCGCGAGCAGGCCCGCCACGCCGAACAGCACAGTCAACGACGACAACGGGTTTCCTCCTGCCCGCTCGGGCCGCGCCATCGCGGGCGAGGCGAGCGTAAGCCGGGGTTCCGCCGGGCGCAGCGCGATCGCCGGGCGCCACGGGGCCGGGTAGCGTGACGGGAGAAAGGCCTTCCGGTGGTTCCGGCGGGCCGGAAACCCGTGAGGAGGCCGCGGTGACGGGGACGAACGGGGCCGGCGGGGCCTGCCGGTTCTGCGGCGGCAGGCGGGATCCCCGCGTGCCGGGCCGGAACGGGCCGATCTGCGTGGAGTGCGTGCGGGCGGGCCTGCGCGTCGTGCGGGACGGCGCGGACCGGGAGACTGGGACCGGCGACGTGCTGGCGGCGGTGACGTCGCCGCTGGCCGCGGTCTGCGGGTTCTGCGGCCGCCGGGAGCGCCGCACGTTCCTCGGGCTCCGGCGCCCGCTGCTGCGCGTCAGCTGCGCCGCGCGGGACGCGGTGATCTGCGCGGACTGCCTCGACCACGCCGGGGACGCGCTGAACGTCGCGCTGCGCCGCTGAGGGCGTTTCCGGCCCGGTCCGGACGGGTAGCCGGATGCGCATGACGTCCACTCAGGGAAACCTCAAGCGGACCGAACCCGTCACCGCGTCGGTGGTCGAGACCGTCCGGGTCGCGGTCGAGGTGGCACTGCCCACGCTGGCCGGCGGGGTGATCAAGCGACGTCCCACCGCGATGGCGGTGGCGGAGAAGCTGCGGTTCGACCGCCCCGCCGTGAAGCTGCTGGCGCGGCTGCGGGACCGGCACGACGGGCGGCCGCTCAGGCTGCGCGTGCCCGGCCGGCCGGTGGAGCTGGCTCTCGCCGCCGAAGACGTCGGGACGCTGCTGGCCGGGGCGCCGACGCCGTTCAGTCCGTCCACAGTGGAAAAGCGCGCCGCGCTGGGGCACTTCCAGCCTCACGGCGTGCTGATCTCGGACGCCGGCGACCGCCGTCCGCGCCGCCGGTTCACCGAAGCCGTGCTGGAGCCGGGCCGTCCGCTGCACGAGCTCGCGGCGCCGTTCGCGAGGGCGATCGCGGACGAGGCCGCCGTCGTGCTGAGCGAAGCCACGCACGACGGCGAGCTGAGCTGGGACGCCTTCAACGTCGCGTGGTGGCGGCTCGTCCGCCGCGTCGTGCTCGGCGACCAGGCGCGCGACGACGACACGGTCACCGACCAGCTGGCTCGTCTGCGGCTCGACGCGAACTGGGCCTACGTGCACCCCCGGCGCAAGCAGCTGCGCGCCCGGTTCCACGAACGGGTGACCGCGCACCTCGGCCGGGCCGAGCCCGGCAGCCTCGCCGCCGTGATCGCCGAACTCGGCGCCGACGGCAAGGTCAGCCCGGCCGACCAGGTGGCGCACTGGCTGTTCGCGTTCGACGCGGCGGGCATGGTGACGTTCCGGACGCTGGCCCTGCTGGCGACGCACCCGGCGGCGCTGGACCGCGTCCGCGCGGACCTCGACGGCGTCGACCTCGCCGAACCGAACCAGCTGTCCTACCTGCGAGCCTGCGTGCTGGACACGATCCGCCTGTGGCCGACCACGCCGATGGTGCTGCGCGAAACCACCGAGAAGACGTCCTGGGGCCCGGCGGGAACGACGGTGCTGGTCTTCACGCCGTTCTTCCACCGCGACGCGCGGCTGCCCTACGCCGACCGGTTCGAGCCGGACATCTGGCTCGACGGCCGGGCGGACGCGAACCCGGCGCTGGTCCCGTTCAGCGCGGGCCCGGCCGTCTGCCCGGGCCGCGACCTGGTCCAGTTCTGCGCGAGCACGATGCTGGCGAACCTGCTGCGCGGCCACGGCTTCGAGCAGGCGTCCGGACCGGTGCTGTCCCCGGACCGCCCCCTCCCGGCCACCCTCGACAACTTCCACCTCCGCCTCAAGCTCCTCCCGGACTGATACGCCCCAATGTCGCCTTGGGTCAAGGCCGTGAATGGCTCATTGAGGGACTCTATGTCCCTTAATGGGCCATTCACGGCTGTGGGCGAGCACCTGAAACCGGGCCAATCGGGCTAATCGGGCAGCTAGCGCCCGTGGTCAACCACCGCGCGGGCGGGAAAGCGTTTCCGCTCAACCGGCCTTCCGTGATCCGGCCGCCTAGGCTGGAAACGACGGCGAAGCCGAGACGGGGGTTTGACATCGATGTCAGTGCTCTGGGGCGTGTCGTTCGACGCCACTCCGCTGTCCGGGGTCGTGGTCGAGTTCCTCAAGACCGCGCGCCGCCTGGCCGCCCGCGGATACCGCGTCCACCTCGACCTCGGCTACGACATCAAGGCCGACAAGGGCGCCTTCTTCCGGCCCTACCGCGACGAGGCGCGGTTGCTGCCGGAATGGGTCGCCCTCGACCGCGTCGAGGGCGTCGAGGAGATCCCCGGCTACGACAGCGCGTTCGCCGGACGCGTCCTGAGCGAGGTCGTCCAGGCAGGGAAGGACGCCCTGCGCCCGGAAATCGACCGGATCGCCGGCGAGCTGGCCGACCGGATCGTGGCCACCTGGGAACGCCTCGGCGTGACGATGGTGATGGTGGAGAACGGCACCCTGCCGGAGAATCTCACCTACACCGAGGCGCTCTACCGCGCGATCGACGTCTACGGCGCCCGGCACCGGCTCGGCCGGTTCGTGTTCTGGCGCGACCACGACCTGATGTGGCAGAGCGAACCGGGCATCGCCAAGTACGGCTGGTTCCCGTACGCGAGCGTCCCCGCGCCGCGGAATTCGCCGCACATCCACTACTTCGCGCTGCACGAGCAGGCGAAGGCCAGGACGCTGGAGTGGGTGCCGGACCTGGTGAACATCGACGTCCTGCCCAACGCGTTCACCATCGCGCCCGCGCGGATCGACGAGCGCAACGCGGGATTCCGGCGCGACCACGGGATCCCCGACGGCGTCCCGCTGCTCGCCCGGATCACGCGGATCATCCCGCAGAAGCGCCTCGACCGGGATCTCCACCTCCTCGCGCTGTTGCCCGGCACCTGGCTGTTCGTGGCCGGTGACGTCGGCGAGGCGCCCGCCGAGCACGATCGGCTCGCGGGCCTCGCGACCCGGCTCGGCGTGCGCGACCGCGTCGTGTTCGGGGGCTGGCTGACGCCGTACGACACGGCCGTGCCCGGCCGGTACTCGGTGCGTGACCTCCTCGCGCACGCGACGATCGTGTCGTTCCTGACCTCCTACGACTACGAGAGCTACGGAAACCCGATCAGCGAAGCCATCGCTTCCGGCACGCCGTACATCACGAGCGGGTACGAGCTTTACGACGCCGTCTACGGCAGCAAGGGGTTCCGGGCGCCGGTGCTGGACATCCGGACCCGCGACCTGCCGGACGAGGCGTTCGCCCGCGCCGTGGCCGAGCTGATCACCGACGAAGGGAAGCGAGCCGAAGTGGTAGGGGTGAACCAGGAACTGGGGCGGGCACGGTTCGGCACCCGGGTCGTCGACGACCTGGTCGAACGGCTGTACCCGCCGCCGATGCGGCCCGGCACGCGGCTGAGCGTCGTGCTGCCGGTGTACAACGAGGCCGCGAACCTGCGGGAGGTCCTGCGGACTCTGTACGACCAGCGCGACGGCGACGCGCCGCTGGACAAGAGCCGGTACGAGGTCGTCGTCGTCGACAACAACTCGACCGACGACACCGTCGACCTCGCGCACGCCTTCGCGGCCCGGCATCCCGAGCTGGCTCTGCACGTGATCCACGAGCCCGAGCAGGGCGTCTCGTGCGCGCGGCGGGCGGGGATGGACTTCGCCGTGGCGCGCAGCCGGAACCGGCCGGACACCGGCCCGGGGGAGCGGTTCTACCTCGTGTCGGCCGACGCGGACTGCCGCGTCGACGCGCACTGGCTGAGCGAGCTGTTCGCCGCGATGGAGTCGAGCAAGGCCGCGATCGGCGTCTGCGACTACTACTACAACGAGGACCACTTCACCGGCCGGCCGCGGCTGTGGGACGCGATCCAGCGGACGCTGCGGTGCCGCGCCGTCACGTTCGCGCTGTTCGGCGGCTTCCCCGACGGCAAGGGCTTCGCCGTCGAGCGCGACGCCTACGAGCGCGCCGGCGGCATCGAAATCTTCTACCAGCTGCGGGACGGCGAGTTCGTCAACCACCTCTCCGACGACTGGGACTTCGGGATCAAGGTCGCCAGCGGCGGGGACGCGATCACCTACGTGCCGCGCTCGCGGGTCGAGATCAACCCGCGCCGCGTCGACCACGCGATCGACGAGGTCATCGCCGGCCGGGCCTACGGCTCGGACGGCATCATCGTCATGCGCGACATCCGGCCGTCGACACCTGCCCTCGGCGTCGACCTCACCCAAGCCGAAGCGCGGCAGGCGTGGGAGTTCTCGATCAAGGACTTCACCCCGAAGAACACCATCCTGCCGGTGCTGCTGACCCCGGCCCTGCTCGAGGACGACGCCGTCATCGCGTTCTTCGGCGCCGACCTGGCCGCCCGGCTCGCCCGACGGATCGCCGAAATCCGCGACGAGACGCGCGTCGTCGACTTCACGCCGATCCACGCCTACAAGACGCCGTCGTACCGGCTGTACTTCGAGTTCGCCGACGAGCTGTTCGCCTGCCTGCGGCGGCACGTCGGCGAGGACATCGGCTTCCCGCCGCCGTTGCCGCCGTGCCTGGCGGAGGTCCCGGCCGAGCGTTTCGCGGAGTTCGTCCGCTACTACTGCGAAGACCGGGAATCCGGAGAAGCCCACAACTATTTCGGCAACGGAGGGGTGTTCTGATGACGCTCGCCTACGAAGCGGCGCTCGGCTCGCTGCACGGCATCGACCCCGCGTGGCCCCGGCCCGCCGTGCTCGACGTCCTCTCGCTGCCGGAAAACCGGCATCTGCTGGACTTCGTGCAGGAGGATCCGTTCGGGGCGCACGTGTTCCCCGGCAACGAGCCGGCCTCCCCTCTCGAGTTCCTGCGCGATCTCGACGCGCAGCTGGCGTCCAGTGGCCCGATCCACCTGTGGTCGTACATCCCGACGTGCGCGTACCGCTGCCGGTTCTGCCAGTACCCGGTGGTGCTGGTCAAGGGGAAACCCGAAGTGGCGTACGAGAAAGCCAAGCACTGGGTCGACCTCAACATCCGTGAGGCGCGGCTGTGGCTGGCCGCCGTGCCGCACCTGGCCGGCGCCGAGGTGGGCGAGTTCAACGTGTTCGGCGGCACGCCGTCGCTGCTGCCGGAGCCGGAGATCCGCCGGCTGCTGGACTTCTACCGCGAGAACTTCGGGTTCACCGCGGACACCACGGTCCGCTTCGAGGGCGACCCGAGCACGTTCACCCCGGCGAAGCTCGACCTGCTGCGGGAACTGGGGTGCACCAAGCTGTCCAGCGGTGTCCAGTCGTTCGACGACCACGTCCTGGAGCTGTGCGGGCGCGAGCACAGTGCCCGGATGTGCGTCGACTTCGTCCGCAATGCCCGGGCGGCCGGGTTCGAGTGGGTCAGCATCGACCTCATGTACGGCCTGCTCGACCAGAGCCTCGCCAGCGTCCGCCGCGACCTCGACGTCGTGCTGGAGAACGAGGTCACGGCCGTGGTGTGCACGAAGCTGCACCTGGCGTCCTACAGCGACACGCGCACCGGCGTCACCGGCGAGAAGCCGGCGGCGTGGCAGCTGCCGTCCTACCGGGACAAGCTGGTGCGCGACGGCCACCGCTGGCCGACGCTCGGCGAGCAGTACCAGATGCGGGAGCTGCTCACCGAAGGGCTGCGGTCGGCGGGCTACACGGAGCACCCGACGATGTACTTCGCGCGGGGCGGGCTGGGACCCGAGAAGTGGAAGGCCATCATGGTCGACCAGGACAAGCAGGAGGCCGAGGTCGCGATCGGCCTGGGCGGCAGCTCGAGCTGCCGCGCGTCGGAGGCGATCACCGACGTGAACTCCCGGCGCTACATCGAAACCGTGGAGTCCGGCCGGATCCCGCTCGGCTCGGCGACCCGGTTCACGCCGGAAGCCCAGGAGGCGCGGGCGGTGAAGATGGCGCTGACGACGTTGCGGCCCCTGCGGGATTCGCTCCACGCCGCGAGGTTCCCGGGGCGCTCGCTGTTCTCCGAGCCGTGGCTGGGCAAGTTCCGTTCCCTGGCCGCGCGGGGACTGGTCAGGCTGCGGCCGGACGACGGCGTGATCGAGCTGACCCCGGAAGGCGAGGTGCTGGTCGAGGCGATCATCACCACCGAGCTGTGACCGCCGAGGTTCACCGGTTCGGGACCGCGCGTCCCGTGCGCGCGGCCCGGCTCAAGCGCCCCAATGTGGCGTTGGGTGCGTTGGATGCAACCAAAGCCGCATTGGGTGCGCTGGACGCACCGAACGCCACATTGGGTGCGCTGGACGCAACCAAAGCCACATTGGGTGCGTTGGACGCACCGAACGCCACATTGGGTGCGTTGGACGCAACCAAAGCCACATTGGGTGCGTTGGACGCAACCAAAGCCACATGGGGGCGCTTCCCGGCCGCTGACAAGATCGGACACGACCGCCCTGGCGGCCTTGTCGCCGCGGGCGCGGCTCCCTACGATCGGCCGGGAGGCGGTGACGCCGGTGTCATCCGTGAGTCCTTTGTGGACCGAGGAGGCGCTGTGCGGCCACCCTGCCGGATCGCTGTCCTGGCCGCGGTTTCCGTCCTCGCGGTCGCGACCGTCGGCGCCTCCGCGCCGGGGGCCGCCGGGTCCGGGCCCGCTTGGTTCACCTCCTGGGCGCAGTCGCAGGACGGCCGGGCCGACGGCCCCGTGACCGGCCAGACGCTGCGGATGATCACCCGCCTCAGCCAGGGCGGCGACGCGGTGCGCGTCCGGCTGCAGAACACCTTCGGCGCCGGGCCGCTGACCGTCGGGCACGCCACCGCCGGTCCCGGCGCGGGCGGCGCGGCCGTGACCACGACGCGGGAACTCACCTTCGCCGGCCGCCGCGCCGTCACGATCCCCGTGGGCGGCGAGGTGTGGAGCGACGAGACGAAACTCGTGACGCGCCCGGACACGAACCTGGCCGTGAGCATGTCCGTCGAAGGCGCCGCCGTTCCCGGCCGCCACGGCACCGCGCTGCGGGACAACTACCTCACCGAACCCGGCTCCGGCGACCACGCCGCCGACGCTGGGGCCGCGGCCTTCACCCGCACCGTCGGCGCCACCTACGTCGTCAGCGCCGTCGACGTGCACAACACCGCGCTGAAGGGCACGGTTGTCCCGTTCGGCAGCTCGGTCGTCGACGGCGTCGGCAGCACCAACTGCGGTCCCGGCTGCACCCGGCCCGGGGCCGACCGGCGCTGGACCGACGACCTCGCGCGGCGCATCGTCGCGGAACTGCCCGCGTCGGCGCAGCTGGCCGTGGCCAACGCCGGCGTCTCGGGGACCACCAGCGCGAAGACGTGCCCCGCCGCGCCGCCGTCGGTCGCCGGGCTCGACGCGGCGAGCCGGCTCGACCGGGACGTGCTCGCGCTGCACGGCGTCACCGCCGTCATCTACTACTACGGCACCAACGACCTCGCCTACGGCTGTGACGGCACGACGATCCTGGAGAGCTACCGCGAAGTCTTCCGCCGCGTGCGCGCCGCCGGGATCGCCGTCCACGTCACGCCGAGCACGCCCCGGCCGGGATACACCGACCAGGCCAACCTCGCCCGGCACGAGATCGCGCTGTACGTCAAGCGCGGGAACGGCTGCGGCGGCGCGTGTTCCGGCGTCGTGGACTTCGACGAGGTGCTCAAGGACCCGCTGAAGCCCAACAGCATCCTCCCGGCCTACGACAACGGCGACGGCGTCCACGCCAACGCCGCCGGCCAGCAGGCCTTGGCCGACTTCGTCCCGCTGGCCCTGCTCGCCCGGTCGGGGCCGGTTCGCCACACGATGGGGTGACCCGGCGAGTCGGAGCGGCGGACCTGTGCCCGTGGTTCCCCAAAGTACGTCCGGTGATGAACAACTCGATGGACGACGCGGGGTGCTGCCTGCTGTCGGTGGCCTGGAACGTCGCCCCGCTGATCGAAGGGCGGCCGGACTCCCGCCGCGGCGAAATCCGGCGCACCGTCGTGGCCGTGTGCCGGGCCGCCGGGCACGGCGCGCGGGACTGGGCCTCCCGGCACGGGACGGGGACCGAAGCCGAGTACCGACCGTTCCTCCAGCTTGCCGACGTCGCCTACGAGATCGCCACGCTCCTGCAGCTCGTCGAGGACTTCCTGGTCCCGGACCTGGAGCGCGAGCACCGCCGCTGGGCCGAGATCGAAGAGTTGACGACCCGGCTGGCCGAGCTCGGCGGGTGGACATCGGCGTTCTTCGGCGCGGATCGCGAGTTGTCAGGAACCTCCCGACGCCAGTCAGGTCCGTCCTGACGACGGAGGCGCAGGTGCGGCAGAACCTGGCCGCGTGGGTCGGCAAGGGGCGGGCGCTGGGCGGCACGTGGTCGCAGATCGGCTAGGCGCTCGGCATGACCCGGCAGTCGGCGTGGGGACGGTTCTCCGGCGAGGAGTGAGTGTCCACTCAGGACGCCGGCTTGATCCCGACCCCCGCGTAGAGGCCGTCGTCCTCCCGATCCACGACGGCGGCCAGCCGGTCCGGGTGCCAGTTCGCGGAGGTCGTCAGCCCCGGCTCGACCAGTTCGAAGCCGTCGAAGAGGGCGAGCACCTCGTCTCGCGATCGCGGGTAGATGTGGTCCTGCGTCGACCGCATGGTCTCGGCGACCCGTGGGTCGCGCAGCACCGCGAAGTCGTTGGTCAGGTGGGTGAGGGCGAGGTGGCTGCCGGGCGCGAGCGCGTCGCGGTAGGCGGCGAACACCGCGCGGACGTCCGGCTCGGGTGGCAGGTAGTGCCCGAGCGTGATCGCCAGCAGCCCCACGGGTTCGCGCGGGTCGAGCAGCCGCTTGACCGGTTCGGACCCGAGCACCCCGGCCGGGTCGGTGGCGTCGGCTTCGAGCGCCGAGGCGTTCGGGTTGTCCTTGAGCAGCATGAGACTGTGGGCCACGGCGACGGGTTCGTAGTCGACGTACACCACGCGCGAGGCCGGGTCGACCTCCTGCGCGACTTCGTGGACGTTGCCGACGGTCGGGATCCCGGAGCCGAGGTCCAGGAACTGCCGGATCCCCTGCGCGAGCATGAACCGCACGGCGCGCCGCAGGAAGGCGCGGTTGCGCCGGGCGACGGCGGCGACCTGCGGCTGGATGGCTTCGAGCCGGTGCGCGACCGCCCGGTCGGCGGCCAGGTTGTGCGCCCCGCCGAGCAGGTAGTCGTAGATGCGGGCCGCGCTGGGCCGGGAAAGGTCGGCACCGGGCGGGATCCAGGCCGCCCCCTCCTGCTCGCTCACGCTCGTCCCCTCGCAGATCGTCACGGGCCGATCCACCTTAGCGGCGGCGGGGGCGGCCGAATTCACGCGACCGGTGGAACGACCAGCCGCGGCAGCGGGGAGTACTCCTTTTGCCGGGCACGGTGAACCGGACGCCGGACCGCCGCTGCGGCGAACCGGTGAACCGCGCGAATGGGACGGAGATCCGTACCAAGGCGGGTGAGGCGCCTGCCGGGGCGGGCGGCGACCGCCCGCCCCGGCAGGTTCACCGGGTCAGCGCCGGCAGGGGTTGCCCGCCGGGTGCGCGGTGGTGCCGTGCACGTCGGCCTGGGACTCCGCCAGCACGATCTTCGCAAGCGGGGTCTCCAGGGCGACTGCCTGCTGCTTCACGACGCCGTTCTCGATGGTCTGGCCGTTGAGCTTCAGCGAGCCGATGACCAGCGCGATGGTCAGCGGTGCCGAACCCACCGTGACCGCGACACCGTTGATCTTCAGCGAGGCGACGTTCGAGCTGCCGGTCAGCACCGGGGCGAGCCCGCCCGGAGCCGGCTGGCAGGTCGCGGCCGCCTCGGACCGGATCACGCCCAGCTCGATGGTCAGCCCGATCGTGCTGATCACCGTCTTGTCGATCTTCGCCGACGCCCACGCGTGGTCACCGGCCGCCGGGGCCACCGACTGGTTGTCCGGCGTGAGATCGGTCGACGCGGTCAACGCGTGCGTCTGCACCTTGATCAGGCCGGCGTTGAGCGTCGCGTCGAGGACGGTCTTGCTGTCGTCGGCGCAGGGCAGGTTCGCCGGATTCGCCACCGCCGCGGTGACGCCGATGACGTTCGCGCCGGTGCCGGTGCAGGAGAAGACGCCGTCGCGGTCGTCGTCGACGATCGTGCCGATCCCGACCGGGTCGACCAGCCCGGCGCCGACCGGGGCGGACAGCGTCACGGTGAACGTCTCGTTCGGTTCGTCGACGGTGTCCGGGTTGACCAGCACGGTCACCGGCTTGGACGTCTCACCCGGCGCGAAGGTGACGTCGCCGCTCGCCGCCTGGTAGTCGGCCGGTGCGGTGGCGGTGCCGTTCGCGGTGGCGTAGTGGACCGTCACCGGGTTCGGGCTGGTGCCGCCGAGCAGCGACACGGTGAAGGTGGCCGGCACCGGCGCGCCGCCGGAGCCTTCGTCCACCGTGACGTCGTTGATGCTCAGGCCGAGCACGCGCACGGTCGTCGTCTCGACGTAGCCGCGGGACACGCCGTCGACCAGGTAGTCGACCGAGCAGTGGTAGGTGCCCGGCGCGGCACTGGCCGCGGCGGTGATGGTCTCGGTGAACGTCGCGACGTCACCGCTGGTCACCTTGACGCTCGCCGGGGCGTTGGTGACGGTCAGCTGGGGGTCGCAGCTGACGACGTGCGGGGTCACCGTGACCTCGATGGACTTGATGCCGTCGAGGATGGCCTGCGACACCTGGTTCGACGGCACGTTGTTGAGCAGCGCGCCACCGGTGGCCGTGGCGATGGCACTGGCCTGCCCGGTGTAGTCCAGTGCGCCGACGTTGACCGCCACCACGCGGATGTTCGCCGCCTGGAGCGCGGCGATCGTCTGCGCCAGGGTGTGCCCGCCGCTCGGGTCGTGCGACGGCGCGTCGCCGAACCAGGCGATGATCCGGGTGCCGTCCGGGCGGAAGGCGACCGCGCCGGTGGCCAGCTCGTAGAGCGCGTTGAGGTCGGCTTCCGGCGTGTCTCCGCCGCCGGAGGCCACCCACTGGTTCGTGCCGGCCTGGACCGCCGCGGTGTCCGCGGTGATGCCCTGGTTGACCTTGAACGGGACCGCATCGGTGAAGTCTTTGTACTCGGCGACGCCGAACTGGGCGGTCGGCTGCACGGCGAGCACGTCGCTGGTGATGGCGTTCGCGTTGGCGCGGACGTTGGCGATCGCGCCGCCCATGCTGCCGGTGGTGTCGGCGAGCAGCACGAGATCGGGATTCGGCGGCACGGTGGAGGTGGTCACGTGCTTGGTGATGTTGGTGCTCTGCCCAGGGGCGAGCGTGACGTCGACGGTGGCGGGATCGACCCCCGGCGGTGCGGCGGCCGCCACCGCGGCCGGGGCGAGCAGGGCGCTGACTGCGGTCAGCGCGACGAACACTGATCTGCGCGACATGGAATTCCCTTTCCGGATTCCTGAGGTTTCCGGAGAGAGACGAAATCGGCGGCGATCTGTTAGCCGGGCGCGCGAACTTCACCCGAAGCGCCTGTGTCAAGGCCCTCAACGGGTTGCCGCGGTGAATCTGGTCTACCCCGACGATGGCCGCACTGGGCCAGAACGCTGAGGACCCGGCGCGCAGAATCACGCTTTGGAGCGACGACGTGCGCTAATCGCGCGACAGTCAGTATGCACAGATTGGCGAACGGAGGCGGTTTCCGGTCGCCGGCGGGCCGATTGCCCCTGGAAGTCGTAACGCGGAGCGCGGTGTCATCGCCGTTTTTCACAGGATTCCTGGTATTCGCGTTCCGGCTGGGAGCCATCGATGATTCCCGCGCCCGCTCGCGGCCATCGGCGGCCGTTTTCGTCGAAGAGGCCACGATCCGTCGTCCCGCCCGGTGGGGGCGCCCGGGATCGTAGCTAGGCTGACGCGAATGAGCGCGGTATCCGGCACGGAGCACCCGATGGTCGAAACCCGGCACCAGACCCGGCTGCTCACCCTGCTCCGGGACGAGGGCCCGATGTCGCGGGTCGAGCTGGGCGAGCGGCTCGAACTGCCGCGCGCCCGGGTGGGTGCCGAAGTGGCCCGGCTCGGCGAGGTCGGGCTCGTGGAGACCGCGGGGCCGTCCGCCAGCCGCGGCGGGCGCCGGTCGACGCTGGTCCGGCTGGCCGGCGACCTCCGGGTGCTCGCGGTGGACGTCGGGGCGACGTCGGTGGGGGTGGCCGTGACCGACGCTTCGTGCGAGGTGCTCGCGCACACCGTCGAGGACTGCGACGTGCGGCAGGGGCCGCATCCGGTGCTGCGGCGGGTGGCCGAGCTCGCGGCGAAGGTGCGGGACGAGGCGCCCGGCAGGCTGGTCGCGGCGGGCATCGGGCTGCCGGGGCCGGTCAGCTTCGCCGAGGGGATGGCGGTCGCGCCGCCGATCATGCCCGGCTGGGACCGGTTCAACGTGCGGGATCACCTCGGCGGGCTCTGGGGCTGCCCGGTCGCGGTGGACAACGACGTCAACGCGATGGCACTCGGGGAGCGGCACGCCGGGGTCGCGCGGTCGACCGACGACCTGATGTTCGTCAAGATCGGCACCGGGATCGGCTGCGGGATCGTGCTCGGCGGCAAGGTGTACCGCGGGGTCGTCGGCACGGCGGGCGACATCGGGCACATCCGGCTCGACGACTACGGCCCGACCTGCGCCTGCGGTGAGGTCGGCTGCCTGGAGGCCTACTTCGGCGGGGCCGCGCTGGCCCGCGACGGGCTCGCGCTGGCCCGCAGCGGACGTTCGGCGTACCTCGCCGAGGTCGCCGCCGACCGCGGGGCGGTCACCGCCCGGGACGTGGGCCTGGCCGCCGCGGCGGGCGACTTCGGCGCCGTCAACCTGATCCGGGACGGCGGGCGCCGGCTCGGCCAGGTCGTCGCCTCGCTGGTCTCCTTCATCAACCCGGGGATGGTGGTGATCGGCGGCGGGGTGGCGCAGCTCGGGCACCAGCTGCTCGCCGAACTGCGCAGCGCGGTATACCGGCGCTCGCTGCCGTTGGCGACCGGGAACCTCCCGATCGTGCTGTCCGAGCTCGGCGACACGGCGGGCGTGATCGGCACCGCCTGGTCCGCGACCGACCGGGCCTTCACGCTCAGCAGTTGAACGCGCCACTTCCGTAACGCTCAATCCGAACAGACTTTTGCACTTCCGCATCGAAAGTCTGCTCGGATTCGTGCGTCTATCCGGGTGAAAACGGAACTTGACCCCTCTTTCTCACCTTGACGGGTGATCGACGTCACCCTACTTTCGCTTCCTGCGTGACAAAGTCTGTTCCGTGTGCAGCACCTGTGGGGGCATCGTGGCCGTGACCGGTACCAGGCGAGCCGACCAGGCGAGCCCGCGTACGGCGAACTTGGCCGCGGTCTTGCGAGCGCTGCGCGCGGGCCCCCTGTCGCGTACGCAGCTGGCCGCCCGCTGCGGTGTCGCGAAGTCGGCGGTCCCCGGTCTGCTCGCCGAGCTCGCGGACCGGGGCCTCGTCCGGCCCGCCGGTGTCCTCCCCGGCAACGGCCGGCCGAGCCGGCTGGTCGAACTGGACGGCGAAGACGCGTACGCGCTGGCTCTGCGCGTCGAGGCCGACCGGCTGTCGGCGGTGGTCGCCGACCTGTCCGGCCGCGTCGTGGCCGAGCACGCCGAGACCGTCGACGTCGCCGCGGCCGGGCTCCAGCGAGGCATGGACGAACTCGCCCACCTCGCGCACCGGGTGCTGCCCGGCCCGCCGGTCGGCGTCGCGATCTCGGTGCCCGGGCTGGTCGATCCGGCCGCCGCCGTGCTGCGCTTCGCCCCGGCCCTGCGCTGGCGCGACGCGGAGATCGCCGGCCTGATGGCGGCCCGGCTGAACCTCCCCGTCGACGCGGTCGCCGTGGACAACGAAGCCAACCTGGGCGCGCTCGCCGAGTCGCTCACCGAGGCCGGCGAGCTGTTCTACCTCAGCGGCGGGACGGCCGTGGGCGGCGGCCTCGTGTCCGGCGGCGCGATCCAGCGGGGCGCGCGCGGCTTCGCGGGCGAGGTCGGGCACATCGCCGTCGACCCGTCCGGCGACCGGTGTTCCTGCGGCCGGACGGGCTGCCTGGAGACGAAGGCGAACCTCGCCGCGGTGCTGCGCGCGGCCGCGTCACCGGGCGATCCGCTGCACGATCCCGCCGTCGGTGTCGAGGGCCGGGTCGCGCTGCTTCAGCACCGCGTCCGGCGCGGCGAGCAGCGCGCGGTCACGGCGGTGCACGAGCTCGGCGTCGCCCTCGGTGTCGCACTGTCCACTGTGGTCGATGTGCTCGACCCGGACGTCGTCGTGCTCGGTGGCTACTTCGCGGAGCTCGGGGAGTGGCTGGTGGAACCGGTCCGCGTCGAGCTCGCCGCGCACGCCCAGTCCGGACTGCACGCCCGGGTCGTGCCGTCGGGGCTCGGTATCCGGGCTCCGTTGCACGGGGCCGCCCACCGGGCCGCCGAACGGCTTTTCGCCGACCCGACGCTCGCCCCCGTCACCGAGGAGGCCACGGTATGAGCGAGCTTGCGAGCGAATCATTCAACACTGCGCTTCCGGCTCAGGCGGCACCGAGCGCCAGCGAGGTGTGCGCATGAGCCTGCTTTCCGTCCGCGGGATCGTGAAGACCTTCCCCGGTGTGCGCGCGCTCGACGGCGTCGACCTCGACGTCGAACCGGGCGAGGTGCACTGCCTGCTCGGGCAGAACGGCGCGGGGAAGTCGACGCTGATCAAGGTCCTGTCCGGGGCGCACCGGCCGGACGCGGGCGAAATCACCTGGCAGGGGCAACGCGTCGAGCTCGGCTCGCCGGTCGACGCCCTGCGGCTGGGCATCGCCACCATGTACCAGGAGCTCGACCTGGTGCCCGCGCTTTCGGTGGCGGACAACATCTTCCTCGGCCACGAGCGCGCCCGGCTCGGGTTCACCCGGGTCTCGCAGGCCCGTGACGAAGCCGCGCGGCTGATGGCCCGGCTGGGCCATCCCGGCATCCGGCCGTGGCACGAGGTGGGCCGGCTGTCCGCCGCCGGCCAGCAGCTGGTGTCGATGGCCCGCGCGCTGGCCCACGACGCCCGGCTGCTCGTGATGGACGAACCCACCGCCGCGCTGGCCGGCGAGGAGGCCGACAACCTCTTCCGCATCGTCGGCGAGCTCACCGCCGACGGCGTCGCGGTGGTCTACATCTCGCACCGGCTCGAGGAGCTGCGCCGGATCGGGCACCGGGTGACCGTGCTCAAGGACGGCCGGACGGTCGGCACCGGGCTCGACGCCCGCACCACGCCGACCGCGGATCTCGTCGCGCTGATGGCCGGGCGCAAGGTCGAAACCGTCTTCGGGCCACGCCACGACGGCCACGCCAGGACCACCGCCGTGCTCGAAGTCGACGGGCTCTCCCGGAAAGGGGAGTTCGAGGACGTGAGCTTCACCGTCCACGCCGGCGAAGTCGTCGGCATCGCCGGGCTGGTCGGATCCGGCCGCAGCGAGCTGCTGGAGACGATCTTCGGCGCCCGCCGTCCCGACCGCGGAACCGTGGTGGCCGAGGGGAAACCGCTCCGCCCCGGCAGCGTGCTCGCCGCCGTCAAGGCGGGCATCGGGCTGGCCCCGGAGGAACGCAAGAGCCAGGGCCTCCTGCTGGACCTGCCGGTGGCGCACAACGTGACGCTGGCCAGCCTCGGCCGCTACGCGAAGTTCGGGTTCACCGAGCGTGCCAAGGAACTGGACGACGCCGGCGCGAGCCTGCGGCGCCTCGACCTGCGGCCCGCCGACCCGCGGCGGATCGTCCGCACGCTGTCCGGCGGCAACCAGCAGAAGGCGGTGCTCGCGCGCTGGCTGGTGCGCGGCTGCCGGGTGCTGCTGCTGGACGAGCCGACGCGCGGCGTCGACGTCGGCGCCCGCGCCGAGCTGTACCGGCTGATCGACGAGCTGGCCGCGAGCGGCGTCGCGATCGTGCTGGTGTCCAGCGAGATCCCCGAGGTGCTCGGGCTGTCCGACCGGGTGCTGGTGCTGCGCGAGGGCCGGGTCCTCGCCGACCGGCCCTCCGCCGGCCTCACCGAGGCCGGGGTGCTCGACGTGATTCTCGAGGGGAGCGCGGCATGACCGACACCGAAGCGCCACCGGCGGAGGCGCGGAAGGCGGTGACCACCGACGGACGGCGGTTCGCCTTCCGGGCCGATCCGCGCCTGCTCGGCCTGGCCGGGGTGCTCGTCGTGCTGTGCCTGGTCGGCCAGTTCACCCGGCCCGAGCTGTTCTTCACCGAAAGCAACATCTCCACGATCCTGCGGCTGGCCGCGGCGATCGGCGTGGTCAGCGTCGGCATGACGTTCGTGATCATCAGCGGCGGCATCGACCTGTCCGTCGGCTCCATCGTCGCGTTGTCGAGCGTCTGGCTCACCACCCTGGCCACCCAGTCCTACGGGCCGTGGGTGATGGTTCTCTGCGGGCTCGCGGTCGGCCTCGGCTGCGGGCTGGTCAACGGCGTGCTCGTGGCCTACGGCAAGGTCGTGCCGTTCATCGCGACACTAGCGATGTACGTCTCGGCGCGCGGGCTCGCCGAGCGGATCAGCGGCCGCCGCACGCAGGTGGTCGCCGACCAGGACTTCCTCGCCTTCTTCCGCGGCGACCTGCTGGGGATCCCGGTGCTGATCTGGCTCTTCGCGCTGGTGTTCGCGGTCGGCTGGGTCCTGCTCAACCGCACCACCTTCGGCCGCCGGACGTACGCGGTCGGCGGCAACGTCGAGGCGTCGCGGCTCGCCGGGATCAACGTCAAGCGGCACCTCGCGCTCGTCTACGGCGTGGCCGGGCTGTGCTGCGGGATCGCCGCGCTCATGGTCGTCGCGCGGACGACGGCGGGCGCGTCGACCAACGGCATGTTCTACGAGCTCGACGCGATCGCGGCCGTGGTCATCGGCGGCACGCTGCTCACCGGCGGCCGCGGTTCGCTGATCGGCACCCTCATCGGCGTGCTGATCTTCACGGTGCTGTCGAACCTCTTCACGCTCAACAACCTGGACACCGACATCCAGAACATCGCCAAAGGCGTGATCATCGTGCTCGCCGTGCTCTTGCAGTTCCGGGCCAGGAAAGCCAGGACCGGTCCGTAGCCTCACAGATCAACGGAGGTCGTCATGACCGAACACCCCTTCCTCGGCCGCCGGGGTTTCCTGCTCGGCGGTGCCGCGGTCGGCGCCGGCGCGCTGCTGGCCGGCTGCACGTCGAACACGCCGTCGAACCAGCAGTCGAACGCGCCGGTCGCGAACGCGGCCAACGACACCCAGCCCGGGAAGCCGATCACCATCGGCTTCTCCGCGCCGGCCGCCGACCACGGCTGGATCGCGGCGATCACCAAGAACGCCCGGGCGCAGGCGCAGAAGTTCAGCGAGGTGAAGTTCACCGCCACCGAGGGCACCAACGACGTCAACCAGCAGATCTCCCAGGTCGAGACCCTGATCAACGCGAAGGTCGACGTGCTGGTGATCCTGCCCTTCGACGGCAAGGCGCTCACCTCCGTCGGGCAGCAGGCGATCGACGCGGGGATCCCGGTGATCAACCTGGATCGCGTCTTCGACACGCCGCTCGCGTACCGGACGTGGATCGGCGGGGACAACTACCGGATGGGCGTCAACGCCGGCAACTACATCGCGAAACAGCTGAAGGCGAGGAACGTCGCGAACCCGATCATCGGCGAGGTCGCCGGGATCGACTCGCTGCCGCTGACCCAGGAACGCAGCAAGGGGTTCTCGGACGCGCTGGCCCGCGCCGGGTTCAAGGTCGGCCCGCGGGTTTCGGCCCAGTTCACGCCCGAGTCCGGCGAGCAGCAGACGGCGAACCTGCTGCAGAGCGCGGCCAAGCTGGACGCGCTGTGGAACCACGACGACGACCAGGGGGTCGGCGTCAACGCGGCCATCGAGAACGCGGGCCGCAAGGAGTTCCTGATGGTCGGCGGCGCGGGTTCGAAGAACATGATGACGCTGATCAAGGCCGACGCGTCGCCGATCAAGGCGACCGTGCTCTACAGCCCGTCGATGGCCTCGACCGCCGTCTCACTGGCGCGCCTGCTCGGGCAGACGAAGGGGATCGGCGACTTCGCCGAGCACGACATCCCGGCCGAGATCACCACGTACTCCGCGGTGGTCACCAAGGAGAACGTCGACCAGTACGCCGACGTCGGCTTCGATTCCTGAGCCGTCGGCCACCGAGAACAGAGGGAGGGGCATGAGCCCGGCACGGGACACGATCGGGATCGGCATGGTGGGCCACGCGTTCATGGGCGCGGTGCATTCGCACGCCTGGCGCAGCGTCCACCGGTTCTTCGACCCACCGCTGGTGCCGAGACTCGCCGTGCTCGCCGGCCGGGACGAGGCCCGGGCCACGGCGGCGGCGCGGCGGTTCGGCTGGGCCGGCGTCGAGACGGACTGGCGGCAGCTGATCGCGCGCGACGACGTCGACCTGGTCGACATCTGCACGCCGGGGGACACCCACGCGGAGATCGCGATCGCCGCGCTGGAAGCCGGGAAGCACGTGCTGTGCGAGAAGCCCCTCGCCAACTCGGTCGCGGAGGCCGAGGCGATGGCGGAGGCGGCGCGGAAGGCCCGTGAACGCGGGGTACGGGCCATGGTCGCGTTCAACTACCGCCGGGTGCCCGCGCTCGCGCACGCCAGGAACCTCGTCGCGAGCGGGGCGCTCGGCGAGATCCGGCACGTGCGGTCGGTCTACCTGCAGGACTGGCTGTCCGACCCGCGGGCGCCGATGACCTGGCGGCTGCGTCGCGAGTCCGCCGGTTCGGGCGCGCTGGGCGACCTCGGCGCGCACATCGTCGACGCCGCGCAGTTCGTCACCGGCGAAGTGATCACCGGCGTCTCCGCGCTGACGAACACGTTCGTGAAGCAGCGGCCGTCCGAGAACGGCGGAACGGACGAGGTGACGGTCGACGACACCGCGTTGTTCCTGGCGCGGCTTTCTTCGGGAGCCGTCGCGAGTTTCGAAGCCACCCGGTTCGCGCTGGGCCGCAAGAACGCGATGCGGCTGGAGGTCAACGGGTCGAAGGCGAGCCTGGCGTTCGACTTCGAGTCGATGAACGAACTCCAGTGGTACGAGGGAGCCGGCACCGAGGCGGGCTTTCGCCGCATCCTCGTCACCGAGCCCGAGCACCCGTACGTCGGGGTGTGGTGGCCGCCCGGCCACCTGCTCGGCTACGAGCACACGTTCACCAACGAGGTCGCCGACCTGCTTGCCGCCATCAGCGCGGGTACCGATCCCGAGCCGGGCTTCGACGACGGCCTGCGCGTCCAGCGGGTGCTGCACGCCGTCGAGAAGAGTGCGGCCGCAGAAGCGAACTGGACACCGGTGGAGGAGAAATGAGCCGTCCTGTCACGTTGTTCACCGGCCAGTGGGCCGATCTGCCGTTCACCGAAGTCTGCAAGCTCGCCGCGGAGTGGGGCTACGACGGGCTGGAGATCGCCTGCTCGGGCGACCACTTCGAGGTGGACCGCGCACTGTCCGAAGAGGACTACGTGCCGGGACGGCTGGCGCTGCTCGCCGAGCACGGCCTCAAGGTGTGGGCGATCTCGAACCACCTCGTCGGACAGGCCGTCTGCGACGACCCGATCGACCACCGACACCAGGCGATCGTCCCGTCCCGGATCTGGGGTGACGGCGAGCCCGAGGGCGTCCGGCAGCGGGCGGCCGCGGAGATGGCCGCCACCGCCCGCGCGGCGGCGAAGCTCGGCGTCGACACGGTGATCGGCTTCACCGGGTCGAAGATCTGGAAGTACGTGGCGATGTTTCCGCCGGTCACGCGCGATGACATCGATGACGGCTACGCGGACTTCGCCCGCCGGTGGAACCCGATCCTCGACGTCTTCGATGAGGTCGGCGTCCGGTTCGCGCACGAGGTGCACCCTTCGGAGATCGCGTACGACTACTGGACCACCAAACGGGCCCTCGAAGCCGTCGATCACCGGCCCGCCTTCGGGCTGAACTGGGACCCGTCGCACTTCGTCTGGCAGGACCTCGACCCGGTGGGGTTCATCCTCGACTTCGCCGACCGGATCTACCACGTCGACTGCAAGGACACGAGGAAGCGCTTCGACGGCCGCAACGGCAGGCTCGGCTCGCACCTGGCGTGGGCGGATCCGCGCCGGGGCTGGGACTTCGTGTCCGTCGGCCACGGCGACGTCCCCTGGGAGGACTGCTTCCGGGCGCTGAACTCGATCGGCTACACCGGCCCGATCTCCGTGGAGTGGGAAGACGCCGGGATGGACCGGCTCCGTGGCGCGGCGGAGGCGGTGAAGTACCTGCCCGAGCACCTGTTCGACCAGCCGTCGGCGGCTTTCGACGCGGCTTTCAGCAACCAGAGATGAGGGAGTTCCATGTGCGGTCCGCAAGCTGAGCAATACTCCCGAAGGACGATTCTCAATGTGGCGACGGCGGCTCTCGCGGTAGGTGCCGCAGTCGCGTTGCCCGGCACCGCGGACGCCGCCACGGCCCGGCGCCGGATCCCGCTCGACAAGATCAGCATCCAGCTCTACTCCCTGCGGTCGCTGCTGCAGAACGACCCGGAAGGCACGCTCTCCGCGCTGGCCGACATCGGCTACCGGAAGGTCGAGCTGGCCGGGACGTACGGCCGCGGCGCGACCGAGTTCCGTGCCATCCTCGACCGCTGCCACCTCAAGGCGTCCTCGACGCACGTCGGCATCGACGGTGATCTGAACCAGGCCATCGCCGACGCGAAGATCCTGGGCAACACCCTCGCCAACGTGCCGTACGCGAAGTTCGCCACCATCGCCGAGTGGGAGGCTTTCGCGGGCCGTGTCAACACCGCCGCGGCCGCCTTCCGGAAGGCGGGGATCGAGCTCGGCTACCACAACCACGCCCACGAGTTCGCCCCGATCGGCGGCGTACTGCCGTACGACGTGCTCACCGCGAAGACGAACAAGCGAACTGTCCACCTGGAGATCGACCTGTTCTGGGCGGTGACCGGCGGGGCCGACCCGGTGCGGCTGTTCCGGCAGCACTATCCGCGCGTGACGCAGTACCACGTCAAGGACATGACCGCGGACGGGCAGATGACCGACCCCGGCACCGGCGTCATCGACTTCCGGCGCATCTTCGCCGCTTCCTGCCACGACATCCGTGAATTCATCGTCGAGCACGACCAGCCCACCGATCCGCTGAACACGGCGAAGGTCGGGTTCGAATACCTCCGCACCGTGCGTTTCTGAGCCCCCGGGGGAAAACGACATGCGAGTGTCACGTCGGTCGATGCTGGCCGGAACCGCCGCGGGCGTGCTCGCGCCCGCCGTCGGGGTCGCCGGGACAGCGTCGGCCGCGGGCCTGACCCGCCAGATCACCATCTACGCCGAAGCGCTGCCCGGCGGCCTCTACGGCTACGGCCTCGAACCGGGCAAGGCCACGATCCCGGGGCCGCTGCTGGAGGTCTACGAGGGCGACACCCTCGAGATCGAGCTGGTCAACCGGACCGACCAGCGGCTGTCGATCCACCCGCACGGCGTCACCTACGACACCGCGTCGGACGGCGCCCCGCTCAACGCGTCCTTCAACAAGCCCCGCGAAACACGGACCTACACCTGGCGCACGCGGACCCGCTACGACGCCGGCGGCGGGTTCTGGATGCCGGGCAGCGCCGGGTACTGGCACTACCACGACCACGCGATGGGCACCGACCACGGCACCGCCGGCCTCGCCCGCGGGCTGTACGGCGGGCTGATCGTGCGCAAGCGCGGCGACCTGCTGCCGAGCAAGCAATACACCGTCGTGTTCAACGAGATGATGATCAACCACGCGATGGCGCCCGACACGCCGATGTTCGAGGCGCGCCTCGGCGAGCGCGTCGAGTGGGTCTGCATCGGGTACGGCAGCCTGCCGCACACGTTCCACCTGCACGGACACCGTTGGGCCGATACCCGTACCGGGATGCTCCGCGGCGCAGATGACAACGCTGCCATCGTCGACAACAAGAACCTCGACCCCGGCAGCTCGTTCGGCTTTCAGGTGCTCGCCGGCGAAGGCTCCGGGCCGGGGGCGTGGATGTACCACTGCCACGTCCAGACCCACTCCGACGGCGGGATGGTGGGCCTCTTCCTGGTCCGCAACGCCGACGGCGGGATGCCCGGCGGCGCGCAGGACGCGATCGACCGGTTCAAGGAGCACGGCCACACCGGGCACGACATGAACCCCGATTCCCGTACGCACGCAGGAGGGGAGCTATGAAACGACGATGGTTCGGCAGGCGCGGGGCGCTCGTGCTCGCCATCGGGGCGGTCCTCGCGGCCGGGGCCCCGCTGATGGCGATGCCGGTGGCCCAAGCGGCCCCTGCGGCGAACGTCGCGGTGAACGTGCTGGTCTTCCACGGCGCGGCCGCCGATCAGAAGGACCCGGTGCTCCGCGCGGCGGACGCGATCGCGCGGCTGGGCGGCGACAACGGCATCACGGTGACGGCGTCCTCGGACCCCGCCGTGTTCAGCACCGCCAACCTGGCGCGCTACCGCGGTGTGGTGTTCCTGTCCGCGCAGGGCGTGACGCTCGCGCGTGAGCAGGAAGCCGCGCTGCAGGCCTACATGAAGGCGGGCGGCGGTTTCCTCGGCATCTCCGACGCCGCCCGCGCGCAGGACTCGTCCGCGTGGTTCACCGGGCTGATCGGGGCGCGCCCGGTCGGCGCCCGCCCGACGCCCGATGCGGTGGCGGCGGTGACCGCGAGCGGGGAGAACCCGCCGAACGAGACCAAGGAAAAGCTGGCCGACAACAACGAGAACACCAAGTGGCTGACGTTCGCGACGACCGGCTGGGTGGCCTACAAGATGGCCACCCCGGTCGCGGTCAGCAGCTACTCACTGGTCTCGGCGAACGACTACCCCGGCCGGAACCCGAAGAACTGGACCCTGCAGGGCTCCGCGGACGGCGCCACCTGGACCGACCTGGACACGCGCACGAACGAGACGTTCACCGAGCCGTTCCAGACGAGGACGTTCACCTTCGCCAACACCACGGTCTACCCGAACTACCGGCTGAACATCACCGCGAACGCCGGTGAGCCGATCATCCAGCTCGCGGACCTCAAGCTCTTCAAGGACACCTCGACGACCCCGCCGCCGCCCGAGCCCGCGCCGCAGCAGGCCGTCGTCGACGTCCTCGACGCCCAGCATCCGGCGACCAAGGGGCTGCCGCAGAACTGGACGCGCACGGACCGCTGGCTCGCCTGGGAGACCAACCCGGTCGGCACCGTCCACACCGTCGCCCAGGTCGAGGAGAAGGGCTACCAGCCGGGGGTCGGCGCGAACGGCGCGTTCCACCCGATCTCGTGGTGCCGCGACTACGACGGCGGCCGCTCCTTCTACACCGGCATGGGCCGCACCGAAGCGTCCTACGGCGAAGGCCGGTTCCGCGACCACCTGCTCGGCGCCCTGCGCTGGACGACCGGGATGGTGCGCGGCGACTGCCAGGCCGGGATCGCCGCGAACTACAAGATCGAGCGGCTGACCGGCAAGAACGCCGCGGGCCAGCTCGACCAGATCGGCGAGCCGCACGGGCTCACCATCGCCCCGGACGGCAAGGTGTTCTACATCGGCAAGGCGGCCTGCCCGACCGGGCCGGTGGTCAGCTGGGACGACCCGAACGTCGGCCTCGGCTGCGGCACGATCCACCAGTGGGACCCCGTCACCAAGAAGGTCAAGCTGCTCACGACGTTGCGGGTGATGGGCAACCGCGGTAGCGGCGACGAGCTCGTCAAGAACGAAGAGGGCCTGCTCGGGATGGTGCTGGACCCGAAGTTCACCGAGAACGGCTGGTTCTACGCCTACTGGATGCCGCACGAGTCGATCGACCGCGACAAGCGGATCGGCAAGCGCACGATCTCGCGGTTCACCTACAACGCGACCGCGCAGACGATCGACCAGGCCACGCGCAAGGACCTGCTGTCCTGGGACGTGCAGATCCACAGCTGCTGCCACGCCGGCGGCGGCATGGCGTTCGACAAGGACGGCAACCTCTACGTCGGGTCCGGGGACAACAACTCCTCGGGCGGTTCGAACGGCTACTCGGGCAACAACTGGACGCTCGAGTACAAGGGCCTTTCGTTCCAGGACGCGCGCCGCACGGCGGGCAACACGAACGACTTCGGCGGCAAGATCCTGCGGATCCACCCGGAGGCGAACGGGACGTACACGATCCCGCAGGGCAACCTGTTCCCGAACGGTCCCGCGGACAAGACGCGCCCGGAGATCTACGTGATGGGCGTCCGGAACATCTCGAGGCTGCAGATCGACCCGGTGCACAACTGGATGACCGCGGGCTGGGTCGGCCCGGACGCGACGTCGCCCAGCCCCGAGCTCGGGCCGGCGAAGTACGAGACGGCGACGATCATCACCGAGGCGGGCAACCACGGCTGGCCGTACTGCATGGGCAACCGGCAGCCCTACCGCGACCGCAGCAGCACGAACGCCGCGGAGCTGACCGGCTGGTACGACTGCGACAACCCGATCAACACCTCGCCCCGCAACACCGGGCTGGTCAACCTGCCGCCGATCAAGGACAACATGATCTGGTACTCGCCGGACGGCGGCGGCCCGGTCTTCCCGAAGCGGCCGGGCTCGTCGATTCCGACGTACAACGCGGCGGACGCCACCTACACCCAGCCGTACCTGCGGGGCGGCGGCCAGGCGATCATGTCCGGGCCGACGTACCACCGCTCGCTGGTCAACACGAACAGCGGCGTCGCGTGGCCGGCGTACTGGGACAACAAGTGGTTCATCGGCGACGAGGCCAACGCGCAGAACCGGGTCGCGGTGACCGTCGACCCGGCGGGCGTGCCGACGCACCAGCCGCCGGTGTTCGCCGAGACGTTCCGGCAGATCATCCCCGGCGGGGCGGGCGACACCCGGGTGCAGAGCTGGATGGACGCCAAGTTCGGGCCGGACGGCGCGCTGTACGTGCTCGACTACGGCAACGGGTTCTTCTCCCTGGACGCCAACCAGAAGCTGCTCAAGATCAGCTACACCGGTGGCGCCCCGACCCCGGCGCCGGCGGCGTCGTCGACGATGGTGCAGAACAAGGCGCTGACGGCGGCGTTCACCGGCTCGAAGTCCGGCGGCGTGTCCTACCGCTGGGAGTTCGGCGACGGCTCGGTGTCCACCCAGGCCGACCCGCGGCACACCTACCCGCGCACCGGGATCTTCACCGCCAAGCTGACCGTGACCTACGCGGACGGCGAAGCGGTGACCACCCGGACCGCGGTGAACGTCGGCTGCGCGGTGGCCGACCCGAGTCCGGTGGTGACCTTGGGCGACGCCATCACGAAGGTGCCGAACCGCAACGCCGGTGGTGGCTGCACGGTCGACGACTTCATCGACGACGAAAGCACGTGGAGCACGCACGCCGCCTTCGTCAACCACGTCGAGCAGGCCACCGAGACGCTCTCCGACCTCGGGGTCTTGAACGACGCCGAGGTGGCCGAGCTGAACGCGGCGGCCGCGGCGTCCCCGATCGGGAAGCCGGGCACCACCGGCTACGACGCGATCTTCGACGGCACGGCCGAGTCGTTGCGCGGCTGGGCACAGGCACCGTCCGGGCAGTTCACCTTGCAGCCCGACGGGTCCATCCGGGCGTCCGGCGGGCTGGGCATGCTCTGGTACGCCCAGCGGCAGTTCACCGACTTTTCGGTGAAGGTGCAGTTCAAGGACATCGCCCCGGATCCGAACCGGGCCAACAGCGGGGTCTTCGTCCGGTTCCCGGATCCGCGAACTCCCGTCGAGCAGCGGCCACCAGGCAGCTGCGGGACGGTCGGCTCGGCGCGGACGTCGCAGGCGTGGGTCGCGATCTACTGCGGCCACGAGATCCAGATCTACGACGGCGACAGCGGCGAGCCGCAGAAGACCGGCTCGGTCTACAACTTCGACCCGCGTCCGCTCGACCAGGCGGGGGCGCGGCCGAAGGGCACGTGGAACGAGTACGAGATCAAGGTCGTCGGGCAGCACTACACGATGATCCGCAACGGCGTGGTGATCAACGAGTTCGACAACACGCCGGGTCAGCAGTCCTCACGCGCCGGCGATCCGCCGACCGACCTGCGGCAGTTCGTCAGCGGGTTCATCGGGCTGCAGAACCACAGTGACAACGACCTGATCGAGTTCCGCAACATCCGGGTGCGGCAGCTGTAGCGCGATGGGGGCCGGGCACGCGCCCGGCCCCCATCCCTCCCAGGAAGGTTTCCCGCGATGTCCCCACGCCTGATCGCCGTGCTGCTGGCCGCTTTCCTGGCCTGGCTCGGGCTCGCCACCCCCGCGGTGGCGGCGCCGGTCCAGACCCTGACCTGGACCGGGAACAACAGCACCACCGAATACGCGTCCGCGCCGACGGGCGCGCTGCCCGGCGAGACCACGATCGTTTTCGAGAACAGCGAAGCCACCGGCAACACGACGGGGATGTCGCACACCCTGACGTTCGACACCTCGACGCCGGGCTACAACCACGACGTCACCCTGAACATCCTGGCCAACCCGTTCGACCCCGCGAACGGGCGACACGAGGCGGTCGTGACGCTCACCCCCGGCAAGTACCGCTACTACTGCACCATCCCCGGGCACTCGGCGATGGCGGGGGAGTTCGTCGTCTCCGGCGGCGGCGACACGATCCCGCCGACGGTGAGCGCTTCCGTGACGGGGGACAAGGACCCGTCCGGCAACTACGTCGGGTCGGCGACGGTTTCGTTGACCGCGACGGACGCGGGCTCCGGGGTCGCGTCGGTGGAATACCAGCTCGACGGCGGTACCTGGACTCCCTACTCGGCACCGGTGGTGGTGTCGTCGCTGGGCACGCACATGGTCCACTACCGGGCCACGGACGTCGCCGGGAACACGTCCGCCGAAGCCATGGAACACTTCACGATCGTCGAACGGCAGGGTGACGGCACTCCGCCGACGGTGACCGCGTCGATCGCCGGCTCGCAGGACGCGTCCGGCAGCTACGTCGACGTCGCCACCGCGACCATCACGGCCACCGACACCGGCTCCGGCGTGGCCGCCGTGGAGTACAAGCTGGACGACGGTGCGTGGACCGCTTACACCGCACCGGTTCCGGTGACCGCGGCGGGAACGCACATGCTTTCCTATCGCGCTCGTGACGTCGCCGGGAACACCTCGCCGGAAGGGATGGCCCACTTCACGGTGGTGAAGAGCGACACGACCGCGCCGGTCGTCACGGCTTCGGTGGGTGGTACGCGGGACGCCGACGGCAACTACGTCGGCAAGGCGGTCGTCACGGTCACCGCCTCGGACACCGGCTCCGGCATCGCCTCCGTGGAGTACCGGGTGGACGGCGGCGCGTGGACCGCCTACGCCGCACCGGTTCCCGTGTCTTCGCCGGGCGCGCACACGGTGGGCTACCGTGCTCGGGATGTCGCGGGGAACACGTCTCCCGAGGGATCTGCGTCCTTTGTCGTGGTCGCCGGTGGGGACACCACCGCGCCCACCGTGTCGATGCAGGTCAGCGGGAAGCAGGACGGCAACTGGAACTACGTGGGACAGGCGAGGGTGACGGTGACCGCCACCGACCCGGAGTCCGGTGTGGACTTCATCGAGTACAAAGTAGACAGTGGAGCGTGGGCGCGCTATGCGGCCCCGGTGGTGGTGTCCGCGCTCGGCGCGCACACGGTGCGTTCGAGGGCCACGGACGTCGCCGGGAACGTCTCAGCGGAGGCGCCGGGGACGTTCACCGTGGTCGCGGCCGCGCCGCCGCCGGACGCCTGCCCGTCCTCGGACACCCGGGAGACGGTGGTGATCGGCGGGATCGACAGCCAGGTCGAGAACATCGACATCGGCAACGGCTGCACGATCAACGACGTCATCGACGAGAACGCGGAGTACGCGTCCCACGACCGGTTCGTGAAGCACGTGAAGGCGGTGACACAGGAACTGGTCGGCGACGGGGTGCTGTCGTCGGGTGACCGGAACCGCATCGTGACGGCCGCGATCGAGTCCGGCGTCGGCGGCGCTCCCGCCGCCGGTCGCGGACCCGATGTGAAGAAGCGGTTGTAGCCGGCCGGCCCGGGTAGGCGCGCTCGTCGCCTACCCGGCCCAGATCGGCGCCGGCTCTCAGCCGCCCTGCCGGAGGTGAACGACCCGAAGCTGCGGCGAGGCGAGAACGTCCCGCTCGCAGAACCGTTCGGTCACCCATTGCTTGCGCGAGTAGAGCTTCGTCTGGTCGCTGTAGTGCGGTGACGTCGGATCACCGGACTGCGAGTAGGCCAGCAGCGTCGTGGTGTCCGGACACCGGTCGCCGTCGAACGCGACGACGTGCAGATAGGTCGCGCCCTGCAGCATCTCCGTGTATCCGGCGGCCGGATCCCAGATCCCGCCGATGGAGTTGAACACCCCGAGCCGGGCCGTGCCGCCACCGATGGGAATCCGCTCCCCGTCGCGGACGACGTAGTGGTGGTCACCGAACGGCGCGTCCAGCGCGATGCCGGCGGCCCGCAGCTCGGCGACCGCGTCGGTCAATGCCTGGGCGACGGCGGGGCTCGCCGTGTTGAGCGTGTTCGGCGTGTTCACCGGGTCGTCGGCGGAGAACGGCGGCATGTTTCTCTCGTCCCCCGTTCAGCAGCGCGATGACCAGCGGCTTGGCGCCCATCCGGTCCCCGATGTCCGCCGCGGTGACCACGACCGCGAGGCGAGCGCCGGTCCGCGTTCGAGGATTACATGTAACGGGGCGGATTCTGGGTGGCCGGTGGGTTTTCCATCCCCCAGGAACGGAGAACCCACCGGGTAATCACTGCCCGATCACCAGCGGATGCCGACGACGGATGGGCCCGCCGGACCGGCGACCGTCGCGAGGAGGGTCCCCGCCGGTACGCCGCTGCAGGTCCAGGACCGCACGCCGCCCGCGGCCGAGAACCTCGTGCTGCACCGGTAACCGTGCGGCCCGTCGATACCCCAGATCGCGGTTCCGGAGCCGCCGGTGTCCGCGTCGATCGACACGGTGCCGCCGGGGAATCCGTGCCCGCTCACCGAACAGCTCGATCCGGTGCAGCTGGCACTGCTGCCGGCTGCGAACGCCACGCCTGAGGCCAACATGATGGCCAGGGGAGTGGTCACGAGAACCGCCCCGGCCCGGATGAATGATCTTTTCACGACATCTCCTCCACTGATAGCGTCGAAATCACCAGCGCAGGCCGACCGCGGTGGGCCCGGAGGGCCCGTTCACGCCCGCCACGTAGGTGCCGGCCGGAGCATTGCGGCAGACGTAGGAGCGGACCCCGCCGGAAGCGGGGAAGGATCCGTTGCACTGGTAGTTGTTCGGCCCGGTGACCGCGTAGACCCCGGTGCCGCTGCCGGACACGTCCACGTCCACCGAGATCGTCCCGCCCGGGAAGTTGATCACGCCGACCTGGCACGTCTTCGCCGAGCAGTGCGCGCTCCCGCCGGCCGCGAAGGCGGTGAGCGGGAACGCGATCGCGGCCGCGACCGCGAAGACCCCGGCAACCCCGCCACGCACAAGATTTGTTCGCACCTGACTCCCATCCCTGAAGCAACCGCTGCGGAAGTCACCCTGCCCGGCCGTCCGTGTGAACCCCTTGCCAGACTTCTGCATGTGCCTGGTCACCGCGCTGTTGCCGAGGGAATGCCGATCCGGATCGCCTTGCTCGGCGAGGTGACCGCACAGGCCGGCGTGCGGCCGGTGGACCTCGGGCCCCCGCGGCAGCGGTGTGTGCTGGCGGCGCTGGCGGTGGACGCCGGACAGCTGGTGCCGGCGGATCGGCTGGTGGCCCGGGTCTGGGGCGCCGACACCCCTCGGCGAGGCCGGGCGACGCTGCACAGCCACATCTCCCGCCTGCGCGGGGCGTTCGCCGGCACCTTGACCATCGCGCGCCGCTCCGATGGCTACGCCCTGGAGATCGACCAGGACGAGCCCGCGGTCGACCTGCTCCGCTTCCGCGCGCTGCGAGCCCAGGCCGAGGGCGCCGGGGACGACTTCCGCACCGTGGCGCTACTGACCGAGGCGGTCGCGCTGTGGCGCGGAGCACCGCTGACCGGCCTGAGCGGGGATTGGGTGGAGGCCGAGCGCGACCGGTGGCAGCAGGAACTGTGGGCGGTGGAACAGGATCTGGTCGACGCCCAGCTGCGTACCGGCCGAGGCGAGGAGCTGGTGGCCCGCCTGCTGGCACGGGCGGCGCGGCATCCGCTCGACGAGCGGGTGGCCGGCCAGTACATGCTGGCGCTGCACCGCGCCGGGCGTTCGGCGGACGCACTGGACCACTTCCGGCGGCTACGGGACCGCCTGATCGAGGAGCTGGGCACCGACCCCCGCGCCGAGCTGCAGGCACTGCACCGCCGGATCCTGGCCGCCGACCCCGGCCTGAACGCGGCACCCGGGCCCGGGGTGACCGTGGCGCCGGTGCTTCCCCGGCAGTTGCCGGCCGCGCCCGCGCCGTTCGTCGGTCGTCAGGACGAGCTGGACCGGCTCGACGCTGCCCTCGCGCCCGGCGGCCCCGCCGACGGAGTGGCGCGAATCTCCGCGATCAGTGGAGCCGGGGGCATCGGCAAGACCTGGCTGGCCCTGCGCTGGGCGCACCGGAACCTCGACCGATTCCCCGACGGGCAGTTGTTCGTCGACCTTCATGGTTTCAGTCCTGCCGGACAACAACCGGCCCGTCCGGTCGACGTGCTCGGCGGCTTCCTCGAGGCTTTGGGCGTCGGCCGGGACCAGCAGCCCGCTGACGTCGAGCGCCGCGCCGGCCTTTACCGGACGCTGGTCGCCGACCGGCGCCTGCTGGTGCTGCTCGACAACGCCGCCGCGACCGAACAGGTCACCGCCCTCCTCCCCGGCGGCGGCCGCTGCACCGTGCTCATCACCGGCCGCACCCAGCTGCGCGGGCTCATCGCTCGCCATGGCGCCCGTCCGGTGCCCCTCGACGTGCTCACCGACGCCGAAGCACGCACCCTGCTTGCCACCGCCCTCGGCCCCGGCCGCGCGACAACGGCCGCGCCGGTGCTCGCGGAGCTGGCCGAGCTGTGCGGCGGGCTTCCCCTGGCGCTGGGGCTGATCGCCGCCCGCGCCGCCGCCGACCCGCGTCTGCCTCTCGGCGACGTCGTCGCCGACCTCCGGACCCTCGGCCTGGAGGTCCTCGACTCCGAAGACCCCACAGATCCCACGGCGAGCCTGCCCACCGTGCTGTCCTGGTCGCTGCGGCACCTCACCGAGCAGCAACGCACCGCGTTCGCCCTGCTGAGCATCGCGCCTGGTCCCGACATCGGCCTGCCCGCCGTCGCCTGCCTCACCGGTCTGACCGAGCGGGAGGCGCGCGCGACGATGCGAGCGCTGGCCGACGCGTCGCTCCTCGATCGCACCCCCGGCAGCCGGTACGGCATGCACGACCTGGTGCGCGCCTACGCCACCACTCTCGCCGCCGATCTGCCGGCTGAGGTGCGGGAAACGGCGTCGCGCCGGGTCCTGGACTTCTACGCCCGCACGGTGCACACCGCCGACCGGCTGCTGAACCCCCACCGCGACCCCGTCCCCCTCGAGCTGCCCGACGCTCACGCACACCCGCTCCCCGACGCGGCGGCGGCCCTGGCGTGGTGCGACGCCGAGCACGCCTGTCTCCTCGCCGCGCAACACACGGCGGCCGGCCACGACTGGCACGCGACGGTTTGGCACCTGGCCTGGGGCCTGCACACGTTCCACTACCGGCGCGGCCACCGCCACGACCACCTCGCCGTGTGGCAGGCCGCCGCCGACGCCGCCGAGCATCTGCCCGGCCCGGACCTCGTCATCTTCACCCACCAAGCCCTCGGCCTGACCCACGGCCAGCTGGACCACCACGAGGACGCCCTGCACCACCTGCACCAGGCCCTCACCTTCGCCGAGAAACACCACGCCACCGGCCACGAGGCCCACACCCACCGGCTGCTCGCGCGAGCGTGGACCCAGCAAGGCGACGACCGGAAGGCCCTGGACCACGCGCGTTGCGCCCTGCACCTCTACCGCGGCCTCGACCAGCCGGTCGGGGAAGCCGACGCGCTCAACTCGGTGGGCTGGCGCGCGGCCCGCCTGGGCGACTACGAAACCGCTCGCGACCACTGCCAGGCCGCCCTGGCCCTGCACCAGCGCCTGCAGGACCCCACCGGCGAGGCAGCCACCGAGGACAGCCTGGGCTATATCGACCACCACAGTGGTCACCACGAGCGCGCCATCGCCCACTACCAGCGGGCCATCACCATGCTCCGCGATCTCGGCAACACGTACGAAACTCCGGGCGTGCTCGAATCCTGCGGCCATCCGCACCTCGCCCTCGGCGACGTCCACCAGGCCCGGACGACCTGGCGGGAAGCCCTGCGGCTGTTCCGGGAGCAAGGCCGGCACGACGACGTCCGCCGCGTGCAACGCCGGCTCGACGACCTCTGATCGGCGATCGCTGCCCACACCCTGGAACGCCCCAGCAGCAGTCGATTCGTCCTTGGCGCGTGAGTAACCGGCGACGGCCCGGCGACGATCCGATCTACCTCATCAGCCGGTGACCCGGCGACAGCCTCGCCAACCACCGCCACCCTGCCTGGCCTCGCGCTCCAAGCCCACCGCCGACCCGACATCCGCGCCACCGAACTCACCGGCCGCCACCGCCAGATCTACGCCGCCACCTACGGCGACCCACCCGCTGCGACCGCCGTAGTAGCCGCACTTACCGACGCGACCACGCCGGCAACCTCGACCGCAACGCCGTCAACCACATCCCGCCGAACAACCCGACGAAACAAGAGATGATCAGCGAGCAGCGCCGTTTTCGCGGCCGGCCCTGACCAGCTCGAACGACAGATGCCGGGCATCACACGGGTGCAGGGGCCAGGGCCGCGTCCCACACCGCTTCGAGCCGTCCCGGCAGCCGCAGCTTCCAGCCGTGTGGCGCCGCCGCCTCGCCGGGTGCCGGCCGGAGGCCGGGCAGGTGATCGAACAGGACGTCCAGCGCCGTGCCGGCCAGGGCGGTGACCACCAGATGTGCGGGGCAATGGTGGGGTCCGGCGCCGAAGCCCAGGTGGGCGCGGACGTCGCGACGCAGGTCGAACCGGTCGGGGTCGGTGAAGACCGTTTCGTCGCGGTTGGCCGAGGCGACGGCGGCGGCGATCATGCTGCCCGCCGCGATTTCCCGGCCGGCCAGCGTCACCGTCCGGGTGGTGCGCCGGCCGAGCACCCCGACCGGTCCGCTCCACCGCAGCGCCTCCCGCACCGCCGCGCCGAGCCGGGCCCGGTCGGCGCGGACCTCGGCGAGCCGGCCGGGTGCCGACCACAACGCCACCAGCGTCCACCCTGCCAGCCAGCCGGGCTCGAGCACGCTCAGCCCGAGGTGCTTGAGCACGGGCACCACGTCGGCGTCCGGTCGGGCCCGGCCGGACGGCCGGTTGCGGTGCAGCAGGTGTGAAGTCACCGAGGTGTCCGGCTGTTCACGCAACCGGTGGACGAGCGCGGTCACGGCCGCGTCATCGGCCAGGACCGCGGTCGCGGCCCGGTCCACCGCCGCGTCTCGGCCGAAGTTGTTCGCTCCTTCCGTCAGCGCCGTGCCCCAGCGACGCAACGAATCGGCGCCTGTGCCCACGAACCCCAGCAGCGCGGTCACGGCAGTCGTCGCGACCGGTTCGAAGTAGTCCGCGGCCAGGTCGGCCCGGCCGGCCGGGAAGATCTCCCCGGCGATCCGGCGGGCGACCGGCCGGGCGACGGCGTCGACGAAGCCGCCGACCCCGTCGGCGGCGAAGTCGGGCTCGATCGCCTCCCGCACGTCGTCGTGGGACCTGCCCTCCCGCATGAGCAGCGGTGTTCCGCCGCACAGCGCGACCATCGGCGACCCGGGCTGGTCGGTGGTGAAGCGCTCGGTGTCGGTCAGGACCGTGTGGACGTCGCGCCAGCGGGTCACCAGCCACTGGCGCGCCTCCGGCACCCACGTGACCGGCTCGCTCTCGCGCAGCCGGGCATAGGCCGGGTAGGGGTCGGTTTCCAGTTCCGCGAGCGTGACCACGAGGTCAGTCGGCGAATGTCGGCACGGTCGAGACTTCGGGCAGCGGGTACGGGTGCCCGGCCAGGCGTCCGGTGTGCTTGACGAGGCTTTCGAGGAACCGCGCCGCGAGGTCGAGCGTGAACCCCTGCCGGCACACCACGCGGATCACGTCCACGTGCTCCAGGTTCGGTGGCAAGCTGTACGCCGGTACGTGCCAGCCGTCGCCCTTGAGCGCCTCGGACAGGTGGTACACCGTGAAGCCCACCTCCTGCGGGTCACGCAGCCGCAGCGCCACCACTGGCAGATCCTCGCCGTCGGCGATGACCTCGTACGGTCCGATGGCCGCGATGTTCGTCGCGACGTACCGCGCGACCTCCTGGCAGCGCTCGGCGATCAGCTGGTAGCCGGCGAGGCCGTTGCGCAGGAACTCGTAGTACTGCGCGATCACGCCGGAGGCCGGCCGGGAGAAGTTCAGGGTGAACGTGGGGTGGTGGCCGCCGAGGACGTTGCAGTCGAAGACGAGCGACTCCGGCAGGTATTCCGGATCGCGCCACAGGCACCATCCGGATCCCGGGTAGACCAGGCCGAACTTGTGCCCGGAAGCGTTGATCGACACCACTCGCCGCAGCGCGAAGTCCCACGTGAAGTCGACGTCGAGGAACGGTGCGACGAACCCGCCGCTGGCCGCGTCGACGTGCAGCGGCACGTCGACGCCCCGATCGGCCGCCACGCCGTCGAGGGCGGCCGCGATGTCGGCGATCGGGTCGTACCGCCCGTCCTGCGTGCTGCCCAGGACCGCGACGACCCCGATCGTGTTCTCGTCGACCGCGGCGGCGGTCAACGCGGGATCCAGTGTCGTGCGACCCTCGGTCAGCGGCACCATCCGCGCCTCGACGTCCCAGTAGTTGCAGAACTTCGGCCAGCACACGTGGACATGGGTGCCGAACACCATGTTGGGCCGTCCCGTGCCGCCCTGTTCCCGCCAGCGGCGCAGCATGGCCAGGCCCGCGAGCATGGCCGCCTCCGAACTGCCGCTGGTGGAGCAGCCGACGAAGCGGCCGTCGTCCTCGTGCCACAAGTTCGCGAGCGCGTTGATGCACTCCTGCTCGATGTGTGAGCTGGCCGGGTACTCCTCGCGGTTCATCAGGTTGATCGAGGCGGTTTCGGCGTAGAGCTGCTCCAGTTCCGGCTCGGCGGACGTGGTGCAGAACGTGGCGAGGTTGAGCGCCGCCCGCCCGTCGAGCAGCAACCGCGACCGCACGATGGCGGCGGCGACGCTCGCGGGCATCGGGTTTTCCGGCAGGCGGCCCTTCGGAATGACGTCCTCGCCGATTCGTTGCGCGAACACGGGAGCGATCTGCAGATCCTGCTCGTCGGTGAGAACCCGCTGCAAACTCATGGCAACCTCCGAAATTCCCGGGGATTCGACGGACCCGACTTCCCCAGCCCCGGTGTCACGCTGGTTCCCAGAAGCGGCCAAGCCGATGGTCGGCGTTGGATATGGTGACAGGTTCTCCGGAGGCTGGGAATCCCGTCGGCGAGGTGCAACCCGAACGGGTCGTCTGTGCGCTGAACCGGATGACGACCATTCACGTATTGTTCCGACGCCGGTGGAGGAAGGACCGAAACCGGTACGGCGGCGGCACTTGCTGTTCGGGTTGTTTTGCTGGTCGCGGCGGCTGCTGCTGACCGACGCCTTCGCCGCGTTGTCCAAAAAGGATGGATGCCGCGGTGGCGCCGGTGGACCGGAACGCCGAATGGCGGCTCGGCGCCGGCGGCCCGCGCGATCGCCCGCGGACCGCCGAGGTCGCAAGTTGTTTGACGTTCGGGTCGAGCGCCCCAATGTGGCGTTGGGTGCGTCCAGTGCACCCAATGTGGCGTTGGGTGCGTCAGACGCAACCAACGCCACATTGGGGCTGTGCCAGC
>NZ_JBFBBN010000050.1:0-74884 GCF_040682715.1 Amycolatopsis sp. NPDC051128 | reverse complement strand
CCCCACGCGTACATCCGACCCAGATACCCCCCAAATCGCGGCACACACCCCCCAACAATGCGACATTCACGGCCTTGGGCGAGCACCTGAAACCGGGCCAATCGGGCAGCTTGACAGCTCACTGCCCGGCCTTGCGGTGAAAGGGAAACCGGCGACGCCTGGTGGGCGTCGCCGGTTTCCCGTCAGGCCGCCTTGGATGAAGGCGGAGACCATCGCGGTCCGTCAGGCGGCGTGCGGCGCCGCCCCCGCGGCTCCGTCCATGGCCGCGACGGCGCGCTCGATCGCGATCCGCGCGTGCCACAGATCATCGGCTTCCCGCGGGATGTCGAGGACGAAGGTGCGGATGCCGCCCTCGAGGTACGTCTTCAGCGCCCGCGCCACTTCGTCGTGGCTGCCCACCAGGTAGGGGCAGAACGTGTGGTGGTACCGGAAGGGCACCAGCCAGTACGTTTCGCCGGGCGCTTCGTCCGCGATGGGCACGGAAGCGAGCTGAGGCTGCCAGGACGACGTCCCGGCGTCGAGCAGCAGCTTCATCCGCGCGGCCCCCTCGGGGTCGGCGGGGAACCGCTCGTGCGCGAGCCGCCAGGCCTCGGCGGAATCGTCCCGCGCGATGATGCCGACGCTGATGCCCCGGCCGAACTCGTTCTTGCGGACGTCCGGGCCGACGTGGTCCTCCGGCAGCAACGGGAACGAGAGCTGGGTGACGCCCAGCGCCTCGCCCGCCTGCAGGCAGGCCGGCGACGAGCCGGACACGTACGCCGTGGGAAGCAGCTCGTGGGGCACCGGCGCGGTGAGCCGGGCCCGGCGGAAGTTGTAGTACTCGCCCGCGAAATTGACCATGCCACCGGTGAGCAGCTTCTTGACGATCGTCGCGTACTCGGTGAGCCGGTCGTACCGGGGGTCGTGCGCCAAGGTGTCGCCCTGGACGGCGAGATCGCGGCTGAACCCGCCGCTGACGAAGTTGATGTCGATCCGCCTGCCGTACAGGTGCGCCAGCGACGACACCGAGCGGGCCAGCGAGAACGGGCTCAGGTCGATCGGCTGGATGGCGACGAGCGGGACGAAGCGCTCGGTGTTCGCGATGGCCGCCTGCGCCGCCATCAGGGAATCGACCGACGTGTTGTCGCTGTAGATCAAGGCGCCGCGGTAGCCGGCTTCCTCGGCCCACCCGGCGACCTCGAGCAGCGTGCCCAGGTGATCCGGCACGTCGCGCCTGATGCTGGAACGAGCGGTCGAGTAGACGGTGACACCGCCGGCGGCCAGGTCCATCATCGTTCCTCCCTCCTTCGGGCGTGGGTTGGTTGGTCAGGGCTGCCCGGCCGCGGGCAGCGAGCCGGTGATGCCGCTGACGGACGGGTCGGCCAGGAAGTCCCGCAGGCTGATCGTGATGCCGAACTGCTCTTCCAGCCGGGCGACGAGCACGGCGGCGAGCAGCGAATGCCCGCCCAGGTCGAAGAAGCTGTCGTCGACCCCGGCCCGCTCCACCCCGAGGACCTCGGCGAACAGCTCGCACAGGCGCTCTTGCAGCGGCGTGGCCGGCGCTCGCCCGGCCGTCGTCGCGTACGTCGGTTCGGGCAGCGCCTTCCGGTCCAGCTTCCCGTTGAGCGACAACGGAAGTGCGTCCAGCACCACCACCGCGTTGGGCACCATGTGCGCGGGCAGGACCCGCGCGGCCGCGGCCCGCAACCCCGCCGGATCCGGCGCGCTCCCGGCCTCCGGTTGCACGTAGCCCACCAGCCGCCGGTCGCCCGGCCGGTCCTCCCGGACCACGACGACGGCTTGGTCCACTCCCGGCTGGCCGGCCAGCACCGCCTCGATCTCGCCCGGCTCGATCCGGAACCCGCGGACCTTGACCTGCTGGTCCACCCGGCCCAGGTACTCCAGCTGGCCGTCGGTCCGCCAGCGCACCAGGTCCCCGGTCCGGTACATCCGTTCCCCGGAGCCGAAGGGACAGGCCACGAACCGCTGCGCGGTCAGCCCGGCCTGGTTCAGGTACCCGCGGGCCAGGCCCGGACCGGCCAGGTAGAGCTCCCCGGCCACGCCCGGTGGCACCGGCTTCAGCCGGGCGTCCAGCACGTAGGTCCGCACGTTCCAGTTCGGGCCGCCGATCGGCGGGGCGCCGCCTCCCGACAGCGGCCCGCCGATCGTCGTGCACACCGTCGTCTCGGTCGGCCCGTAGCCGTTGAACAGCCGCCGGCCCACGGACCACTCGGCGACGATTTCGCCCGGGAGGGCCTCACCGCCGACGACCAGGCACTCCAGCTCGGGCAGGCTGTCGGATGCCGCCCCGGCCAGCGCGGCCGGCGCCACCACCGCGTGGCTGACCCGCAGCTCGCGCAGGGTGCCGGCCAGTGCGTCCCCGGACAGCTGCCCCGGCTCCGGGAGGACCAGCGTCGCTCCGGACGACAACGACGACAGCAGCTCCAGCAGTGACATGTCGAAGCTCAGCGAAAGGAGCTGGGCCACCCGGGACTGCGGGGTGACGGCCAAGGTTTCGACCATGAACGCGGCCAGGTTGGCCACCCCCTGGTGGCTGACCACCACGCCCTTGGGCCGCCCGGTGGAACCGGACGTGTAGATCACCCAAGCCGGGTGCGCGGTCCGCAGTGGCGCGAGCCGGTCCTGATCGGCGACAGTGCCGCCGGGCAGGTCCGCCACCACCGCGGCCACCGCCGGGTCGTCCAGGACGACCAGCCGGTCCTGGCCGGGCAGGTCCGCGCCGACCTGGCGGTTCGTGAGCACGGCGACCGGGTCGGCGTCGCTGAGCATGTAGCCGATCCGATCGGCCGGGTACCCCGGATCGATCGGCAGATAGGCCCCACCGGCCTTCGCCACCGCCAACACGGCGGCCACCATCTCCAGCGACCGCGGCAACGCCACCGCCACCAGCCGCTCCGGTCCCACGCCCAGCCCCACCAGATAGCGGGCCAACCGGCTCGACCGCGCGTCCAGTTCCGCATACGACCACGCGACGCCCCCGGACTCCACCGCGACCGCGTCCGGCGTCCGCGCGGCCTGCGCCGCGAACAACTCCGGCAACACCGTCACCGGCACATCCCGCGCCGTGTCGTTCCACGCCGAGACGACCAGCTCCCGCTCGGCCGCCGTCAGCAGTTCCCCGTCACCGACCGACAGCGCCGGGTCGGCGGTGAACTGGCCCAGCAGCGCGACCAGCCGCCCGGCCAGCGCCTGCGCGGTGCCGTGGTCGAACAGGTCCGCCGCGTACTCCAGCGCGAAGCTGATCCCGTCCGGGGTGCCGTCCGGCTCGTGCCGAGACCGGAACGTCAGCGTCAGGTCGAACTTGGCCGAGCTCCCGGCGAGGGACAGGTCCTCCGCCCGCAGGCCCGGGATGTTCCATTCCCGGCCGGCGGCATCATCGTCAGAAGCCAGCATCACCTGGAACAGCGGGTGATAAGCCGTCGAACGGACCGGGTTCAGCACTTCCACCAGCCGTTCGAACGGGACGTCCTGGTGCGCGTAGGCCGCCAGGTCCCGGTCGCGGACGCGGCGGAGCAGCTCCGCGAAACTCGGGTCGCCCGACAGGTCCGTCCGCAGCACCAGTGTGTTGACGAAGAACCCGACGAGCTGGTGCAGCGCCTCGTCCCCGCCGCGGCCGGCCACCGGCACGCCGATCGGGATGTCGGTGCCTGCCCCGGACCGGGACAGCAGCACCGCGAGCCCGGCCTGCAGCACCATGAACAACGTCACCTGGTGCTCGCGCGCCAGCTCCACCAGCCCCCGGTGCAGCCCGGCGTCCACCTCGACGTCGACGTGCCCGCCGCGATAGGAGGGACGCGCCGGCCGGGACCGGTCGAACGGCAGGTCCAGCTGCTCGGGCAGGCCGGCCAGCGCCGATTCCCAGTACGCCACCTGCCGGGCCAGCGCGCTGTCGTCGTCGGAGTCCCCGCCCAGCAGCCCACGCTGCCAGAGCGTGTAGTCCGCGTACTGCACCGGCAGGTCCGTCCACTCGGGAGAGTGGCCCGCCAGCCGCGCCTCGTAGGCCTGCCCCAGGTCTCGCAGCAGCACTCCGAGCGACCAGCCGTCACTGGCGATGTGGTGCGTCAGCAGCACCAGCACGGACTCCTCGGCTCCCAGCTCGAACAGCCACGCCCGCACCGGCAGCTCGGTGGCCAGGTCGAACACGTGGTGTGCCGCCTGCTCGGTCAGCGCGGCCAGGTCGGCTTCCCCGGCCCGCACCACGGTGAGCTCGGGCGCGGCCAGCGCGGCCGGAACCACCCGCTGGTACGGCTGCCCCTCGGCCACCGGGAACACCGTCCGCAGCGCCTCGTGCCGCCCGGCCACGTCACACAGGGCCGCGGCCAGCGCACCCGCGTCCACCGGCCCGCGCAGCCGCCACCCGAACGGGACGTTGTAGGTCGTGTTCGGCCCCTCCAGCTGGTCGAGGAACCACAACCGCCGCTGGGCGAACGACAACGGCAGCCGCTCGGGCCGCTCGGCCCGCTCCAGCGCCGGCCACGCCGCCCCGGCCCCGTCCAGCGACTTCGCCAGCAGCTCGGCCGTCGGGTGGTCGAACACCGTCCGGATCTCCAGCTCCACGCCCAGCACCGACCGCACCCGGCTGATCAGCCGGGCCACCAGCAGCGAGTGGCCGCCCAGGTCGAAGAAGCCGTCGTCCACCCCGACCCGGTCCACGCCAAGGACTTCGGCGAACAGTTCACACAGGATCTGCTCGGCCGGTGTGGACGGCTCCCGCCCGGTCCCGGCGGCGTACTTCGGTGCGGGCAGGGCCTTCCGGTCCAGCTTCCCGTTGACCGTCAACGGCAGCGCGTCCAGCACCACCACCGCGGCGGGCACCATGTAGACGGGCAGCGCCTCGGCCGCGGCGGCCCGGATCCCGGCCGGGTCCACCCGGCTCCCCGGCGTGGGCACGACGTAGCCCGCCAGGCGCTGGTCGCCCGGCCGGTCCTCCCTGGCCACCACGACGGCTTGGGCCACCCCGGGCTGCGCGGCCAGCACCGCCTCGATCTCGCCCGGCTCGATGCGGAACCCGCGGACCTGGACCTGCTGGTCCACCCGGCCCAGGTACTCCAGCTCGCCGTCCGCCCGCCACTGCGCCAGGTCCCCGGTCCGGTACATCCGTTCCCCGGCCCCGAACGGGCAGGCCACGAACCGCTGCGCGGTCAACGCGGCCTGGTTCAGGTACCCCCGCGCCAACCCCGGACCGGCCAGGTACAGCTCGCCCGGCACACCCGGCGGCACCTCTTCGAGCCGCTCGTTCAGCACGTACACCCGGGCGTTCCAGATCGGTTTCCCGATCGGCGGCGCGTCCGCTCCGGACAGTGGCCCGCTCAGCGTCACGGCCACCGTCGCCTCGGTCGGGCCGTAGGCGTTGAACATCCGCCTGCCCGGCGACCACTCGGCGCAGACCTCACCGGGGCACGCCTCGCCGCCGACCATCATGCACTCGAGCAGGGGCAGCTGGTCCGGAGCCGCACCGGCCAGGGACGCCGGCCCGACCAGGGCATGGCTGACCCGCAGCTCGTGCAGCGCCTCGGCCAGCACCTCCCCGGCCAGCTGCCTGGGCGGGGGGAGAACCAGCGCCGCTCCGGCGGGCAACGACATCATCAGTTCCATGACGGCCGCGTCGAAGCTCAGCGAGGCCACCTGCCCCACCCGCGACTCCGGCCCGATGCCGAAGGTCGAGATCAGGTACGCGGACAGGCTCGCCAGGCCCTGGTGGGTGACCACCACGCCCTTGGGCCGCCCGGTGGAACCGGACGTGTAGATCAGGTAGGCCGGGTGCGCGGCCAGCAACGGCGCGGTCCGGTCCTGATCGGTGACGGCGCCGCCGGACTGCTCCGCCACCGCCGTCGTCACCGCGTCGTCGCCGAGGTCGAGCACGGTCACGCCCGCCGTTTCCGGCAGCCGCGCCGAGGTGGCCCGGTCGGTGATCAGCAGGCTCGGGGCGGCATCGGTGAGCATGTAGCCGATCCGATCGGCCGGGTACCCCGGATCGATCGGCAGATAGGCCCCACCGGCCTTCGCCACCGCCAACACGGCGGCCACCATCTCCAGCGACCGCGGCAACGCCACCGCCACCAGCCGCTCCGGTCCCACGCCCAGCCCCACCAGATAGCGGGCCAACCGGCTCGACCGCGCGTCCAGTTCCGCATACGACCACGCGACGCCCCCGGACTCCACCGCGACCGCGTCCGGCGTCCGCGCGGCCTGCGCCGCGAACAACTCCGGCAACACCGTCACCGGCACATCCCGCGCCGTGTCATTCCACTTCGAGACAAGGTCCCGCTGGACATCCATTCCGGTCACGCCCGTTCGGCCTGGACAAGGCTGTTGGGCCGCATGTCGGTCCACCGAGCTTCGACGTACTCGAGGCAGTTCGAGCGGGAGTCCGCGTCGTGCGCCGTCGTCCAGCCGGCCGGGACCGCGATGCCCGCGGGCCACAGGCTGTACTGCCCTTCGTCGTTCACAAGGACCAAGTACAGGGCGTCGGCGTCCTCGAACGGATTAGACACGGCAACCTCACTCCACTTAGGACGATCTAGCTGGCAATAAGTCGCGCACGGCCGCCCACGCCACGGCAGGCGCCCCGGCGACCAGTCTGCCCGGACGGTTCACCCGGACACGTCTCCACCGTTGCCCGGCCGCGTTCAGGCGGACGTCGACCCCGGCACCTGGTGCGCTTCGACGCTGTCGTACAGGTGCTTGATGTTCGAGCTGCCGAACGAGGTCGCCCCGGCCCGCTCGATGATCTCCAGGAAGAGGGTGTTCCGCGGATGCACGGACTTGGCGAAGATCTGGTAGAGCTGGCCGTCGTGGTCCTCGTCCACCAGGATGTTCAGCTCCCGCAGCTCCTCGACGGAATACTTCTCCGGCCGCACGCGGTTGGCGAGCGCGGTGTAGTAGGGCGCCGGCGTCGTCAGCAGCTCGATGCCGTCGTCGGTGAGCCGCCGCACCGTGGCGAGGATGTCCTTGGTGCTGAAGGCCATGTGCTGCACACCCGGGCCGTCGTTGTCCTTGAGGAACCGGTCGACCTGGCCGTTCGCCAGGCTGGTGTCCGGCTCGACGAGCGTGAACGTGACGGCGCGCGACTTGCTCTGGATGACCTTGATGAACATTCCCTGGTCGCCGGTGACGATCCGCTCGGTGAGGATGAGCTCGAAGTCCAACGTCCGCTGGTAGTACTCGACGGTCTCGTCCATCCGGCCCGCCTCGACGGGAATCGCGAAGTGGTCGACCCGGTGCAGCCCGTTCCCCGGAGTGGCGCCGCCGCCGGGCACGGCGACGAGGCCGCGCACGTCGGCCACCACCGCGTCGTCCGGTCGCTGGACGAAGGTGTGCGTCACATCGCCGAAGCCGGCGATCGTCGCGGTGGTCACCGCTCCCCGGGTGACCGGCGCCATGACCGGCCGCACGCCGCGCCGCACGGCCTCGGCGAACGCCGCGGCGGCGTCCGGCACCCGGATGCCGATGTCGCCGATACCGTCCCCGTGCCGCTCCACGTAGGCGTGCGCGGGGTGGTCCTCGCCCGACTCGGTGAGCACCAGGTCGATCTCGCCCTGCCCGACGTTGACCGAACGCGTCGTTCCGGCTGCCGGGGCCGACCTCGCGCGCACGCCAAAACCACAACCGTCGACAAGCCAGGCGAGATTCCGTTCGATATCGTCCACGTACAGCTCGACATAGTCGATGGTCATATCCCGGAGTGCGTTCTGCACGGTCTCCAACCTCCATTGGGCGAGTATTCGGTGACTAGCGTCTCGCGTCGGCCGGCGCCACCCACCCCCGAGAATCGCAAGGCCGGGCCGGCATTGTCCTCTCTCATGTTGCCCGCGTCCCCTCGGCCGGCGACGCATCACCGGAGAAGCCGCGGGCTCGCCCGGACGCATACTGAAACCAGGTGATCGGCCGCGGGAGAGGCGATATGGCTGAACTGAGCACGGAAACGCTGCACGGATCGCTCGCCGATCCGGCCATCTCGTCGATGAACCTGCTCAACGAGCTGATCGGCGAATATCCGCGGGCCATTTCCATGGCGGCCGGCCGGCCGTACGAAGAATTCTTCGACGTCCGTCTCGTCCACCAGTACATCGAGGCGTACTGCGACCACCTGCGGCGCGACCGAAAGCTGGACGAGGCCGAGGTCACGCGGCTGCTTTTCCAGTACGGCGCCACGAAGGGCATCATCAGCGATCTCATCGCCCGCAACCTCGCCGAGGACGAGAACATCGACGTCACGCCGGAGTCCGTGGTCGTCACCGTCGGCTGTCAGGAGGCCCTGTTCCTGGTGCTCCGGGCGCTGCGAGCGGACGACCGGGACGTGCTGCTCGCCCCCGCCCCCACCTACGTCGGCCTGACCGGGGCGGCGCTGATCACCGACACCCCCGTCTGGCCGGTCCGGTCCACCGAGAACGGCATCGACCTCGACGACCTGGCGCACCAGCTGAAACTGGCCGGCGAAGCGGGAAAACGGGTCCGGGCCTGCTACGTGACACCGGACTTCGCCAACCCCACCGGCACGAGCATGGACCTGCCCGCCCGCCGCCGCCTCCTCGAAGTCGCCAAGGCGCACGGCATCCTGCTCCTCGAGGACAACGCGTACGGGCTCTTCGGAGCCGACCGCCTCCCCTCGCTGAAAGCACTCGACGATTCGGGGACCGTCGTCTACCTCGGCTCCTTCGCCAAAACCGGCATGCCCGGCGCCCGGGTCGGCTACGTCGTGGCGGACCAGCACGTGGCCGGAGGCGGCCTGCTCGCCGACCTGCTCTCGAAGCTCAAAGGCATGCTCACGGTGAACACCTCCCCCATCGCCCAGGCGGTGATCGCCGGAAAGCTCCTTCTCAACGACCTCAGCCTGACCAAGGCCAACGCGCGCGAAACCGCCATCTACCAACGCAATCTTCACCTCACGTTGGACGCGCTCGCCCGCGCCTTCGGCTCCTGCCCCGGGATCACCTGGAACACGCCGACAGGTGGGTTCTTCATCACCGTCACCGTGCCCTTCGTCGTCGACGACGCGCTGCTGGCCCACGCCGCGCGCGACCACGGCGTGCTGTTCACGCCGATGCACCACTTCTACGGCGGCAAGGGCGGGTTCAACCAGCTCCGGCTGTCGATCAGCCTGCTCACCCCGGAACTGATCGACGAGGGCGTCTCCCGGCTCGCCGCCCTCATCACCGGCCGCCTCCCCTGACCCCGGGCGGGTCGCGCAACCGTCGAGACGCGGGCATTCGCCACCCCGCTGGATGCTTGGTCCACCGGGACACCGCCGGCGCCCGCCGGCGGCCAGGCCCGTAACGCTGGAGGGTGCAGAATCATGGTCATCGTCATGGCTACCGATGCGAGGACCGGGGACGTCGAGGCCGTCGTGGACCGGGTGACGGCGGCGGGTGGCGAGGCCTTCGTCAGCCGCGGCGTCAGCCGGGTGATCATCGGGCTGGTCGGCGACGTCGACCGGTTCGAGACGCTCAACCTCGGGGGGATGCAAGGGGTGCAGAGCGTCACCCGCATCTCCGCCAAGTACAAGCTGGTGAGCCTGGAGCACCACCGGGAACGGTCCACAGTGTACGTCCGCGGCGTGCCCATCGGCCCGGACACGGTCACCCTGATCGCCGGGCCGTGCGCGGTGGAAACGCCGGAGCAGACCCTGGAAGCGGCGCAGATGGCTCAGGCCGCGGGTGCGACGTTGCTGCGCGGTGGCGCGTTCAAGCCGCGCTCGTCGCCGTACGCCTTCCAGGGCCTCGGCGAGGCCGGCCTGCGGATCCTCGCCGACGTCCGCGCGGAGACCGGCCTGCCGGTGGTCACCGAGGTGGTCGCGGCGGACGATGTCGCGATGGTCGCCACGTACGCGGACATGCTGCAGGTCGGCACCCGGAACATGCAGAACTTCGGGCTGCTGCAGGCGGTCGGCGAGGCGGGCAAGCCGGTGCTGCTCAAGCGCGGGATGAGCGCCACCATCGAGGAATGGCTGATGGCCGCCGAATACATCGCGCAACGCGGCAATCTCGACATCGTCCTGTGCGAGCGCGGGATCCGCACCTTCGAGACCGCCACCCGCAACACACTCGACATCTCGGCGGTCCCGGTCGTCCAACGGCTTTCGCACCTGCCGGTCATGATCGACCCTTCGCACTCCGGAGGGCGGCGAGATCTCGTCCTCCCGCTGTCCCGGGCGGCGATCGCCGTCGGCGCGGACGGTGTGCTCGTCGACGTCCACCCGCACCCCGAGCAGGCCAAGTGCGACGGCCCGCAGGCGCTCGTGGCCGAAGATCTGCGTCTCCTGGCGAAGGAGATCGACGCACTGACCGTGGCGGTCGGCCGCCGGTCCTCGGACTGGTGGAACCGGCGCCTCCTGGCCGGCTGACCCCGGGACGCAGGTGGCGGTCGTGAGTGAGAAACAGTGTTCTGACCCTGTTTCTCACTCCGACCTGCCGCGGCAGACCACTCGACCGCTACCTTGGCCGGCCCGGCTCGGCTGGTGTCGCGCGTCCGAGGTGCGTTGACAGCGGCCCGGGTTGCGCCCCAATGTGGCGTTGGTTGCGTCCAACGCACCGAGCGCCACATTGGGTGCATCCAACGCAACCAACGCCACATTGGGTGCATCCAACGCACCCAACGCCACATTGGGGCGCTCGGCCCGAACGTCGGACAACTCGCGACGCTAGGCGGCGCGCTTCCGGCTCGCGACCGACTGGACGGTCAGTTCGACCAGCCTGGTTCCGACGTCGATGACGGGCAGGGCGCAAGCGGTGGTGACGAACGGCAGCACGGCCGTGAAGTGCGTACACGCCAGGACGACGGCCTCCAGGCCGAGCCGCTCGGCGAGGCGCAACGTGGTCGGCAGGTGCGAAGCGGCGAACGCCGCCTCCGGGTCACCGGCCTCGATCCCGCGCACCAGGGCGGGATCCGACACCCCGAACATCCGGTGGCCGGGGCTGACCCGCCAGGCGGTGCGCTCGACGCCGACGACGGCCTGCGCGTTCCCGGTGACCACCAACGAGGAGCGCAGCTCCGGAAGCAGTTCCCGGTAGACCGTGACGGGCGAGACCACCGGCAGCGCGGAACTGTCGTGGTCCACCACAGCGGAAAGCGAATTGCAGAACAGCATCGCCCGTTCGGTCCCCTGAGCGCGCAGTTCGCCGAGACGAGCGTGGAAAGCCGCCGCCAACGCTCCGGGATCCTGGTACTGCAACGAGTCCTGCTCGTCCGGCGAGCCCGCCATCGCGTGCGGAACCGCCGCCAGTCCCCTGGCCCTCAGCAGCTCGGCGCCGAGGCCGGAGTCGTAGGGTGTGCCGGCGATGACCGCCACCGCGGGCGGCCCGTCGTCCATCATCATCGCGTCTCCGTCCCCGCAGGCATCCTTTCCGCCGATGTTTCCAGCCGGGACGATGGCTGCCTTCCTCCGGCGTGCCGTCAGGGAAGCGCGATCACCTTGCCCGGATTGAAGATCCCGTCCGGGTCGAACGCCGCTTTCACCGCACGGTGGACCTTCAGGCCGACGGGACCGATCTCCCGCGCGAGCCAGTCCCGTTTGAGCAGCCCGACGCCGTGCTCGCCGGTGCAGGTGCCGCCCAGCGCGAGGCCCAGCCGCATGATCTCGTCGAACACCAGCCGCCCACGGTCCATACTGGACTGGTCCGCGTGGTCCACCACGATGACCGGGTGCAGGTTCCCGTCGCCGGCGTGCCCGACCACGCCCACCAGTACGCCGTGCCGGCCCGAGATCGCCTCGACGCCGGCGAGGAGATCGGTGATCCGCGACCTCGGCACGGCGACATCGTCCACGATGAGGCTGCCCCGGCCGGCGGGGAACGCTTGCAGCGCAAGGTGTTCCATCGCCGGGTGCGCCAGCCGGCGCGCGCTGGTCAACGCCTCGGCCTCGACCGCGTCCTCGGCGACGTACAGCTCACTCGCGCCGGCCGCCTGGCAGCACTCGGCGATCGCGGCGAGGTCGGTCCCGGTCCCGGTGTCCGTGGCGATCAGCAGCATGGCCGCCGCCTCGGTGTCCAGGCCCATCGGCCGGTACGCCTCGATCGCCCGCAGGTGCGTGCGATCGAGCAGCTCGAGCATGCTGGGCCGGTGGCCGGCGGCGACGATCGAGGAAACCGCCCGTCCGGCCGCCGGCACCGTCGGGTACACCGCCACCATGGTCCGGGCTTCCGGTGGCGCCGGCCGGAGCCGGACGGTGATCTCGGTGATGATCCCGAGCGTGCCCTCGGATCCGACGAACAGCCCGGTCAGGTCATAGCCGGCGACACCCTTCATGGTCCGGCGGCCGCAGCGGAGGATCTCGCCGTCGGCGAGCACGACTTCCAAGCCGAGCACGTACTCGCCGGTGACACCGTATTTGACGCAGCACATGCCGCCCGCGTCGGTCGAGACGTTGCCGCCGATCGTCGAGGACTCCCAGGAACCGGGGTCCGGCAGGTAGGCGAGCCCCTCCTTGGCGGCGGCCCGGCGGAGTTCGGCGTTGACCACACCCGGTTGCACGACCGCGATCTGCTCACCCGGGTCGATCTCGAGGATCCGGTCCAACCCGGTCAGCGACACGACGAAGGCGCCGTCGACCGCGTTGGCCGCGCCGGTCAGCCCGGTGCGCGCGCCCTGCGGGACGACCGGCACCCGGTGCGTGGCGGCCACCCGTACGGTGGCGGCGACCTCGGCGGTGCTCCGCGGGCGCACGACGGCGAGCGGCGTGCCCGCGTCACACAGGTCGGCCTTGTCGCGGCAGTAGGCGGCCAGCACGTCGGGATCGGTGAGCACGCGGTCAGCGGGCACCGTCGCCAGCAGGTCGTCGATCGGAAATCCCATGGAAGCCAACGTAACCGCCCTCCCGGTGTGACTCCAGCCCGCCGCGCGAAGAACGCATTGATGAGGATGTCATGACAGATCGGCAACGGCAAAGACGCGCGGCGCCCGTTTTCCCGCCTAATCTCGCCACCACCTGTCCCGGTTCAAACGGAGGTGGACTAGGTGAAACGTCTGATTGTCACCACGGTCACCGGTGTGGCCATGGCGTTTTCGGCGGTGAGCGCTCCGGCCGCCGCCGCGGCGCCGGGCACCATCGCCTGGAGTTCGTGTCAGGACCCGGGACTGGTGGCGGCAGGCGCCCAGTGCGGAACGCTCCAGGTTCCGATGGACTACCGCCGGCCGAACGGGAAGCAGCTCCGGATCGCGCTGTCCCGGGTCAAGCACCGGACGCCGGAGAGCGCTTACCGGGGCGTCATGATGATGGTCTCGGGCGGTCCCGGCCTGCCCGGGCTGGCCATGTCCGCGATGGGCGAGCTGGTCCCCGGCCATGCCGGAGACGCCTACGACTGGATCGGCTTCGACCCACGGGGGGTCGGGACGAGCAGCCCCGCGCTGTCGTGCGATCCCGGCTACATGGACTTCGACCGGCCGAGCTACGTGCCGGTCACGCCGCGGCTCGAGCGGACCTGGCTCGACCGCGTACGGGGTTACGTCCGCGCCTGCGGCGCGCACAACGACCCGGACCTGCTGGCGAACATGAAGACCACGGACGCGGTGGCCGACCTGGAGCGCATCCGGGCCGCGCTCGGCGTGGACAGGATGAGCTTCTACGGCTACTCCTACGGCACGTACGTCGAAGAGGTCTACGCGACGCTGCACCCGGACCGGGTGCGCCGGATGGTCCTGGACAGCAGCGTGCACCCCCGGGACATCTACTACCGGCTCAACCTGTCGCAAGATGCCGGGTACGACCGGAGCCTGAACGCGTTCTTCGGCTGGATCGCGTCGCACGACGACGTCTACCACCTCGGCAAGACCCAGGCGGCGGTGAAGAACGTGTACGACCGGCAGCTGGTCGAGCTGGCGCGCGAACCGGCCGCGGGCTCGGTCGGCCCGGACGAGTGGACCGACATCTTCCAGCTGGCCGCCTACCGCCAGCTCCACTGGACGCTCGTCGCCGACGCGTTCGCCGGCTGGGTCGGCCACCACGACGGCGCGACGTTGAAGACGTTGTTCGTGCAGATCGGCGGACGCGGCAACGACAACGCCTACGCCGCGTACCTGGCCGTGGAGTGCACGGACACGCAGTCGCCCACGAACTGGCACAAGTGGCGGGCGGACACCTGGCGGGCGTACGCCGAGGCGCCGTACTTCGCCTGGCAGAACACCTGGATCAACGCGCCGTGCGCGTTCTGGCCCACCCCGGCGGGCAAACCGGTGAACGTCGGCAGCCACCGCCTGGACAGCATGCTGCTGGTCGACGAGACGCTCGACCCGGCAACGCCGTTCGAGGGCAGCCTCGAGACCCGCGCCCGGTTCCCGGCGGCCACGTTGCTCGCCGTGCCGGGCGGCCTGAACCACGCGACCACGCTGATGGGCGGCAACGCCTGTGTGGACGGCAAGATCGCGGAGTACCTCTCGGGCGGTGCGCTGCCCGCGCGCCAATCCGGCAAGCGGTCCGATCTGGAGTGTCCGCTGCTGCCGCTGCCGGTTCCGCCGGCGGGCCGGTAGCCCGGCGCCCGCGCGCGGCTTCCCGATCAGGTCAGCCGCTCCTCGATCGGATCTCCAGCCGGCATTGTTAGCTTCGGTCAGGATCGGCGGCCACCGACGCGGGGTGAAGAGGTGTCCTGCGCACAGGATCGCCAGGGCCGATCGCGAACTTCCCCGAACCTGATCGGAGTCACATGGCGGACGCGAAGCCGCGGAGCGGGATCCGCGCCCTCACTGTCTACATCGGACTGGTCGTCGTCCCGGTCGTGATCGCGATAGTCCTGCTGAGCCAGGGGAACGACGGCGACAGCGTCGCCAAGGCGAAGGCCGTGGCCGGGCCGTCACTGGTCCAGCTGCTGCTGGCCATCTCCGTCGTCGTCGGGGCCTGCAAGCTCGTCGGCTGGCTGGCGCAGCGGCTCGGGCAGCCCGCGGTGATCGGTGAGATCACCGCGGGCATCCTGCTCGGCCCGTCCGTGCTCGGCTCGCTGTGGCCCGACGGCGCGGCGGTGCTGCTCCCCAAGGCCGCGATCCCTCAGCTGAACGTCGTGGCGCAGCTCGGCGTGATCTTCTTCGTGTTCCTCGCCGGGCTGGAGCTGAACACGCGGCTGCTGCGCGGCCGTGGCCGGCTCGCGGTCGTGGTCAGCCACGTCAGCATCGCGTTCCCGTTCCTGCTCGGGGTCGGGCTCGCGGTGTTCGCTTACAGCCGGTTCGCTCCGGAGGGCGTCGGCTTCCTCGCGTTCGCCTTGTTCTTCGGCGTTTCGCTGAGCATCACGGCGCTCCCGGTGCTGGTCCGGATCCTGCACGAGATCGGGTTGTTCCGCACCGAGGTCGGCGTGGTCGCGCTGACCTGCGCGGTGGTCGACGACGTCACGGCGTGGAGCCTGCTGGCGCTGGTGGTCGCGCTGACGACGGCGTCCTCGCTGTTCGGCGTGGTGCTGACGGTCGCGCTGACCATGGCGTTCGTCGCGTTCCTCGGCCTGGTCGTGCGGCCGCTGCTGCACAGGATGGTGACCGGGGTGCCGGTGGCCCGGCTGCAGAAGGCCGCGCCGCTGTCGGTGGTCGGCGTCCTGCTGTGCGCGCTGGCCACCGAGTGGATCGGCGTGCACGCGATGTTCGGCGCGTTCGTGTTCGGGCTGGTCTTCCCGCGGGACAACGTGATCGCGACCTGGCTGATGGACAAGGCGGGCGGGCTGACCACGGCGTTGATGCTGCCGCTGTTCTTCGCCTACAGCGGGCTGCGGACCAACATCTCGCTGATCTCCGCCGAGGGGTGGCTGTGGTGCGGGCTGATCCTCGTCGCGGCGGTCGTGGGCAAGCTCGGCGGCTCGGCGCTGTCCGCGCGGGCGGTCGGCGAGAACTGGAACCGGTCGCTGCAGGTCGGCGTGCTGATGAACTGCCGCGGCCTGACCGAGCTGGTGGTGCTCAACATCGGGCTCGACCTCGGCGTGCTGTCACCCACGTTGTTCACGATGCTGGTGATCATGGCGCTGGTCTCGACCGCGATGGCCGCGCCGATGGCGACCTGGTTCGCGCGCCGGGACGGCCAGAACGTCGTCGGGCTCCCGCCACGCGCCTCCGAGAGTGCCGCGGCGTGACCCCACCGGCAAGCAGGAAGACGCGTTTCCCCTGCCCCGCTGCGAAGCTGGGACCGTCGACAATCTAGGAGGTCAAGGTGTCGAGCACCGATGTTCCGACGCGGGAGGAACTGGTTCGCCGCGTGGCCGAACTGGCTCCCGTACTGAAGAAGCACGCGAACTGGTCCGAGCAGAACCGGCGGGTGCACGACGAGTCCATCGAGGCGCTCGCCGAGGCCGGCGTGTTCAAGATGCGCCGCCCGAAGCGGTACGGCGGGTTCGAAGCCGACACCCGCACGCTGGTCGACGTCGCCACCGAGATCGGCCGCGCCGACGGCTCCACCTCCTGGGTGGCTTCGGTGTACACGATCCCCACCTGGATGGCCTGCCACTTCCCGGAAGCGGTGCAGGACGAGGTGTTCGCGACCCCGGACGTCCGCGTGTGCGGCACGCTCAGCCCGTCCGCGATGGCGGCGCCGGTCGACGGCGGCGTCGTGGTGAACGGCAAGTGGGGCTTCATCAGCGGGGCGCTGCACGCGCAGTGGCAGGAGGTCATCGCGATCCTCGTCCCGGCCGAGGGCGAGCCGTACCCGATCATGGCGCTGGTTCCGTTGTCGGACCTGCTGATCGTGGACGACTGGGACACCGCGGGCCTGCGCGGGACCGGCAGCGTGTCGACGGTGGCGCAGGACGTCTTCATCCCGGCCGAGCGCGTGCTCCCGCTGCCCGCGGTGCTGGAGGGGCAGGGCGGTGCGCCAGGCTCGATCTACCGGTCGCCGCTGCTGCCGGTCGCCGCGGCGTCGTCGGTCGGCACGCTGGTGGGCATGGCGAAGTCGGCTCAGGACAGCTTCCTCAAGCGGCTGCCGGACCGCAAGATCACCTACACCGCCTACGAATCGCAGCGCGAGGCCCCGATCACGCACCACCAGGTGGCCGAGTCGGCGCTGAAGATCGACGAGGCCCAGTTCCACGCGCACCGGCTGTCCACTTTGGTCGACACGAAGACCGCCGACGGCAGCCCGTGGAAGCTGGAGGAGCGCGCGATCGCGCGGGCCGACCTCGGCGCGGTGGTCCGGCTGGCCAAGGACTCCATCGACATCCTGGCCGGCGCTTCCGGCGGTTCCTCGATCTACCACGGCATCCCGATCCAGCGCATCGCCCGCGACGTCGCCGCGGTCAACCTCCACGCGCTGATGCACCCGAACACCAACACCGAACTGTACGGCCGGGTGCTTTGCGGACTCGAGCCCAACACGCTCTACATCTAGGGAGACGCTCATGACCACGACCGAAGCCGGCACCGCCGCGGACCAGGCCGCGATCGCGGCCCTGACCCAGAAGGTCATCGCCGCGTGGGCCTACGGCGACGCCGACGGGTTCGCCGGCGTCTTCACCGAAGACGGCACCATGATCCTGCCCGGCATCTTCAAGAAGGGCCGCGAAGAGATCCGCGCGTTCCTGAAGGAGTCGTTCGAGGGCAACTACAAGGGCACCCAGGTCACCGGGCGGCCGCTGGAGATCCGCTTCTTCACCCCGGACTCCGGCGTCCTCATCACCCAGGGCGGCGTCCTCGGCCCCGGCGAGACCGAGGTCGCGGACAACCAGTCGATCCGGGCCTCGTGGACCGTCGTGAAGCGGGACGGCTCCTGGCACCTGGCGTCCTACCAGAACACCCCGGCCAAGCAGATGCTGCCGAAGCCGGGCACCGTCTGACCCCGCGCCACTCCGGAACCCGGGCCGCTCCTCGCGGCCCGGGTTCTTTCTTTGCCGCCGGGCGGCTACCGACATTCGAGTGAGTTAATCATTCACAGAACTACTCATGGTAGTGATATCACACCATTGAGCGTCCAGCGCTGTTGCCGTTATCGCAGTTCAGCAGGCTGCTCTGACAATCCGGGTCGGATTGTCACTGAATGGGTCACACTCCTCCGCGCCCAATCTGTACACTGAGGGTTACTTGAGACAGAGGGGGGCGAGGTGATCCGAGTCCTGTTGGCCGAGGACATGCACATGGTGCGCGGCGCGCTCGCGGCCCTGCTGAGCCTCGAAAGCGACATCGAAGTCGTCGCGCAGGTCGCGTCGGGCGCCGACATCCTGCCCGCCGCCACCAAGTGCCGGCCCGATGTCGCGGTGATCGACATCGATCTGCCGGAAAAGGACGGCCTCACCGCGGCGAGCGAACTGCACGAGCACCTGCCCGGCTGCCGGACGCTGATCCTCACCAGCCTCGGCCGCCCCGGCAACGTGCGGCGCGCGCTCGACGCCAAGGTCAACGGTTTCCTGCTCAAGGACGCGCCTGCGGACAAGCTCGCCAACGCCCTGCGTTCGGTCGCGGTCGGCCGCCGGGTCATCGACAGCGATCTCGCGCTTTCGGCCTGGGAGACCGAGGACTGCCCGCTGACCCCGCGCGAGATCGAGATCCTGCGGCTGGCCGCGCGCGGACGCTCGGTCGCCGACATCGCCGCCGAGCTGTACCTGTCCGCGGGCACCGTGCGGAACTACCTCGCCGCGGTCGTCACGAAACTCAACGCGCGAAACCGGGTCGACGCGATTCGCATCGCCACCGATTCCGACTGGCTCTGAACGCGCTTTCCCCGGCCGTCAGGGCGCCAGGTCCAGCGCGCATTCCCCGACGCAGACCTCGGCGGGCCAGTCCAGCCGCAGCGCGCGGCCGACGCGGTCACCGGCGTCCACCGAGACGGCGTGCGCGGCCAGCCCCATCGCCTTCGCGGTGAGGTAGAGCGTCTCCTGCAACGCGCCGAGGTGCAGCAACGCCGCCGCGTACGCGCGACTGCCCAGCACCGGCGCGGTGCGCGCCATCCGGGTGGTGACGCTCAGCAGCGCGGCCGGACGGCGGTGGTTGGCCGCGGCGACCATCGCCATGTCCAGCAGGACCGCGCGGTCGACGGCGTCCGCGGAGACCAGGACGAGCCGGTGCCCGGCCGGGTCGTAGTGGTAGATCCCCTGCGGCAGCCCGGAACACCGGTTGACCGTCAGGTAGAGCTCCAGCTCGTAGAGCCGCGCCATGCTGACGTACGGCCGCTGCGACACCTCGCCCGCGGTGCCGTCGGGCAGGCTCGCCGGGCCGCTGGACCGGATCCTCGCGGCCCGGTACAGGAACTCGCCGATCTGCTCCGCCGACAGCTCGCGGGTGGTGAACGCCGGCGCGGCGTGGTCGGTCTCCAGCAGCTCGGTCAGCGACGGGTCGAGCGCGGCACGGTCGGCCAGGTCCGGCCGGTGGAGGACGATCTCCGGGCCCGGCCCCTGCGGCTTGGCCACCGGCGAGCGTGGCGGCTCGGCCGTCTCCGGCAGGCCGTTCGCCTGCCAGGTGCGGCTGCGGTCGTGGAAGAGCAGCTCCTCATAGGACCACAGGTTCAGCCCGGGGTCGGCGTCCTCGGCGAACCGGCCGCCGTCGTCGCCGGCCACCACGCAGCCCGACGCCACCAGATAGCCGACGAGCGGCCGGGCGACCTCCGCCGGGATCTCCTCCCGCGCCGCGATTTCCGCCGCCGTCGTCGCCTTGCCCAGCGACGCCGCGACGCGCACCGCCCACGGCTGGGCCAGCAGCACCCGGAACGGCGCGGACGGGGACACCAGCCAGAGCCCGCCGTCGCCGGGGCGCAGCGCGCCGAAGCGCGAGAGCCGGACCGGCCGGGTCGCCGCGATCTCCGCCGGCACGAACACCGGTTCCGGGACCACCGGCACCACCGAGAGCAGCGGCCCCTTGCCGTCGTTGAGTCCCAGCGAACGGACGACCGACCCGCTGAGCGCGGTCAGCACGCGGTTGAGCGCCACCGCGCCGGGCACCGTCCAGCTGAGACTGTCCGCGCGCGCCCGGTCCTCTCCCTCGTCCCACGAATCGGCCACGTTCGCCAGCGAAACCGGGCCGAGCGCCATCCGGCGAAGCGCTTCCCGGACCAGCGGCCCGGCGTCCGGGAAATCGAACTCGCCCCAGCGAGTGACCACGACCAGCGACGTGTCGTCACCGAATTCGACGAGACTGTCCTCGGCCAGCGACCACAATGAGATCGTCTCCGCCGAACTGCCCGCCGCGTCGAAAGCCACCCTGCTACTCCCACTGCACTCGGCGCCCCCACGCTGGGGCGCGCGTCTCGCGGAACGGCGCCGGGCGCCGCGGTGTGCGCGGAAGAATAGCGCCGACGGCGGCCGGCTCGCGGATGAGGGGACACATCCGCGCCGGGTGTGGCCGGGCGGCAAGCAATCTGTCACTGCGTCGGCTGCCTGACGCAAGTTGTTTGACGTTCGGGCCAAGCGCCCCAATGTGGCGTTCGGTGCGTCCAACGCACCCAATGTGGCGTTCGGTGCGTCAGACGCAACCAACGCCACATTGGGGCGCAACCCCGGGTCCCTGTCAACGAACCTCGGACGCGCGACGCTGACGGAACGGGTTCTTCACGACGAAAACGTCGTTCTCACAGCAATTCGGCCAGGCCCGCGTATCCGCCTTCTTTCAACCGCAGCCCGGACGTCGTCGCATACGCCTCGTCCGCGCGGATTCCCAGCCCTTCCACCATGCGGTTCATGAAGTTGAACAGCGCGCACACCAGTACCGCGTCGTTCAGCGCCTGCTCGTCCCAGCCGGCGGCGAACACGGCTTCGGCGTCTTCCTCGGTCATCCGGGACGGCGTGCGGGTCAATTTGCCGACATAGGCCAGCACGGGCCGGATCTTGTCGTCGACCGGCGCCGAGTCGAGGTCGGCGACCGCGGCCGCCAGCAGCCCCTCCGGCACGCCGAACGCCTCCGCGGTGATCGTGTGGATGCCGTGGCAGTAGCCGCAGCTGTTCACCCCGGACACGTACGCCGCGATCAGCTCGCGCTCCCCCGCGGTGAACGGCGACTCGCCGCGCATCACCACCTCGTGGAGGTCCAGCAGGTGCCGCGCCGGATCCGGGTTGGCCCGGAACACCTGCAGCAGGGTCGTCTCAGCGGGCAGGGATCTCAGGTAGGACATCGGGCTCTCCCCTTTCGGCGAACCTGTCGACTTCGGTGCGGCGCAGCAGGCAGGCCGTCAGATACCCGACCGAGGCGGGGCCGGCGTCCGGGACGGCGTCGGTGACGCGGTCCAGCGCGCGCTCCCACTCCCGGCGCAACGCTCCCGGCTCGCCGGAGCGGGGCTCGGGCAGCGTGCTCCGGACCGCCAGCCAGCGCTCCAGGCCGAGCTCGACCAGTTCGGCCAGGTCGACCGCGAACGCGCCGTGCCGGGCCTGGTCGACGGCCTGGGTGACCAGGGCGGCGTCGTCGGCTAGCCGGGCGAAGCCGACGCCGGCGAGCAGCCGGTCGACGTCCAGGCCCAGCAGGATGATGCCGGCTTCGGTGGTGCCGGGCTCGTCGACCGCGGGCAGGACGAACCGGTTGTCAGACACGCGCCACCACCCGCTGCGGCGCGACGCTCTCCTGGCTCAGCCGCCCGGCGATCGCGGCCGCGACCCGGGCGGTGGCGACGCGATGGCCGTCGATGTTGCGGGCCGCCGGGCCCAGCACCATCCCGGCCGCGGCGCCGACCACCGAGACCCGCGGCGCCCGCTCGTAACCCAGGGTCCGCTCGTCCAGCGACGGCCAGCCGTCGCGCTCCGCGACGAGGTCCGGCGGAAGCAGCCGCGTGCCGATCGAGGGGGCCGTCCCCAGCGCCAGCACCGCGAGGTCGCCGCTGATCACGCGGCCCCCGTCGAGACGCACGGCGGCGCCGTCGGCCACCGTGGTGACCGCCTCGCCGCGGTGCACGACCAGACGTCCCTCGGCTTCGGCCCGCTCGAGCATCGGGCGGAACTCGAACATGATCGACGCCCGCCGGAACCGCGCCATCAGCCCCAGCCGCTCGTCCCAGGTGACGCGGTCGAAGCGGGCGCGGCCCTCGGGCCGGAAGAACGTGGAGTTGACGTCGGCGCACTGAAACCGTTCTCCGGTCTCCCGGATCACCCAGTGCACCTCCCGCCCGGCGGCCAGCGCGTTGCCGATCAGGTGGGCCGCGGTCAGCCCGGCGCCGACGACGATCTGGCGCTGTCCGCCGCGCGGCAGCGGTTCGTCCCAATAGGACACACCGGACGGCGGACGGCCGCCACCCCACCAGGATTCCGGGGCGGGACGCCGTTCCTCGCCGAGGCACAGCACCACATGCCGGGCCGTGACCGTGAAGCGGTCGGCGAGGACGGTGACCGCGTCGGTGGTGGGCCGGACTTCGCGGACGGACGCGCGCCAGGTGCGCTCGGCGACGTGGTGGCTCGCGACCAGGTGCGCGCAGTAGGCGTCGAAGACGTCGACCGGGACCACCGACCGGTGCCCGGCCTGCGCCATCCGGATCTCCCGGCGTTCCACCGGGGTCAGCCGCGACCAGTGCAGCCGCGCGAAGTCCAGCAGCTCGCAGTCGCGGTAGCCCTCGACGCCGGGGTGGTGTTCGTACGGCGAACGCAGCACCCGCTGGCCGAGCAGGTCGATCCGGCCGAAGAACCGCTGACAGGGCTCACCGGCCCGGTCGAGCAGGACGACGTCGCGCACGCCGTGGTGCCACAGCGCCGAGGCCACCGCGAGGCCGGCGGGACCGGCTCCGACGATGGCGACCTCGGCGAACGGCGGTGGCGCGGCATCCTGGTCACGCACCGGGGCCCGCAGGCGCGGCCAGTCACGGCCACGCGGTGAGTCGAGCAGGTGCGGTTCCGGTACGAACGAGATCACTGCTCGCCCCGCCGCCGGCTCAGAGCACCGTGACGGGGACGATCAGCTCCACGACCGGCCGCTGACCCATCCCGTTGGTGACCAGCTCGTCCAGCGTCTGCTGGGACTGCTCGGCGCTGTCGGTGGCGATCGGGCTGTAGCGCGAGTAGAAGTAAGTCGGCTTGCGGCCGCCGGTCTCCATCGAATACGTCTTCAGGACGGTCTCGCCCGGGCGGACCTCGCCTTCGTAGAAGGTGAGGCGGCGCTGGTCCGGCGTCATGAAGCTCTTCGCGAACTGCGGCGACATCAGCATTTCGTCGTCGAGGAACGTCGAGTCCTCGTCCATCACGGCCTGCATCGCGACCCACGTCTGGTCGGTCAGGTTGGTCTCGGCCTTGATGACCTGCCAGCGGCCGGGCTCGGGGAGGCTGACGCTCACCGAGACGTCGTGGTCGGTGGTGTCGATGGCGCCGGTGATCATGAGCACCCGGCGGCCGAGGTCGGCGGTCCCGGTCATCTGGACGTCCCGGGCGCGCACGCGGCTGGAAACATCGAGTCCTGGCAATTCCGGTGAAGACATGGTGCAGCCTCCTACGTTTACCCACCCCAGAAATAGCGGCCTGACCAGCGAACACACAAAGGCTTTCACACCGCAAGATACGCTGTCAAGGTGAGGAATACACGTCCTGGCGCCCGATATCCGGCGGCCGATCGGCGGGAACGCCGCGCGACCGGCCGCGAACTCACATTAGGCCGTTCGGACCAGCACTTTCCCGGATCGGTCACTCGGGGCTGGACGTCTCCTGAGGTGCGGCGGCGGCATCGACCGGGTCTTCGACCGCTCCGACGTAGCGAATTTCGAACGCGGAATCGGCGCGCTGCACCATCACTTTCATGACCAGTCCCGGTTTCACCATGACGAGGAAATTGCCGGGATCGTGGGGGTCGCCGAAAATGTCGTAAACGAGAAAGGCGGAACCGTCGCCGACAGCGAACAATGCCTCGTAGACGACGTTCCGCTCCGCCTGCGTCGCCGTCTCGGCCCAGCTTTCGAGGACTTCGATGCCCGCCGTGAGCTGGAGGCGCATTGCCATCTGCCGGCCTCCCAACCGTGCTGCGGTGACACTCCGGCCCGAACATCGTCAATTCTCCACGGCGAGCGGTGCGGTGCTCATCTCCGAGCTTGCGCTCCGGCACCGTCCGTGTCCGGCGCCGGAGCCCGCCGCTCAGTTGTAGCCGAGCACGATGTGCTCGCCGAGCTCCTCTTCGGCCGGCTCGGGCGCGGCCACCAGCCGGAGCCCGCGCGGGTCCTCGGTGGGTGGCGGGGTCCAGTCGTCGGCCGGGACCGCTGCTGCTGTCATGGCGTTCCTCCGTGGTGTCGGTGTGTGGGATCACCATGCGCCGCGAGGGTCGAGGATCGGATGGGAACCGCTGGCGTGCGCAGCTTTCGAGTGGCCACGGGCGGGCGGCGCGAGGTGCACTGGAAGCGACGACACTCGACGGCGAGGTGCGCGCATGACGGACGAACGGAAGACCCTCGGCGGCGCGGCGGACCGCCAGCGCACGTGCGCGGTGTGCGGAGCGGAGTTCAGGCCGGGCGAGCGCACGGACGTGGAGGCGTTCTCGGACGGCGAGGTGCGGTACGTGGCGGTCCACCCGGACCACACGACGCACTCACCGAGCCGCGAGCAGGCGGCGGCGCGGAAGTTGCGGGAGATGCCGGGCCGCGTGGCCTGAGGCCTCTCCCGGACGGCGCTCGGCCGACAGCAATGACTACATCGCCGCGCCCCCGGGAGTCTGCACGGGGCCGGGCAACCGGCCACGGCCGCGCGGTGCGGGGCCGGCGAAGCCGTAACTCGCGTGATCGAAGCCGTAACTCGCGTGATCGAAGCCGTAACTCGCGAGATCCGGCCCCAATCACGCGAGTTACGTGCTCAATCACGCGAGTTACGTGCTCAATCACGCGAGATCCGGGTTACCGGCGGTAGGACTCGACTTCGGAGGTCCGCGCGCCGGCCGCCTCCGCGCGCGACACCGGGACCCTCGTGCCGGACGCGACCGCACGACACCGAGCGGACCCCGCGCGCTCTCAGTGCGGCAGGCCCGACATCCGCCAAGCCCCCGTCGCGGCCCGCGGCTCTCGGGCCCGCCAAGCCGGATCTCCCCACGCCGACGACCCCGGAACCGCCGGCTCCCGGGCCACCCGGACCGCCTGCAGCACCGCCACCAGGGCCGCCAGCTCGCAGTCGTCCGGGGCGCCGTGGACCACACGGATCGCGGACACCGCGACCACCTCCGTCCGCCGGTTCAGATCGGCAGGTTGCTGTGCTTGCGGCCCGGGGCCGGCTTGCGCTTGTCGCGCAGCATCGCCAGCCCGCGTGCCACCGCCGCGCGGGTCTCTGCCGGGTCGATGATGTCGTCGACCAGGCCTCGCTCCGCCGCGTACTGGGGGTTCAGGAACTCCTCCGTGTACTCCGCCACCAGCTTCGCCCGCAGTGCCGCCGGGTCGGCCGAAGCCGCGAGGTCGCGGCGGTACAGGACGTTCACCGCGCCCTCCGCGCCCATCACCGCGATCTGGTTCGTCGGCCACGCCAGCGACAGGTCGCAGCCGATCGACCGCGAGTCCATCACGATGTACGCGCCGCCGTACGCCTTGCGCAGGATCACCTGGATCCGCGGGACCGTCGCCTCGCAGTACGCGTGCAGCAGCTGCGCGCCCTGGCGGATGATGCCGCCGCGCTCCTGCTCCACCCCGGGCAGGAACCCCGGCACGTCCACGAGACTCACCAGCGGGATGCCGAACGCGTCGCAGAACCGCACGAACCGTGCGGCCTTCTGCGACGCCGGCCCGTCGAGCACGCCGGCGAACACCATCGGCTGGTTGCCGACCAGGCCGACCACGCGGCCGTCGATCCGCGCCAGCGCGCACAGCACGTTGCGCGCCCAGCCTTCGTGCAGCTCGAAGAACTCGCCGTCGTCGGCGACCTCGGCGAAGACGTCCCGCATGTCGTACGGCTGGTTCGGCTCCACCGGCACCAGGTCCGCCAGCCGGGGCCGGTAGTCGTCCTTCGCGTTCGTCGGCGCGGTCGCCGGCGGCAGGTCGAGGTAGTTCGACGGCAGCAGCGACACCAGGTACCGGACGTCGGCGAGGCAGCTCTCCTCGTCGTCGTGCACCACCGTCGCGACGCCGGAGGCGCTGCCGTGGACGTCCGCGCCGCCGAGCTCTTCGTGCGTGACGCGCTGGCCGCTCACGGCCTCGACGACGTCGGGCCCGGTCAGGTACATCCGCGCGGTGTCGCGCACCATGAACGTGAAGTCCGCCAGCGCCGGCGAGTACGCCGCGCCGCCCGCGCACGGGCCGAGGATGACGCTGATCTGCGGGATCACCCCGGACGCCTCGACCTGGCGGCGGAAGATGCCGCCGTAGCCGTTGAGCGCGAGGACACCCTCCTGGATCCGGGCGCCGCCGCTGTCGTTGAGCCCGATCACCGGGGCGCCGTTGGCCACCGCGAGGTCGAGCACCTTGTGGATCTTCGCCGCGTGCGCCTCGCCGAGCGAACCGCCGAAGAGCGTGAAGTCCTGGGCGTAGACGAACACCCGGCGCCCGTCGATCGTGCCGGAGCCGGCGACCACGCCGTCGGTGTGCGGGCGGTTGCCCGCCAGGCCCGGCCCGCTCGCCTGGTGGCGCCGGTAGGGCTCGATCTCGGTGAAGGAGTCGTCGTCGAGCAGCAGGGCCAGCCGTTCGCGCGCGGTCAGCTTGCCCAGCGAGTGCTGGCGCCGGACGGCGTCGAGCTTGCCCTCGTGGATGTGCGAGCGCAGCTCCTCGCGGCGACGGCGCAGCAGCGGCATGTCGGGCGGCGACGGCCGCGCCAGGTCGGCGGCGCGGGCCAGCTCGATGACCTCGGCGTCCCCGGACGACGTCGAGCGGCTCATCCGGCGGCGCCGGAGCGTGTCGGGGACCGGCACCACCTCGGCGTCGTCGGCCCGCGCGGCGCCGGACTCCTGGCTTCCGCTCACGCGGCATCCCTCATCCGGGCCCGGTGGTCCCGCTCGATCTCGGCGACGATGTCGGACCACACGATGCCGCGGCCCAGCCGGGGCATCGGGCGGACCAGGGCATCGCCGGTCGGCAGGGCGGAAACCGCCGCGGGGTACCGGTCACCGGTGTCCGCGTGCCCGGCGTCGCTGGTGGTCATGGCAGGACCTCCTCGGTCTGGACGGCCCCGGGTCCGGGACCGGTGAGAACTGCTCGATGCCTGCTGACGTCCGGCGGGGACACAGTGGACAGAGTGCCCGCCTGCCGGTCCGTGATCCGCCCGGTCGCGTGCAACCAGGCCACCGTGTCGCGGACGGTTTCGGACACCGGCCGCGCCGGCACGCCCCCGGTGGGGGCGTCCCGGGCGACGGGCACCGCCGTCGCGCAGACGTGGATCGCGCCGTACTGCACCGGCAACGTCCACGGCCACCCGCGCTGCAGCCGGTCGGCGAACCGCCCCACCGGGTACAGCGCCCGCGGCGGCAGGAACACCGCCGGCAGCGCGCGCCCGGTCGCCGCCCGGACCGTGGCCAGGTACTCCCGGGTGGTCAGGAAGTGCCCCGGCCCGAAGAACGCGGCGCCGGGCACCTCCCCGCCGAGGAGCCGGGCGTGCAGCTCCGCCGAGTCGCGGACGTCCCCGATCGGGAGCCCGCCGCCCGGCCAGATCGGCGTCAGCCCGCGCAGGACGTCCCGCAGGCGGGCGTTCTGGTCGCTCAGGCGCGGGTCGTCCGGGCCGAGCAGGGCCGGCGGATACGTGACGACGACCGGCGCGCCTGCCGACCGGTGCTGCCGCGCGATCCGCTCGGCCGCCGCCTTCGACGCGAGGTAGGGCTCCCGCGATCCGCCGACCGGGCTCGAAACCCCGATCGACGGCGTGGTCGCCGGGTACAGCGCCCCGACCGTCGACACGTGCACGATCCGGCCGGTGCCCGCCCGGCGGGCGGCGGCGAGGACCACCTCGGTGCCGCGGACGTTCACCCGCCGCAGCTCGTCGCGGCGCCGGCTGTCGAACGTGTAGACGCCGGCCGCGTGCAGCAGCGCGTCCGCCCCCGCCACCAGCCGCGACGCCGCGGCCGGATCCGTGACGTCACCGGCCACCACGTCGACTGTCGACGGAACGGCGGCGGGGTCACGGGCGAGCAGCCGGACCCGGTGCCCCCGCCGCAGCAGCGCCGCGACCGTGTGGGCGCCGAGGAAGCCGGTGCCGCCCGTGACCGCGATCAGCATGACCGTCCTCCTTCAGGCCGCGCGGGCCTGCCCGTCGACGTGGTGGTAGGCGCCGCCGTAGAAGATCAGCGCGTGCTCGCCGGTGCCGCGGTTGGTGGCGAGCACCCGGCCCAGGAAGATCGAGTGGTCACCGCCCTCCAGCACCTGCGCCAGCTCGCACTCCAGCCAGGCCAGCGCACCGTTCAGCAGCGGTGCCCCGGTGTTGCGCCCCGGCGTGTAGGCGACGGCTTCGAACTGCGCCATCCCGTCGGGCCGCCGCCAGTCGGCGAAGTACTTCGACGTCTCCTGCTGGTCCGCCGCGAGGATGTTCACCCCGAACGAGCCCGCGGTGACGATCGCGTCGTGCATCCGGGCCGCCTTGGACACGCAGCACAGCACCATCGGCGGTTCCAGCGACACCGAGGAAAACGCGTTCGCGGTCATGCCGTGCGCGTTCTCCCCGCCCGCCGTCAGCACCGTGACCCCGGTGGCGAACTGCGACATCACCTGCCGTAGTCCCGGCTGAGGAGAGGCGAGGCGGCGGCCTGGTGACCTCGGCAGCCGCTTCAGCACGGGAGGCTCCGATTCGTAGCCCACTTCAGACTCCCTTGCCGTTGACCGCGGCCGTCGAGTAGGGAACCAGTGCCTCGCGCAGCTGCTCGGGGACCCGCGACGGCACGGTGGCCGTGTTGGGCCCGCGCATGCAGGCGATGCGCTGCCGTCCCCTGGCCACCAGCACCTCGCCCTCCTCACGGAGGTGGACGTAGTCGAAGGCGAACTGGATCTGCGTCGAGGTGAGCTCTTCCAGCCGCAGCCGGATGGACAGCTCGTCGAACGCGGTGATCTCGGCGAAGAACTCGCACTCCACCTTGAGGGTGAACAGCTTGAGGTCGTGGCGGACCTCCTCGAGCACCGCCGGCGCCTTCTCCTTGAGGAACATCTCGCGGCACCGGCCCTGCCAGCGCACGTAGTTCACGTAGTAGACGTTGCCCACCAGGTTGGTCTCTTCGAAGCCGACCGTGTGGCGGATCTCGTAGTAGTCGGTCATCTTCAGATCCCCTCTGCGTGGAGCACGGCGAACACGATCGGGTCGGTCCGGTCGTTGACGGTGGTCGACCAGGTGGCGATCCGGGCGCTGCCGGAGGCGAGCAGGGCCCACCCGTCGGCGTCGACTTGGCGCACGGTCAGCGCCTGGGTCATCGAGCCGGTCTTGCGCACGCACTCCAGCGCGCTCCAGACCCGCGTGTTGGCGACGCTGATCGGCTCCCCGGTGTCCGCGGCCAGCAGCCGGCCGAGGGCGAGGAGCTCTTCGCCCAGCAGCCCGGCCCAGTCCTCCTCGGTGCGTTCGATCGCCGTCTCGATGTCGCAGGCGACCTGGTCGGCGCCGGCGACCACGAGGGTCAGCTGCGAGGTGTGCGACGCGGTGACCTGGACGCCGTCGCACTCAGGTTTGCCGTCGGGGCGGTACCGGACCTCGACCGGCCGGTCGAGCGCGCGGCCCGCGGCGAGCGCGGTCTGCGCCCTCCGCTCGGCGATGCCCTCGGCCGGGCGGCCGATCGGGTCCGGTTCCAGCACCACCGACCGCGTCGCGCCGAGCAGCCGCTCGCACGCACGCTCCACATAGGACCCGAGCATCGACGGGACCCACGGCCCGGCGCCGTCGCGCTTGCGGACCGCGCGCAGCTTCAGGCCTTCCCAGCGCTCGACCAGCGTGCCGTCCGGGTTGCGCACGTCGAGGTCGTAGATGTAGCTGTCGCCGTCCTGGAGACGTTCCTTCGCGTCCAGCAGGACGTACTCGTCGTGCTGACGGCCCGGCTCGGCCAGGTACAGCTTCTCGATGCCCTGCGGCAGCAGCGTCGCGTCCGGGACGCAGCACTGGATCGCGTGCATCATCGCGTCGCGGGTGCCCGGGTCGGCCAGCAGCCGCTCCTGCGGGAGGAACGGGGCGAACCAGTAGTGGTCCGCGCTGGTCGAGATCTCGGCGACCGCGTGCCGGGCGCTCGCCCGGCGGTAGCCGAGGACCCGCTGGAACCGCTTGCCCTGGAACAGGACCGAGCCGTACAGCTCGCTGATCGGCTCCACCGGGACCGGCGGCAGCGCGACGTCGCGGGGGACGCACTCGCCGATCTCCGCCGGCCGGGCGAAGCTCAGCCGCGCCTTGAAGTGGTCGGCGCTGAAGCCGGTCTCTTCGCTGCGGATCACGACGTCGACGGTGTCGGCGTCGCGGGCCAGCGTGGCCAGCCGGACCGTGGTCGACCCGCCCGGCGAGACGATGATCGGCCGGAGGAACTCGACGTCGGAGAGCACCGGGGTGCCGGTGCGGTCCAGCGTCGCCGCCGCGGCCTGCGTCATCGCCTCCATGCCGAGCACCGCCGGGAACAGCAGCTGCCCGTCGAGCAGGTGGTCGGTCAGGTACGGGTCGGCGCCGTCGGACAGGTCGGCCTCGGTGATCAGTTCGACGCCCGGGTAGTGCACGACCGCGCGGTCGACGAACCGGGTCAGCGGCAGCTCGCGCTTCTGGATCGGCAGCGTGGCCAGCCCCGACGTGCGGCCGCAGACCACCAGCACCGGCGGCGCGGCCGGGTCGGCCAGCACCTGGCGGAGGATGGTGATGCCCTCCTCCGTCGGGATCGGCGTGATGCCGTCGCGCATCAGGGCGCTGACGACGCCGAGCTTCTCGCCCATGCCGGTGCCCGACCAGACCGACCACTCCAGCGCGATCGCCCGCGCCTGCGGGTGTTCCTGGCCGAAGCGCAGGGTCAGCTCGGTCATCCAGTCGTTCGCCGTGGCGTAGTGCGCTTCCCCGCGCAGGCCCGCCCGGCCGATGATGCTGCCGAAGGTGACCAGGAGCTTGATCTTGTCCTGGTCCACCGCGGCGAGCACCGCGTTGAGCCCGCCGATCTTCGGTGCGAGCGTCTTGCGGAAGCTGTCCTCGGTGAGGCTGAAGAGGGCGGCCGGTTCGTTGCGGCCCGCGCCATGGAGGATCGCCGTGACCGGGCCGAACTCGGCCTGGACCCGGGCGACCGCCTCGGCGATCTGCGGGGCGCTGGTGACGTCGGCGCGCTCGTAGCGGTAGCGGATGCCCGCCGCCTCCATGCGGTCGAGGTTCTCCGCCAGCTCGCTGTCGGACTCCGGGTCGGACCGCCCGAGCAGGGCCAGCCTGGCCCCGGAGTCCTTGGCCAGCGCCAGCGCGCTCTCCGCGGTGATGCCCTTGCCGCCACCGGTGACGAGCAGGACGTCCGAGGAGTCCAGCGAGTCGCGGATCGGGCCGGGCTTCGGCGCCGGCAGCGCGGACAGCCGCGGCACCGTGCGCCCGCCGTCGGCGCCGTAGCGGGCTTCGGTGAAGTCCGTGGTCGCGGCGACCTCGGCCACCACGGTGTGCACGGCTTCGGCGATCTCGTCCACATCGGACGGTGTCGGGTTCGCGAAGTCGATGATCGTCGTCTTCGCCGACGGGTCCTCGAGCCGCAGGGTCCTGGCCAGGCCGGCGGCGCCGTAGCCGTGGTGCACGACCACGAAGCGCGTGCCGTTGGGGGCGGCCATGACGGCGCGGCCGGCGTCGAGGAACAGGCCGACGTGGCTGGAGTCGCAGTCCGCCGGCAGGCAGAGCACCACACCGTCGCCGGCGCCGGACGCCGCGAGCGCGGCCCTCAGCGGTTCGGCCAGCGGGTGCCGCGGCGTCGAGAAGACCTGCCATTCGGCGTGGCCTGCGCCCGGCGTGAGGTCCGCGTTGGGCCGCGGCGCGGGCACGTACTCGACCGCGAACGGCCGGACCCACGGTCCGACGCCCGGGGCCTCGCCCTTGCCCGTGTCGCTCGGCTTCGCCGTCTGCGCCAGCTCGTCGATCATCTCGGCGAGCTCACCCAGGCACACCGTCGCGAAGTTCGGCATGCCTTCCAGCGCGGGCCGGCCCAGCGCCCGGGTGACGTCGTTGACCAGCTGCCCGACCGTGATCGACGACAGGTGCAGGTCGTCGAGCGGGTGGGTGTCGGCGGTGACCGCTTCCAGCGGCAGCTCGACGCGCTCGGCGGCGAGCTTGCGCAGCAGGTCCAGGGTCGAGCCGGAGTCGCCGTCGGCGGTTCCGGCGTCGGCCTCGGCGGCCTGGGCCTTCTCCGCGGCGAGCTCGGCGGCCAGCTCGCTGTCGATCGACGGGGCCGCCTCGCACGGGCTGGCGAGGAAGTTGTACACCCCGTCGGCCGGCAGGGCACGCACGACGCGTCCCTCGAACAGCGCGTCGACCGAGATCGGCGCGCCGAGCGCGAACGCCGCGCCGACGACCCGCAGCAGGGCCTGCAGCGACGCGTTGTCCGTGTCGATCGCGAGTACCGGCGTCCCCGGCGCGATCTCCTCGAACAGCCCGGTCAGCACCCGGCCGGGGCCGACCTCGACCACCAGGTCGCTGCGCTCGGCCACCTTGGCGGCGGCCTCGCGGAAGCGGACCGGCAGCACGATCTGGTCGCGCAGCAGCTCGGGCAGGTTCTCGGCGGCGTGCAGCACGTCGCCGCTGACAGTGGAGACCACCGGCCGCTCCAGCCGGGCGAAGGTGAACTCGCCCAGCCGCTCGGTCATGGCGTTCGCGGCCGGTTCGACGGCCGGCGAGTGGAAGGCGTGCGAGACCTTGATGCGGGTCGCGCCGACGCCCTGGGCCTTGGCCCTGGCGACGATGCGGTCGATCGCCTCGGCCGGCCCGGAGATGACGGTCTGCTCCGGTGCGTTGTAGCCGGCGATGACGACGTCGTCGCCCAGGCCGAGCTCCTCGACCCGGCCGGCCGAGGCGGCGATGCCCGCCATCGCGCCGGTGCCGTCGCCGGTCGTCGTGGCCATCACCTTGCCGCGGACCTTCGCCAGCTCCAGCAGCCCGCGTTCGTCGAGCGCGCCACCCCAGTGCAGGGCGGTCAGCTCGCCGAGGCTGTGCCCGGTCGCGGTCGAGGCCTCGATGCCGAACGAGCGCAGCACCCGCAGCGCGGCCAGCGAACCGGTGACGATCCGCGGCTGGGCCACCTCGGTGGCGACCTGGTCGCCGGCGGCCGGCAGCGCCGCGGCGCGGAAGATCTCGTCGGCCACGGTGAACCGGCGGCGCAGGGCGCTCTCGCCGCCGCGCCCGGACCCCTGGCCGGGGAACAGGTAGCCGATCTTCGGGGCGGCGGCCCCGCGGTTGCTCGCGAAGATGCCGTCGGCCGCGTCGAAGATCGAGTCACCCGACTCGAGCTGCTCAAGCAGCTTGGTCAGCTTCCGCTCGGCGTGCTCCGGGTTGGCCGCGACGACCGCGGCGCGCACCGGCTTGCCCGACAGGTCCTTCGCCAGCTGGGCGGCGAGGTCGGTCAGCTCGGCGAACGACAGCTTCGGAACGACTTCCAGCGTGGCCGCGATGTTGCCGCGCAGGGTCGCGACGTCGACGGCGTCGAACAGCAGCAGCTCGGCGTCCTGCCGGCCGGCGACCAGCGAGCGGGCCCGCTCGTCGATCTCGCGGCGGCGGGGCGCGGTCGGCGCCTCGGTGACCGTGACGTGCGAGTTGATCCCGCCGAAGCCCATCGCGGAGACTCCCGCGCGGACCGGCTGGTCCTCCGGCCACAGCGTCGCGTCGCGCGGGACGTACATCCGCGCCGACGAGCCGGTGAGCGACTCGTGCGGGTCGAAGTGCCCGGTGGCGGGCGGGATGACCTGGTGGTAGACCGCGAGCGTCGCCTTGATCAGGCCGGCGACACCGGCCGCGGCCTTGGTGTGCCCGATGTTGCCCTTGATGGTCGACAGCGCGGCCTGCTTGGCCAGCGGGTCGGCGTCGCGGCGGGCGGTGGACAGCGCCTCGATCTCGGTGGCGTCGCCCAGCGCGGTGCCGGTGCCGTGGCCTTCGAAGTAGGAAACGGTCTCGACGCCGTAGCCGGCGCGGTCGTAGGCGCGCTTGAGGGCCAGCCGGTGCCCGGCCGCCTCGGGCCGGGTGATGCCGCCCTTGCCGTCGGAGGAGACGCCCCAGCCGCCGATCGACGCGTAGATCCGCTTGCCCTGCTCCAGCGCGTCGCTCTCGCGCATCAGGACGAGCATGCCCGAGCCCTCGCCGGGCCAGAAGCCGTTGGAGTCGGCGTCGTAGACCTTCATCTCGCGCTTGGCCAGCGCGCCGGTCTTCGCGAAGCCGATCACCTCGAACGGGTCGATCGAGAGGTCGACGCCGCCGGCGATGGCGAGGTCGAGGTCGCCCTGGGCGAGCGCGTTGGCCGCGGTCACCACGGAAAGCAGCGAGGACGAGCAGGCGCCGTCGACGGTGTACCCGCCGCCGGCGAAGTCGAAGTGGTTGCAGACGCGGCCGGCGATGGTGTTCGCCAGGCCGCCCGCGAGGCTGTCCTCGTTGATCTCGGGGAACGGGTCCTTGTACTGGACCTCCAGTTCCCGCAGGAAGCTCGCGGTGTCTTCGTCCTCCCAGCCGCGGGAGTTCAGCGCCGCCGCGACCGTGCGGCGGACGTACGGCCAGCGCAGCCGCATGATGTTGGCGCGGGAGAACTCCCCGGTGAGGCTGTTGCCGATGACGACACCGGTGGTCGTCCGCGGGGCACCCTCACCTTCGCCGAAGCCGGCGTCCGCGAGGGCCGCGGCGGCGACGTCGAGCGCCAGCCAGTGCGTCGTGTCGGTCGCCCGGAAGGTGCTGCCGGCGACCTTGTGCGCCACCCGGTCGAATTCGTAGTCCCGCAGCACGGCCGCCTTCTGCGCGTAGAAGCGGTCTGGTGCTTTCGGGTCGGGCGAGTAGTAGTCCGCCCGGTTCATCCGCTCGTCCGGCAGCCTGCGGAACGCCCGGCGCCCGGCCAGCACGTTTTCCCAGAGCTCCTCCGGAGAACTCGCGTCGGGGTATCGGAGCCCGATACCGACGATCGAAATCCGCTCTACGCTCATGCCACCGCACTCCCACTGGCTCTCGAGCCCCGTATCACCGGAACCATCAGGTCCCCGCTGTCCTCCGGCGCGGAACGGGGTCCCGTCGCCGGTCTGTCTTCTCGGGCGGCGGCGGCGCCGCCGCCCGGTTCACCCGGTCGCACCGGGCCACCGGGTCAGCATCTCCCGGCCGGTGCGGACCGTCTTCTTTCTCCCTGCCCCGGCCCGCACGTCAGCACGCTGGAACAAGGATCTGCACTGTCCACTGAGGACAGACAGGCATGGTCAGTCGTTGAACTGGCCGGGACGGCGGCCCTGGCCGGCCGGCCCGCGATAGGCCTGGGCGATGTCGAGCCACTGGTCCGCCAGCGTGCCCTCCGCCCGTACGTCGAGGTCGAAGCGGTGCCGCCGCCGGGTGACGAGCAGGCAGAAGTCCTCGGCGCTGCCGCTCACCCGCTGGGTCGCGTCGGCGGGCCCGAACGACCAGAGCGCGCCCGAGGGCGCGGTGAGGTCGTACCGGAACTCCTCCGCCGGCGGCGTCAGGTTCCGCGCCTCGTAGCCGAAGTCCCGGACCCGCACGGCGAACCCCACCAGGTGCTTGATCCGGTCGGTGCGCGCGAGGCGCACGCCCAGCGCGTCGGCGACGTCCTGGCCGTGGCCGAACAGCTCCATCATCCCGGCACAGGCCAGCACGTACGGCGGCAGCGGGTTCACCAGCCACGGCACCAGCCGGTCGCCGGGCACGGCCGCGAGGGCCTTGATCCCGGTGTCGCGCTCGGCGCGCCAGCGGCTCAGCAGCACCTCGGCGGGGTCGTGGACGAACTCCTGCAACGCGCCTTCGACGGCCTTCTCGAACCCGACCGACGCGAGCGACTTCGTCATCTGGACGAAGGCCTCCGGCTGCGCGGCCGAAAGGCCGGCGATCCGGAAGATGAACGCGAGGTGCGCGATCTGGTGCCGGACCGCCCAGCCCGGCGCCGGGGTCGGAATGTCCCACCCCGCTTCGGGAAGACCGGCGACGAGCGCGTCCACTTCGGCGGCCTCGGCGGTCAAGTCGGCGATCACGCCCGTGGTGTCAGTCACCTGTCAGTCCTCTCACCGGTGCGACGTCTTCTCCGTGACAATCGGGGCTCCGCCCCGGGCCGGGGGCTCCGCCACCCGGACCCCCGAAAGATGGTGGGACGGCGGCCGCCGCGGGAATGGCGGGGTAAGGGGCCACCGTCGCGGCGACCGCCGTCCGTCAGATCGGGATCCCCGGGGCGACGGCACGGACCGGGCTGCGAACTCGGTGCGTCCCGGTGCTGCGCGCCCCGGCGGGCGATCTGACCTTTCGATCATCACCCGCGCCGACCTGGGGAGTCTTCTCTTCGCGGGCGGTGCCACAGCCGCTCACCGGCCGCCACGGCCGCGGTGAGAGCCGCCCACGACACCAGCTCCACCAGGCCACGATCGTCCGTCCTTTCCGGACGGACGGCGGCGATGTCGGCGGCGTCGACCTGGTAGGCCGCCTTGGCGGTGCCCAGCGCCAGCCGGCCCGCCGCGCGTTCGCCGGCGGGCAGCTCGGCGAGCACCGGCTCGGCCCAGGCCCGGCTCAGCCCGGGCGGTCTGCCGTCCCACGCCTTGAGCTCGCGCCGGACGAGGTCCCGCACCCGGGGCGGCACCGAGCGTTCCCCGGCGGCTTCGATCGCCGCCCGCGCGCGCGAAAAGGCGTCCGCGAGGGTGCCGCCCGGTGGCGCCCAGCCCGGGCCGTCGGCGGGAGTGGCCGGGAGCAGGCCCAGCGCCTCCCCGGCCGGCGGCGCGTCCCCCGGTTTGAGCAGGAGCCCCAGCACCGCCCGGGCTTTCGCCCGTGCCGACGGCGGAACGGCGTCCGGCAGCGGCGACGGGCCGAGGAACACGCTCACCATCCGGTTGAGGTAGTGGAACGCCACGGCCACGCCGGTGAACTCGGCGGCGGTGCCGGCGGGCACGTCCGCGGGCAGAAGGCCTTCGCCCCGCGCCCACGCCGCCAGGGCCCGGGTGTCCCGGTCCGGGATGGCCCCGGCGTCGCCGGCCTCGATGGCCGCGGCGGCGGCCGGGTCCCCCAGCGAGCCGAGCGCCATCGCGTGCACCTCGACGCAGTACGGACACGAGTTCGCCGCCGACACCGCGGCCGCGACGACCTCCTTGTCGGCCCGGCTCGCCAGCCCGCCCGCGACCAGCGACTCCCGCAGCATCAGCCAGGCGGCGGCGAGCACCTCCGGCGCCGGCGAGTGCAGCGCGACGGGTGGAGCGAGCATCCCGAAGTCCCGCTCCACCTGCCGGTACACGTCCCTGACCAGCCCCCGCGCCCGCCCCGGCCGCACGGCCTCGACGTACTTCACGTCCCGCAGCGTCCGACGCAGGGCGAACCGCACCAATCCGGGCGCCATCGTTCCTCCTCGAGAACCGGCGGACTCGCGCTCCCAGGACCCCAGGAGCGCGAGTTCCATGTACCCGTGCATCAGTTGCCGGCGACCAGGTCCAGTTTGGACACCGCCCGGCGGCCGGTGATCGAGCCGTCGGGGGCCGGGGCGCCGTACTTGACGTCCACCCCGCGCGCCTGCAGCTCCCGGACGATGCCCGGGACCGACCGCTCGGCGAGCGCGGCGATGGTCATCGCCGGGTTCACCGTCAGCGCGCCCGGCACCGACGCGCTGTCGGTGACGAAGATGCCCGGGTGGTCGCGCAGCTCGTGGTTCGGGTGCAGCGCGGACGTCGCCGGGTCGTCGCCGATCCGGCACGACGCCAGCGGGTGCACGGTGTACGCCCCGACGACGTCGTTCGTCCACGGCGCGACCTTCGCCAGGCCGTCCTTCTCGATGATCGCCTTGCAGTCGGCGTCCGCGAGCGCCCAGCCGTGGCGGGTGTTCTCGGTCGGGTCGTAGCGCAGCGAACCGCGGCCGAGCATCTGCTGCGAGATGCGGTAGGCGTTGCCGGTGGGCGGCGGGGCGCCGAAGACGCCCTCGTTGTCGTCCTCGGTCATCAGGAAGATCGTGAGCCAGTTCGCCCACTGCTTCAGGATTTCCTTCTTCTCCGCCCCGTACCAGCGCGGTTCCTCGCCGCCGGGCACCTGGGCGAGGATGGTGCCCAGGCCCGGCGGGAAGTACAGCTGCTCCAGCGAGTACCGCTCGTACTCCGGCAGCGAGCCGTCGAGCTTGTCCCAGTTCGCGACGGTCGGGCCCTTGCCGATGTGGTTGGCGGAGTACACCGGACCGTCCTCACGGGACAGTCCCAGCACCTCGCGGACGCGGTCCTCGTCGATGATCGCGGTGTTGAGCCGCTCGCCGTTGCCGGAGAAGTACCGGCCGACGCCGTGCGGCATGGTGCCCAGCGCGGCCTCCGACCGCTGCAGGATCACCGGGGTCGCGCCGGCGCCGGCGGCGATGATGACGACCTTCGCCTCGATCACGCCGGTGCCGGTGTGCACCCGGTAGTCCTCTTCGTCCACGATGTCGAAGTGGACGCGGTAGCCGCCGTCTTCGGTGCGTTCGAGCCGCTGGACCTCGTGCAGCGGCCGGATCTTCGCCCCGTGCGCCAGCGCGGCGGGCAGGTAGTTCGTCAGCATCGACCGCTTGGCGTCGAACTTGCAGCCCGCCATCATGAAGTTGCAGTTGACGCAGGTGGCGTTGTCCACCGCCACCGGCGCCGGGTTCGCCGTCCGGCCGGAGTGGTGGCAGGCCGCGGCCCACAGCCCGCCGGCGTAGGAGACGTCACTCCAGTCCTGTTTGGACACCGGGATCGACTCGTCGACCCGGTCGTACCACGGCTCCAGCGTGTCGCGGGAGATCTCGGACGGCCACATCCGGCGCCCGATGCTGCCGTGGCGCTCGAACACGAACCGGGGCGCGCGCGGCATCGCGGCGAAGTACACCACGCTGCCGCCGCCGACGCAGTTGCCACCCAGCACGCTCATCCCGTCGCCGACGACGAAGTCGAACGCGCGGGTGTAGGACGAGCCGAGCAGGTAGTCGTGCTCGAAGTCGTCCGCGGCCAGCCAGGGGCCGCGCTCCAGCACGGTGACCTTGGCTCCGCCCGCCGCGAGGTGGTAGGCCGGGATGGACCCGCCGAAACCGCTGCCGACGATGACGACGTCGGTCTGGTCGATCGCACTCATGCCGGGCTCCCGGAAGGTGTCGTGTCGGGGTGGAGCTCGGCCAGCTTGCGGCCGTAGCCGTACTTCGGGAACCGCCAGAAGCCGTCCGCGTCCGGCGGCCGGTAGCCCAGCGCGAGCAGGCCGGGGTGCCCGTCGCGGATGGCGTCGGCGGTGTGCAGGTGCGGGGCGCTGTCGTACGCCATGTTGCAGAACAGCGCGAGGCTGACCCAGCCGTCCTTCTCCGGGTGCCCGGGCGTGGTCAGCCGCCGCACGAGTTCGCGGCGGTGCGCGTAGGGCAGCGCGACGAACGGCGGGACGTCGTCGTCGAGCTCGAGCTCGACCTCGCCCGCGTAGGACTTCGCGTGGTCGTTGAGCGACTGCGCGAGGTAGGGCAGGCCGGCCGTGACGCCGGTCGCGTCGAAGTTCAGCAGGTCGAGCGCGCCCGCCGCCACCGACCCCGGGCCGGGCGCGGCCCCGGCGACCGCCCGGTCGCCGTCGAACCGCTTCTCCCCCGGCACGATCGTGTCCGCGTAGGCCTCGAGGGTCATGTTCTTGACGCGTTCTTCTTCGGTGGCCTCGGGTTGCACCGGCCTACCTCCTCGTCGAATGTCCACAGTAGAATCAGGCGTCCCGGAGCGCCCGGGCCGCCCGCGGGTGCACGGTCATCGGCAGCCCGCCGCGCACCCGCAGCGACAACATCGCCTCGGGTTCGACGACCTTGCCCGGCACCTTGCGCAGTTCCAGGTCCCTGACGGTCATCGCCAGCACGAACACCGCCTCCATCACCCCGAGGCTGTTGCCGATGCAGAACCTCGGCCCGGCGCCGAACGGGAGGTAGGCGTACCGCGGCGGCCGCCCGGCCGGGTTGGCCGGGTCGAACCGTCCCGGGTCGAAGCGCTCCGGGTCGGTCCAGAACTCCGGGTTCCGGTGCAGCGTGTAGGGCACGACGACGACGTCGGAGCCGGCCGGCACGTGGTACCCGCCGATCTCGTCGTCGGCCTGGGCGACCCGCGGCAGCAGCCACACCGGCGGGTACAGCCGCATGACCTCCTCGACGACCGCCACGGTGAACGTCAGCCGCCGCAGGTCCTCGTACCCGGGCAGCCGCTCGCCGAGCACCTCGACGGCCTCGGCGTGCAGCCGTTCGCGGACCTCGGGGTGCTCGTCGATCAGGTGGAACGCCCAGCCGAGCGTGCTCGCCGTGGTCTCGTGCCCGGCCAGCAGCAGGGTGATCAGCTCGTCGCGCATGCGCTCGCGGGACGCGCCGGCGTCCCCGGAGTCTTCGGCCGACCCCGTCGCGATGAGCCGGGACAGCACGTCCTCGCCGTTCTCGACCGGGTTAGCGAGCCGCTGGTCGACGAGCTCGTCGGCGATCCGGCGCAGGTCGTCGCGCGCGGTGCGGAACTCCAGCTGCTTCTTCAGCGGCACCCACTGCGGCACCATGCTCAGCGTGACCGCCTCGAACATGGCCTGGTCCTGCACGGCCTCGAACGAGTGGCCGAGCGTTTCGTAGCCGCCGAGTTCGGCGTCGAGCAGCGTCTTGCCGAGCACGCCGAGGGTAAGCCCGGTCATCTCGTGCAGGATCTCGACCGGGCCCTCGTGCGTGGCCAGCCGCTTGACGAGCGCCTCCACTTCGGCCGCCACGACGCCGGCCTGGCGCGAGATCCGCTTGGGCTGGAACACCGGCTGGATGGTCCGGCGCTGCTTGCGCCAGGTCTCCCCGTCGCTGGTGAGCAGGCCGTCGCCGAGGGCCCGGCGGGCCTCCTGCAGGCCGATGCCCTTGTGGTAGTTCGCGGCGTTGTCCGCGAGGACGTGCTTCGCGAGGTCGGGGTGGTTGACCAGGTACATCGCCTTCGGTCCGATGGCGATGCGGACGACGTCGCCGTAAGTCCCGGCGTTGTCACCCATGAGCGCGAGCCGGTCGGTGAAGAGCTGCTTCAGCAACCGGATGGTCGCCCGGCGCGGCGGCCCGGGCGGCGTGGTGCGCGCCGCCCGGGCTTCGTGCTGCGGTCCGGTCATGCCGCGACTGCTCCCGGCTTCTCGTCGTCCCCAGTCGCCGCGAGCGCCGGCGCGAGCTCCAGCTTCGCCTTCTGCGCGGCCTGGTCGGCCTCGAACTTGATCCGCGCCTTGTTCGAGAAGTGCAGGCCCCACAGGAACAGGCCGCGGATCAGGCAGATGGTCGCGGTGGCCAGGAAGAGCCCGTAGGCCACGTGCACGGCGGTGAAGAAGCCGTACGCGACCGCCACGCCGGATCCGAAGAGGAACTGCGCACCCGGCTTCGACGGCGACGTGCCCGGGTCGGTCACCATGTAGTTGGTGTAGAGCACGAACGCGACACCGGTGCCCATCGCCAGCGCGCCGGGGATCGACGTGCCGAAGAGCCAGCCGCGGACGAAGGCCTGGATGACGAAGAAGCTCAGCCAGCCCGCGATCAGCCACATCCGGTTGGTCAGCAGCGCGTTGAGCACCGTGCCCGACACGAGGATGATGCCGACGATCAGCCAGCCGCCCCAGGTGGGGATCTGCTCCGTGAAGTGGTACGGCGGGGCGATGCTGGCCCACGGGAACACGAGCAGGATGATCGTGATGCCGAAGTTCGACGGGTTCATGTAGTGCCGCATGCGGCCGTACACCGGCGCCTGCAGGATCCACTTGGTGCCGACCGCGACGGCGACCCCGAACATCATCACCAGGATCTGGTCGTTGACGTAGGTCAGCATGTTGAGGGCGAGACCGGTGATGTGCGCGGGCAGGAGGAACTCCACCAGCCCCTTGAACCCGTTGCCCCGGAACCGGACGTCGCGGTGGGTCACCCGGGCGTTGATGATCTCGAGGACGATCTCCGTGGTGTACGCGGTCGCCAGCGCGACGAACGGGTACAGCCACGGCTGCTCGAAACCGAGGATCGTGTAGCCGATGATGTTGAAGATCGTGATCGAGATCGCGAAGCGCCGCAGCGCGGTGATGACCTTGTTGGTCCGCTTCGGTGGCGCACTGTCCACCTTGGTCAGAGTCGGGGTGGTCATGTCACATCGCTTCCTTCGCCGTGGCGCCGAGCTGGTACATGTGGCAACCGGGTTCGAGCTTCAGGTTCTGCGTCCGCAGCCGGCCGGTCCGGTCCCGCCACTGCAGGTGCACGTCGAGCGGACCGCTGACGTTCGCCCCGAGGCCGATCTGGACGTCGAAGCTGCGCCGGCCGGCCTCCCCGCTGCTGCCGTCGACCCGGCCGAGGTACTTCTTGCCGTCCGCGGTCGTCACGGTGACCTGGGCGCCGATCGCGGGCGGACCGGCCGCGGGCAGCGGGCCGGCCGCCACCGGGGCGTCGGTGGTCAGCTTCAGCTGCAGGTACTTCCCGGTGGCGGGGCTGTCGTTGTGGTAGAAGATCGGCTGCTCCCACTGCCGCGCCACCGCGAACTCGGGCAGGCCGTCCCCGTTGGTGTCGCCGACCCCGATGCCGCGGGTGGGCACCGGCACCGCCAGCCCCAGCTGCGGGGCGAGGTCGGTGTACCGGCCGTCCGCGCTCTTCACGAAGAAGTGCAGCGTCTGGTCGCCACCGATGTCGTCACCGGCGCGGGCGTTCGGCCACCACAGCGGGTTGGACAGCAGGCCGTCGTGGGCCGTGGCGATCTCCTGCAGGTTCGGCCAGCGGTTGACCTGGCCCTTGACGAACCCGGTCGCCTGCGCGATCTGGTTCTCGCCGCTGTTGTTGAAGTCCTGGATCTTGACGTCCCAGCCCCAGCCGGACCACGCGGTGCCGTTCGCGGCGCTGTCGTCGTGGAACGGCGCGACGCCGTCCTTCAGCTGCCGGGTCAGGTCCCCGGTGTCCTTCGCCTTGTTCATGAACTGGAAGTTCGACTCTTCGATACCCCACGACGTGGTGATGTTGCTGACGAACAGGTCGTAGAGGCCGTCGCCGTTCAGGTCGCCGAAGTCGACCGCCATCCCCTTGAAGGAGTCGTGCCCCAGCACCTTCGACTTCGGGTCGTCGATCCCGCGGACGCCGGCGACCTCGGCGAGCTCGACGTGCCCCGGCGTGGACTTGTTGTACAGCAGGTGGTCGTGCCCGAAGTCGTTGGCGATGTACAGCTCCGGCAGGCTGTCACCGTCGATGTCCGTCGCGCTGGAGGCCAGCGTCCAGCCGAGACGCGCGGTCTCCGGGATGCCGGCGGAGGCGTCGGCGTACCGCGCGCTCGGGTTCGCCCCGGACGTGGCGCCGGTCCAGCGGTAGATGTACTTGGCGCCCGAGTTCACCGCGTGCGACATCGACTGGTTCAGCGTGATCCCGCCGTCGGCGTTCGGGTCCAGCACCCGGCTGTCCGGGAAGTAGTTCCCGATGAAGATGTCGACGTGGCCGTCGCCGTCGAAGTCGCCCGTGGTGACGGAGTCGGTGTTCCACAGCGGACCGCTGTACTTCCCGTCCGCGCCGCGGTGGTTGCCCGGCACCAGCTCGGTCGGCTGGAACGCCGAGGCGTCGAACTTGGTGGCGGTGGCCTTCTGCAGGAACAGCACCGGGGTCCGGCCCCAGTAGTAGGCCAGGATGTCGGTGCGGCCGTCTTCGTTGTAGTCACCGGGGACGCAGCCCATCGGCGCCAGGTAGTCCCACGTCGGCAGCGCCGGCGCGGGGTCGAGCGCGAAGGGCGCGTAGCGCGGGCCCGAGTCCGGCGTCGGCGTGATGACGACCTGGTCGCTGCGCGGGTCGACCAGGCAGATGTCGTTGGCCTTACCGCTGCCGCTGATGTCGTTGATCGCGATCGCGGCGCCGACCGAGGAGATCCACGCGGCGATGTGCTCGTACTCCTTGTTCACCGTCCGGATCGACTGCGACTTCGCCGCCGCGGGCAGCGCGATCGTCATCGGGGTGAAGTGGAACCTGCCCGCCATGTCGTCCTGCTCGGCGGCCGAGACACTGGGCAGCCGCGCGACCAGGAACAGGCCGAGGATCAGCGCCAGCGCCACGATGCCCGCCAGCTGCTTGCGCAGCCAGCCGAAAGTCGCGGTCATTTGTTCTTCCCTCCGTGGGTCAGCACTTCTTCGGCGATCCGCTGCCGCCAGATTTCGAACGCCGGGACGTCGTCGCCGTCGACGACGACGGCCGGACGGACCTCCTGGGTGATCGCCGCGGCCCGCTCGGCGGACAGTCCGCAGATCGCCCGGGCCGCCATCTCGGTCTCCGGGACCATCAGGCCCGAACGCACCCGGCACTCGGCAGCGAAGGCGCTCCCCTGCGCCAGCTGTCCGTGGTGGATCCCGGCCCGGTCCACCAGTTCCGCCAGTTCGTCGGCGGTGACGCCGCACGCGTAGGTCGAGGCCAGCCCGACGCCGGCGTAGAGGTCGCCGTGACGCGACTCGGGGAATCCCTCGATCGTCTTGGTCACCAGGGACACGTCGGTGCCGCAGATGAACCACAGCGCCCGGCCGATGCCCTGGTCGATGGCGCGCAGCGCGTAGCCGTCGTAGCGCCGGTCCGGCCAGGAGAAGTTCCGGTCCTGGTGCTGCTGCCCGATGTACTTGCCGGTCTTGAAGTACGCCTGGTGGAAGCCGTAGCCGTCGAGCACCAGCCAGCGCAGCAGCGGGTCGAAGTCCGCGGCCTTCGGCCAGGTGAACCGCGGGATCCGCGCCATCGCCCAGCCGACCCCGACGTAGATGATGTAGTCGTGCTTCTCGCCGGGGCCGGCCAGGAACTCGGCGGTGTTCGTGCTCTTGCCGAACGGCAGGCCGTCCAGCACGCCGTACCCCATTCCGGCGCCTTCGTAGGCGAACCCACGGAACTGCGGGGGAATGCGATCGAGCCATTCTTCGGCCTGCTCGACCGACTTCGCTTCGACAGCGTGGGCGTACCCGAGGAGGAACATCTCCCCGACTGTCTCGAGTCGTTCTTGAGCGGCTGGGCTCTTCCGGTGGAAGCCTCGCTTTTCCAGCAAGGTCTCCGAGACATCGGGTGTCAGGACGCGGCGCCTGAGCGTACGCCAACCATTGCCCAACGCACTCTCCCCCTTAGGGTCACTAGGATCAACTTCGGTTCGTCGCTTCTACGGTCACAGATTCGCTGGTCAGCGCTCTACTCCGCGGTTGCCCGCGAGCACGGCGGCGGCCTCGTCAGCCCGTGCGCCGCTGGGCGGCCTGGTCGAATTCCGCGCGGATCCGCTGCCGCCACAGCTCGTAGGGCGGTTCCGGCCCGTCGTCGCCGTCGGCCTGTTCGGTCCGGTCCGCGAGGTTCTGCGCGGCCTGCACGGAAAGGTCGGTGAGCACGCCGGCGGCGAGGTGGGTGTGGGCGGGCACGTACGAGGAGTAGGTCCGCGCCTTCACCGCGAACACCACGCCGAGCGCGAGCTCGTCGTAGTGCTCCCCGGCCGCCCGGCGCAGGCGGGCCAGCCCTCGCTGGTCGCTGCCGCCGGCGAACGTCGCGGCCAGCCCGACCCCGCTCCACAGGTCCGGCCGGCGGTGCTCGGCGAAGCGCACGACCGCCTTCGCGACGGCGTCCGGGTTCCCGCCGTTGATGAACCACAGCGCGCGGCCGACGCCCTGGTCGAACGCCCGGCCGAAGTACTCCGGGCGGCCCGCCCACGGGTAGGGCACCGGGTCGGCCTGCTCGTCGACCCACTTCTTCGTGTCGAAGTAGGCCCGGTCGAAGCCGTAGCCGTCGACGGCGAGCCAGCTCATCACCGGGTGGTAGGCGACCCCGGTCAGCTCGGGCAGGATGTTCTTCCACAGTGGACGCGGCAGCCGCGCCATCGCGAAGCCGATCCCGATGTAGGTCAAGAAGATGTGCGGGCGCCCGGGTCCTTCCAGCAGTTCCCGGGTACGGTCGCGGCCGCCGCCCGGCATGGCGTCGAGGATCGTGTAGCCCATCGTCGCGCCCTCGTAGGCGAAGCCGCGCTGCTCGGGTTCGACCAGCGCCAGCCGGCGCTCGATCTCCCACAGCGACGCGCCTTCGATGGCCCACTCGAACCCGCACACCACCGCTTGCGGCACCGCCTCCAGCCGGGCCGTCGCGTCGGTGTGGGCGACCGGGAACCCGCGTTCGGCGAAGCCGACCGAGGCGAGCGACGGAGCGAGGAAGCGCTTGCGGAGCACCCCGATGACAGTGGACATCGTTTGTGGCACCTAACTGTGTCGGTTGTTACCGATCCGGCCAGAGCCACGACCGGATGGCTTTCGCGGCAATGGCACGTACCGTTCGAGGGCCGGCCTGCTTTTGGCCGGATCAGTAGCTCTTCGAAGGATCAGGCGACAGCGCGCAGGTGCGGCCGCTGGGCGGCGAGCATGCGCTGGGTGAACGGCGACTGCTTCGACGCCAGCGTGATCGCGATCGGCGCGTCGGTCGGGGCCGGCGGGCGCAGGCTCACCCGGGCGGTGGTCTGGCCGTAGGGCGCCACGTTCACGGGCAGGTAGCCGATCGAGAACCGCGGCCCGGCCGTGCCCGGCCGGTGCTGCGCGACCGCGATCGCCGTCCACCGCCCGGCGGGCACGCCGTGGATGGTCAGCTCGCCGGAGCTCATGTTCGCCATGCCGCCGAAGGCGACCGGGCCGCTCTGGGGCACCGGGTCGGCGAAGAGCCCGACCAGGGTGTCCGCGGGCGCCGAACCGCGGGGCATGTCCAGCCGCATCGACAGCACCCCCGTGCCCGTCTGCAGCGAGGCGCAGCTGCGCCCGGCCTCGCGCAGCGTGCGCAGCGGCGGAAGCCGTTGGAACGTCGGGGAGATCGCCACGAGCAGCTCGGCGACCTGCGGTTCCCGGTACTGCGTCGGCGTCATCCCGACCGCCCGCGAGAACCGGCTCGTGAACGTGCCGACGCTGCTGTAGCCGACGCTGCACACGATGTCGGAGACGTTCAGCGACGTCGTCAGCAGCAGCCGCTTGGCCTCGAACAGGCGCACGGCGGTGAGGAACCGGCCGGGCGTCACCCCGGTGGCGTCGGCGAACATCCGGGAGAAGTGGAACCGGCTGACGAACACCTCGGACGCCAGCTCCGCGAGCGTGATCGGCTCGAAGTACCGCTCCCGGATCGACGAGATGGCCTGCAGCACGGCAGGCCGGACCGACTTCTCCATCCGCTCGAGGGCCGGCACCCGGGGCGGATCATCGAACTCGCTGTCGTGTCCGACAGCCGCAATAGACCGCAACATCATCCGTCCAACCTCGAATTCCCCTGATGGCAGTTCTCCTGGTGTCAGGGAAGACGGCGCTCCTTGCAGATCGATCGACGAGCGATGGAGGCTCCCGGGCGAAAACGCACTCGAACGTGTGACACCGACGCCGGCGCGGGCGTTCCACAGAGGACATCTCGTGGAAAACGCACGGCGTCGGCGTGCGGCACGCTCGCCCGCGTGAACCGCGGCGGCCCCGCCGCACCCGCGACTGGTCCGTTCCAGCGACGCCGCCGAGTGCCGAAGCCCAGGTTGGGCCGGATGGCGGACCATGCGGAACGTCCGAGCCGAACCTGCGAAACGCACGGGGCCACGGGATAAACGCACGTTGACTCTGGTGGGTGAGTCACTGGTCGACGGAACGACGCTCTGTCACATTCGGTGAGAAGCCCGGAGTCGGCCGTCCCCCGACCCGCGCGGCACGAACTGGGGAGCGCGAGGACGTATTGATGACGCTGGAGGCTGACATGTACTCCGAACTGCCGCGACCGGACGCGCCGGACGACGGTGAAGTGACGTTCACCGTCCTGGGCCCGCTGGAAGTGCTGCGGGGCGGGGTCGACTACGCGCCGACCACGCCCAAGGTGCTCCAGTTGCTGGCCGTGCTCGTCATGCGCCCGGGCCGGATGGTACACATCGACACCCTCATCCGGGAGCTGTGGTCGGACAACCCGCCCCGGACGGTCCGGACCACCCTGCACACCTACGTCTACCACCTCCGCCGGTGCATCGACCAGAACGGGCTGGCCGCCGACGGCGAGAAGATGCTGGCCACCAAGCAGTCCGGCTACACCTTCTACATCGATCCGTCCCGGGTGGACACCCACCGGTTCGTCCGGCTGCAGCAGCTCGGCCACGAGCGCCAGAACGCCGGCGACCACGCCGCGGCCGCCGAGGCCTACCGCGCGGCGCTCGACCTCTGGTCCGGCCCGCCGCTCGCGAACGTCCACTGTGGACCTATCTTGTCCGCCTATCGCACGGAGCTGCTCGAGCAGCGGCGCAGCGTCCTGCACCTGCGGATCGAGGCGGAAATCGTCAGCGGCAAGCACCGCGAGCTGATCGGCGAGCTGCGTTCGCTGGCCACCGGCAGCCCGCTCGACGAAGCGCTGCACGGCCAGCTGATGCGCGTGCTCGGCCGCAGCGGCCGGCGCTCCGACGCGATGGCCGTCTACCGCAGGCTCCGGTCCCGGCTGGCCGGGGAACTGGGCGTCGAACCGTGTGACGACCTCCAGGTGCTGCACCGCGAGCTGATCTCGGAAGGGGACCACCGCTGAACCACCGCTTCCCCGGCTTCGGCCGCGTTCCATCGCATCGCCCGAGAAAGAAGTGAGGAAAGTTCGATGCCCGCTCCCAACACCCGTGCCTACGGCCAGTTCTGCGGCCTCGCCCGCGCTCTAGAGATCATCGGCGAGCGTTGGTCGCTGCTGATCATCCGCGACCTGGTGCTCGGTCCGAAGCGCTACGACGAACTGCAGGCCGGTCTGCCGAAGATCCCGCCGTCCATCCTGTCGGCCCGGCTCAACGAGCTCGAGGCGACCGGCGTGCTCCGCCGCCGCGTCCGCGCCGAGCTCGACGCGGGCCTGGTCTACGAGCTGACCCAGTACGGCAGCGAACTCGACCACGTCCTGCTCGACCTCGGGCTGTGGGGCGCCCGTTCCCTGCACCAGCCGGGCCCGGAGGACGTGTTCACGCTGGACGCGGCGATCCTGTCGCTGTACACGACGTTCCGCCCCGACGTGGCCGAGGGCGTCCAGATCACCTACGAAATCCGCTACGACGACCGGATGATCGTCCACGCACTGGTCGAAGACGGCGCGGTCAAGGTCGGCGAGGGCCGGTTCGCCGGCGCGGACCTGGTCGTCAAGGTGCAGAGCGGCGCGGTGATGCTGGACCTGATGAGCGGGCACGTGTCGGCGCAGGAAGCGGTCCGCACCGGCAAGCTGGTGCTCGAGGGCGACGTCGCCGACCTCGAGCTGCTGGCTCGGTTGTTCCACGTCCCGGCCGCCCCGGAGCCGCCCTCGGGCATCGTGGTCCGCTGAGTTCGCGGGCCCGCCCGGGCTACGTTCCCGGGCGGGCCGGCGTTTCCGCGCCCGGCGCGATCCGCCCGGCCCGGTTCATCAGGTACCGCCGCTCGGGCAGGCTCGCCGTCCGCTCCGCGGCGCGCAGGTAGTGCTCGCGCGCGCCGGGCAGGTCTCCCGCCAGCTCGAGCAGGTGCGCGCGGACCGCGTCCAGGCGGCGGGCCACGTCGAGCTTGGCGTCGACCGTGTCCAGCAGTTCGAGGCCGCGGGCCGGGCCCGCGGTCTGGGCCACCGCCACCGCCTGGTTGATCGTGACGACCGGGCTCGGCATCAGGGCCTGCAGGACGTGGTACAGCTCGACGATCTGCGGCCAGTCCGTCCCCTCCGTGCTGGGCGCGGTGGCGTGCAGCGCCGCGATCGCCGCCTGGACCTGGTACGGCCCGAGCGCCGCATGCCCCAGCGTCGCGTCCACCAGTGCCTCGCCCTCGGCGATCATCGCCGCGTCCCAGCGGGCGCGGTCCTGCTCCGGCAGCGGGACCAGCTCGCCGTCCGGGCCGGTGCGGGCCTCGCGCCGCGCGTCCGTCAGGAGCATCAGCGCGAGCAGGCCCGCGACCTCGCCCTCGTCCGGGATGAGCGCGCGCACCGCGCGGGTCAGCCGGATGGCCTCCGCGGCCAGCTCGGCGCGCAGGAGGTTCTCCCCCGACGTCGCCGTGTACCCCTCGTTGAAGATCAGGTACAGCACCTGCAGGACGACGCGCAGCCGGTCGCCGAAGTCGTCCGGCGACGGCTCGCTGAACGTCGACCCCGCGGCGGCGATGCTCTCCTTCGCGCGGGTGATGCGCCGGGTCATCGTCGCCTCGGGCACCAGGAACGCGCTCGCGATCTGCGCCGTGGTCAGGCCGCCGACCGCGCGCAGCGTGAGCGCGACCTGCGAAGGCGGCGACACGGCGGGGTGACAGCACAGGAACAGCAGCTTCAGCGTGTCGTCGGTGCCCGCGGGCTGTTCCTCGCCGGGGCCGGGGACGACCGCCGAGCCGGCCGGCTCCCGCACGGCGACCGACTCTTCACGCCGGCGCCGCGCGCTCTCGCTGCGCCAGTGGTCGGTGAGCCGCCGGGTCGCGACCGTGACCAGCCAGCTGCGCGGGTTGTCCGGGACCCCTTCGGCGGGCCACTGCTCGCTGGCCGCCAGCAGGGCCTCCTGGACGGCGTCCTCGCACGCGTCGAACTGGCCGTACCGGCGCACCAGCACCCCGAGCACCTGCGGCACCAGCGGGCGCAGGACCTCGGCGACCGGGGCGGGCGCGGTCACGTCACAAACCGGGGACTTCGGACTCGGCGTCGGCGAAGAAGACGATCTCGCGCACCTCGATGGCCAAGCCGTCGATGGCGGCGTCCGGGATCATCGCGGCGAGCTCGACGGCCCGCTCCTTGCTCGCGCAGTCGACGAGGTAGTAGCCGGCCAGGAACTCCTTCGACTCCAGGAACGGGCCGTCGGTGACCGCGGGCAGGCCGCCACGCACCCGCACGACGGTGCTGTCGGCGACCGGCGCGAGCGCCTGCGTGCCGATCATCTCGCCGGACTCCCGGATCGTGCGGATGAAGTCCTGGTGCCCGGTCATGATGGCGTCCATGTCCGACTGGGACAGGCTCGCCATCACGTCGGGGTTGAGGTACATCGCCAGCAGGTACTTCACGTCCGGGCTCCCTTCGGCCGCCCTCGCCTCGTCCGTGGCATGAAGATAGCCGACCGCGCCCGCCGCCCGCGGCGGCACGTCGCAAGCGCGGAGTGGAGCCGCCGCCGGGCCGCCTGCCAGCCTGGATCCGGGCAGTCCCGGTCACCGATCCGGCCAACAGCAGGCCGCCCCCCACGCGGCACGTAACCGTTACCACGAAGCCATTCGGCCGTGACCGCGGCCGGATCGGCGACGATCGGCACAGCACCCGGAACCAGGAGGTTGGCACCGATGGCCGACGTGTTCACGGACCTGCAGACCGAGACCGAGGCGCTGGCCGACCTGGCCGAGCGCCACGGGTACGGCCCCGGCCCCGACATCACCGGGCACTTCGCCCGGCTGACGTCGACCGCGCGGCTGGTCCGGCTCAGCGTCGAGAACCCGGATGCCTTCGGCGTCACCCCGCAGATTTCCTACGACTCGCTCGACGAGGCCCTCGTGACCTGGCTGATCGAGCAGCGCAAGGCCAACGCCCTGCTCACCTCGGCCCCCGCGAAGCAGGAGCTGCCGTGGAGCGACGGCCCGCTGCGCCCGTCGGTGCTCGCCGCGGCCGCGCTGACCGAGCTGTTCGCGTGCGGCCAGGACATCGCGGACGCGCTCGGCGCCCGCCCGCGGCGGGGCGACGAGATCGGGCACGTCGCCTACTACGGCGTCCGGACCAGGGACCGCGCCTACCACCGGCACCGGGTCACGCCGCCCGGGCCGTTCCGGTTCGAGCTGCGGGCGCCGTCGGGGACACGCTGGGACTTCGGCCCGGAGGAGGCCACCGACCGGGTCACCGGCCCCGCCGACGACTTCTGCCTCCTGGTGACCGGCCGCCGCCACGCCGAAGACCTCGCCCTGACGTTCAGCGGCGAGCACACCGCCGAATGGCTGGAACTGCTCGAGAACTGACCGATATCACTCGAACGGGGCGGGATCCCCCGCGCCGACGCGCAGGATCTCCGGTTCCCCGGAAGAGAAGTCCACGACGGTCGTCGGCTCGACCCCGCAGTCGCCGGAGTCCAGCACCGCGTCGAGCTGGTTGTCCAGCTCTTCTTTGATCTCCCAGCCCTGCGTCATCGGCTCGCCCTCGCCGGGCAGCAGCAGCGTGCTCGACAGCAGCGGTTCGCCGAGCTCGGCCAGCAGCGCCTGGGTGACGCGGTGGTCGGGGATGCGCACGCCGACGGTCTTCTTCTTCTCGTGCATCAGCCGCCGCGGCACCTCCTTGGTGGCGGGCAGGATGAACGTGTAGCTGCCCGGCGTCGCCGCCTTGATCGCGCGGAACACGGCGTTGTCGACGTGGACGAACTGGCCCAGCTGCGCGAAGTCCTGGCACACCAGCGTGAAGTGGTGCCGGTGGTCCAGCTTGCGGATGGTGCGGATCCGGTCCAGCCCGTCGCGGTTGCCCGGCCGGCACCCGAGCGCGAAGCACGAGTCGGTCGGGTAGGCGATCAGGCCGTCGCTCTTGAGGATCTCGACGATCTGGCCCAGCGACCGGCGCTGCGGGTTTTCCGGGTGCAGGTCGAAATAGCGTGCCATGACCGCAGAGCCTAGGGTCCGGGCCGCCGGCGGGCACGACGGGGTTTCGAGGGTTCCGGGTGGCGAAGCCCCCGGCCTGGGGCGAAGCCCCAGCTGTCACGACCGGGTTTCGGGGGTTCCGGGTGGCGAAGCCCCCGGCCTGGGGCGAAGCCCCAGCTGTCACAGCGGGATTTCGGGGTTCCGGGTGCGTCTCCCAGCTTGCGGTTCCCGAGCCGAACGCTGGGGCTCGCCCGGGCACTCGCGTCACACTCCGCAGGAGGACCACACCAGGGAGGGCGAGCCATGACGAAGCTGAGCGTGCCGGAGCTGGACCGGCCCCGGACCGTCGCCGAGGCGAAGTACTTGTTCGAAGGCCCGGAGGGGCGGATTTCCTTGGCCGACCTCTTCGACGGCAGGCCGCGGCTGGCCGTGCACCACACGATGCCGGACCGCAGCGGCCCCTTCGACGTCGTGCCCGCCGCCGAAATCGCCGCCGCGCTGCACGACCCCGGCCTGCGGCTGGTACTGGTCTCCCGCGCGCCCTACGCCAAGCTCGAGCAGTACCGCCGGCACTTCGGCCAGGACCTGCCCACGTACTCGGCAGCCGGCGCGTTCGCCACCGGCTTCCCGGCGTCCCGGCGCCTCGACGAAGCGGCAGGCGGCGAGTTCTGGAACGACGACGAAGCGGGGCTCAGTTTCTTCGAGCGGGAGCGCGGTTCGGTACTGCACACCGGGTCGGTCGCCGTGTCCCACCTGGACTTCCTGAGCCTGCTCGGCGTCCCCGACCGCCTCCGGTCCGCCACCGGCCGCCGCTGAGCCCGGTGCCCCGCCGCCCCATGCCACCGTCCCGAGCCCGCCGCGCACCGGCGCCACGTCTTTTCGGCGCAGGGAAACAGCCCTCGCTTGAGCTACGATCTGTCGGCAGCACGCCCTGGCCGGCCCACCTGGGGCGCCCGGCCGCCGACGAGACCCCGGGGGTTCCGCCGATGTCGCTCGCCACGCTCGAGCCGGCCGTGGAGCTGTCCGCCACGGCCGAACCCCGCGGCACCAGCGGGTTCGACCGGCGCCCCCGGCTGGCCTCCCGGCTCGCGGGCTCCGTCGTCACGCTGGTGATGGTCGGTTTCTGCGTGACCGGGCTGTACAGCGCCCTCCTGGCGGCGCCGGTCAACCTGCTCACCGGCGCGTACGGGATCGCTGCGGTCGCCGCCCTGCTGGCGATCCAGCTGTTCTACTTCAGCCGTCCGGCCACCCGGTTGGACTCGACGAAGAGCAAGATCCTCCTGGCCGCGCTGGCGCTGCCGGCGTACGTGCCCATCCTGACGTTCGGCTCACCCTGGCTGGTGATGCCGTCCTTCGTCGTCGCCGGCGCACTGCTGGCCCTGCGCGCCCGGCTGGCCTGGCCGCTGTCCGCGCTCGTCGGCGTCTCCGTCGCCTGGTTGTACGCCAGCTACGGGAACGACTTCCTGAGCACCGTCTACACGACCCTCGCGACGGTCGTCTACGGCCTGATCTTCTGCCTGCTCGCCCGGCTCGTCCGGATGGTCAGCGAGCTGCACCGGGCCCGCACCGAGCTGGCCCGGCACGCGGTCGCCGAGCAGCGGCTCGCCTTCGCCCGCGATCTGCACGACCTGCTCGGCATCAGCCTGTCGGCGATCGCGCTCAAGGGCGAGCTCGCGTACCGGCTCATGCGGAAGTCGTTCGAGCAGACCAAAGCCGAGCTCGCCGAGATCACCTCGACCGCGCAGCGCACGCTCGCCGACGTCCGCGCGATCTCCCACGGCTACCGCGAGCTCTCCCTGGAACGGGAGTCCCGGACCGCCGAGTCGCTGCTGTCCGCCTCGGACATCGCCGTCAAGGTCCACCTGGACCAGGCCGATCTCCCGGTCCAGGCCCGGACGCTGCTGGCCAAGGTGCTGCGCGAAGGGGTCACGAACGTCCTCCGGTACAGCGACGTCGAACACTGCGAGATCCAGATCCACCAGCAGGACGGCAAGGTGTCCCTCGACATCGTCAACGACGGCGTGACGGCCGAGGACCTGATCGCCGACGACAGGAGGCCGCTCACCCAGCTGCCCGACGAGGTGAAGGCGCTCGGCGGCCGGGTGACCACTGGCGCCGACGCGGGCGGCCGGTTCCGGCTGCACGTCGAGCTGCCGGTGATGACGGCGCCGTCGGTGACGGCCGACGACACCGGCTCGCAGTCGCGGGCCGAATCGAAGTGGGTCGGCAGGATGCTGCCCGTGGTGTTCGGCAGCATGGCTCTCAGCGTGGTCATCCACCTGCTCCTGATCACCACGGAGTTCTGGGAGGTCGCCCTGGTTGCCGGGTCGCTGCTGGGCCTGCTGGTCCTGCAGTTCACCTACTTCGACCGGCCCACCACCCGGCTGCGGTCGGCGCAGAGCTACGGCATGCTCTTCGTCCAGGCCTGCCTGATCTACCTGCCCCTGCTGGCCCTGCAGGACCACTGGGTCAGCCTGCCCAGCCTGCTGGTCGGCAGCGCGCTGCTCGTCATGCCTCCCGCGGCGGGCTGGACCTTCTTCGTGCTCAACGTCGCCTTCTACGCCTGGATGCAGCAGGTGGGTGCGCAGGGCCTCGACCTCGCGATCTTCTTCACCGCCGCGACGGTGATGAGCAGCCTGACCGTGTTCAGCCTGCTCTGGCTGGTCCGGCTGGTCACGGAGCTGGACAGCACCCGGCGGCGGCTGGCCGAAGCAGCCGTCGCCGAGGAGCGCCTGCGCTTCGCCCGCGACCTGCACGACCTGCTCGGGATGAGCCTGTCCGCGATCGCGCTCAAGAGCGAGCTGACCGCCCGGGTGCTGCCCCTGGACCGGGACCGGGCGGCGGAGGAGCTGCGCGAGGTCCTCGGGCTGACGCGCCAGGCCCTCTCCGACGTCCGCTCGGTGGCCAGCGGCTACCGCGAGCTGTCCCTGGACAGCGAGTCCCGGATGGCGCGGTCCGTGCTGGCCGCGGCCGACGTCCGCGTGCGCATGGAGATGCTCGACGACGAGCTGCCGCAGCCGGTGCGCACGGTGCTGGCCGTCGTGCTGCGCGAGGGAGTCACGAACGTGCTCCGGCACAGCCGGGTGGAAAGCTGTGAGATCGCGCTGCGCCGGACGTCCGACGGGGTCAGCCTCGACATCGTGAACGACGGCGTCGAAACGCCAGGAGAGCGGCCCGCCGAGCCCGAGCCGGTGCCCGGCGGCAGCTCGCCCGGCAGCGGCATCGGCAACCTCTCACACCGGGTCGCCGACCTCGGCGGCGAACTGAGCGCGGGTGTCGAGCCGGACGGCCGGTTCCGCTTGCGCGCGGCCGTTCCGGTCTGACGCGACGCGCTCCGGGACCTCCGCGATCGAGCTCGTACCGGCGGGCGGAGTCCGCGGCGAGCGGCGGCGCGATGTCACCCGCGCGTGGTCCGGACCTTTCCGCCGGTCACAGCCAGCCGGACTGCTCGGCGATGCGGATGGCGTCCACCCTGTTGCGGGCGTTGAGTTTCGCGACGACGGTCGTGAGATAGTTCCGTACTGTCCCGGCGGAAAGGTACAGCCGCGCGGCGACTTCCACCGTCCCGTAGCCCTCCGCGGTCATCCGCAGCACGTCCAGCTCGCGGGCGGTCAGCGGGCAGTCGACCGTGTCCCAGGCGGCCAGCGCCAGGTCGCCGTCGACCATGCGGCGGCCGGCGAGCACGCCCCGCACGGCGTTCGCGAGCTTGGCGGGGGGCGCGTCCTTGAGCAGGAATCCGCTCACCTTCGCGTCCAGCGCGCGCCGCAGCGTCCCCGGCCGGCCGAGACTGGTGAGGATGAGGGTGCGGCACTCCGGGAGCTGTTCGTGCAGCTCACCGGCCGCGGTGAGGCCGTCCTTGCCCGGCAGGTCGATGTCGATGACCGCGACCTGCGCCTGGTTCGCCCGTGCCGCGGACAGGATCTCCAGCCCCGACGCGACCTCCGCGACCACGTCGATGTCGGGCTCCAGCCCGAGCAGGGCGACCAGCGCCCCCCGGACGATGTGCATGTCCTCGGCAATCAGCACTCTGATCACGGGTGCCTCCGCACTCACGATTCCCCAGACGCCAAGTCAACCATTCTGCTCGGCGAATCGGTTGCACCGATCGGGCAGCATTCGGCGACGCCGCCCAGGAATGCGTCACGCAAAAGCAAGGACGTGACCGAAAACGCCGACCGGCGATCGGCCGGCTACCGCCCGTGAGCGGTCCGGGAGCTCCGGCGACGTGAACCCTTCACCGCTTCCACCGAACGAGCCGGCCGCGATCCGCGCACACGGCGCAGTCGTGACCGGCTCACACGATCGGTGCGGACCTGGTAAAACAGTCAGGCCGCGTCGGCAAAGACGTCGGCAAAGGTGCCGAGGCAGCCGGCGCAGCCGGGCACGGCATTGGCACCGTTCTCGATCGGGTTGCGCAGGTGCTCGAACCGGTCGATCACGAGAACCGCGTCTCGCTCGCTCCCCGCAATCGAGACTCCCAGATCGGAAAAAAGCGCGCGGATGTCAGTGGAAATCTGTGCGGGCATTGTGTACTCCCCAGTGGCGAAGATGAATGCTTCACGTGCCACAAATCGTCGCCCAGGGACACAGCATCAACCAGTGCCCGCATCATCGCCGCGCTGTGCCTTACACATGGTCCGTGCGGTTACAACGCAGACGCCGAACGGGGTAGCAAGGCCATCGAACGGGGTCGAATGGCCGCATTTTCGTCACCTAGCGCTGTCGCGCAAACCCGGCCCGCTACCGGGGGTATGCGAAACGCACATGCGTTCATGGTGAGAGTTCCCGGTCGGACCCCGGGTCACACCCGATGTGCAAAACGCATGTCCGGGACCGGTGAAATCCATCCGGAACGGTTGCACAGAGCACTTAAGAAGTAGACGCCCGCCGACCTACAGTTTGGTCGAATCCAAATCCACGCATCGAAGCCTTCGTCGGGAAGGTCCGGGTGCGCATTGTCGACCGGGAGGGACGGCCACCATGGATGAGATCGTCCGGCAAGCTGTGGCACGCGCCATCGTGACCATGCGAGACAACTTGGGTGAGCGGCTCACGATCGACGACCTCGCCCGCGCGGCCATGTTCAGCAAGTTCCACTTCACCAGGGTGTTCCTGCGGGTCACCGGGCTTTCACCGGGCCGGTTCCTCTCGGCCCTGCGGCTCGCGGAGGCGAAACGCCTGCTCGCGACCACCGTCATCTCGGTGGCCGACATCAGCCACCAGGTCGGTTACAACAGCGTCGGCACGTTCAGCGCCCGCTTCAGCGGCAGCGTGGGCGTCTCGCCGTCGGGCTACCGCCAGCTGCGCGGCATGGCGCCGCGCGTCGCCGACCGGCAGGCACAGACGGGCTCCGGGACGACCGTGCGCGGCCAGCTGCGCGCCCGGCCGTCGGCCGAGGTCGGACCGGTTTTCGTGGGGCTGTTCGCCGCCCGGATCGCCGAGGGCGCGCCGGCCCGGTACGCCATCCTGCCGGGCCCGGGACCGTACTCGCTGACCGACGTTCCGCTCGGTTCGTGGTACGTCCTCACCCACGCCTACGGGTGCGGCGAGGTCGACAACCACACCCTGCGGCCCTACACCGGCCTCGCCGGCCCGGTGACCGTGCACCGCGGTGTCACGGCGAGCCTGGCCGACGTCCGGCTGCGGCCGCGGCACGGCTTCGACCCACCGGTCCTGCTGGCGCTGCCGGACCTGCGCCGGTCCGCGATCGCCCGCCCGATGGCGGTCTGAGGCGGGCAATTCCGGTACCCCGAATCCGCCGTCCGTCAATCCGCGGACGGTGGACTCACCGGTTCGCGGTTCCCCGCAGCCATTCGGCCCAGCGGGACCCGCCCGCGCGCCGCCGGTGAATTCCCGGCCATTCCCGGGCGCGCTTCTTCAAAACACCGTCGGGGTAGGACAATGGCGTACAATTATGGTCCGGAGTGATCGACTGGGGTGCGAGGTAGCGTCGTGATCAAGGTGTTGCTGGCCGAGGACATGCACATGGTCCGCGGCGCCCTGGTCGCCCTCCTCAACCTGGAGTCCGACATCGAAGTGGTCGCCGAGGTGTCCACCGGCGACCAGATCCTGTCCGCCGCGAAGGCGACCCAGCCCGACGTCGCGATCATCGACATCGACCTGCCGGGCAAGGACGGGCTGTCGGCCGCGGTGGAGATCCACGAAAGCCTCCCCGGCGTCCACACGCTGATCCTGACCAGTCTCGGCCGGCCGGGCACCGTGCGCCGCGCGCTGGACGCGAAGGTGAACGGCTTCCTGCTCAAGGACTCGCCGTCGGACAAGCTGGCGAACGCGGTGCGCTCGGTCGCGATCGGCCGCCGCGTGATCGACAGCGAGCTGGCGCTGGCCGCGTGGGAGACCGACGACTGCCCGCTCACCCCGCGCGAGATCGAGATCCTGTCGCTGGCCGCACGCGGGCGCACCGTGGCCGACATCGCGGCGGAGCTGTTCCTGTCGGCCGGCACGGTCCGCAACTACCTGGCCGCGGTGGTCACGAAGCTCAACGCCCGCAACCGGGTCCACGCGATCCGCATCGCGACGGAAGCGGAATGGCTGTAGCCCCAAGCAAGTGAGCGCCGGTCGGCCAGGCACGAAAACCCGCGCGCCCGGCCGGAAGCATCCGGAAAGCGTTACGCCGACAGCTCGTCCGGCGTCCGGCGACGCCGGACGCCGGCACAGCCCAGCGGGATCGCCGCCAGCAGCCGGTGGGTCCCGCCCGCGTCCACCTCCGTCGCCAGCGTTCCACCCAGGGACTCGACCCGGTCGACGAGGTTGCGCAGTCCCGAACCGGAACCCGCGCCGCCGTCGCACCCCGCGCCGCCCGCGCCGTCGTTGACGATCTCCAGCCAGGCCGTCCCGTCCTCCTTGCTCACCGAGAACGCGCACCAGCTCGCGGTGCTGTGCCGCATCACGTTCGTCACCCCTTCGCGCAACACCGCCGCCAGCGCGTTCGCCACCTCCGATGGCAGGTCCTCAGTGCCGGACCGGGCCACCGTCACCCGGGTCCCGGCCACGTTCAGCACCGCCGCCGCGGCCCGGCACTCGTCGTCCAGCGACAGCTCGCGGTACCCCGCCGCGACCTTGCGGATGTCCGCCAGCGCGCGTCGCGACATCGTCAGCAGCTCGGCCAGCTCCTCCTTGGCGCGCCCCGGCTGGCCGATCACCAACCGGTCGATGAGTTCACCCTTGAGGGTGATCGCCGAAAGGTTGAGACCAAGCAGATCGTGGACGTCGCGGGAGAACCGCTTGCGTTCTTCGGCGATCGCGCTGCGCTTCAGCTCGCGCCGCTCCTCCTCGCGCTCGGTGATCAGCCGCGCGGCCGCACCCGCGGCGAACAGCAGCAGCGCGGCGACCCCGGCGGACACCGCGGCCGCGAACCCGGCGTCCACCGAAGCGGTCCCCCGTGCGGAGACGAGCCCCGCCACGACGCACACGAGAGCGGCCGCGGGAAGCGCCATGGCCGGCCGGACCGCCAGCAGCAAGCTCCCGGCGAAGAACCCGCCCGCGGTGCTCCACGGGGCTCCCAGCTGCAGCATGGGCAGGTAGCCCAGCAGAGCCTGCGCGGCCAGTGCCAGGCCAGGCCGGCGGACGCGGCCGGGTGCGAACGCGGCCAGGTACACCCCCGCCTGTGCCGCGGCACAGGCCAGCGCGAGCAGCCACGAGATCCAAGGCTCCCGCCCGGCCAGGACCGGGAGCGACGCCATGAGCGCGACCCCGGCGGCGGCCACGACCGGAGCACCCGCGACGAGCGCGTGGAAGACCGGCTGCCCGGCCCCCTCGCCCACCGGTGCCGCGGCCCATACTCGCCATCTCCGGCGGATCCGTACCGGATTTGCCACGGCGCCTCCCACCTCACCCGCACCCCAGTGCCTCAAAGGTAACAGGGCGAACGTTTCCGGCAGAGGCGTCGTTTCGTCAGCCGATCATGTTACCGCCGGGAAAGTCGAGCACGCACTCGCCGACGCTCACCTCGGCCGGCCACTCCAGCTTCAGCGAGCGGTCCACCCGGTCACCCGCGTCGACCGGCACGGCGTGCGCGGCGAGTCCCATCGCCTTCGCCGTGAGGTAGAGCACCTGCTGCAGAGCGCCGACGTGCACCAGTGTCGTCGCGTACGCGGCGCTGCCGAGCACCCACGCGATCCGCGACATCCGCGCGGTCATCGTCAGCAGCACCGAGGGCCGCCGGTGGCTGCCGGCCCCGATCATCGCCAGGTCGAGCATGCCGTCCAGGACGCTGAGGTCGTCGTTGATCAGCGTCAGCGTGTGCCACAGCGGGTCGTAGTGGTAGATCCCCCGCGCGAGGTCCGCGCAGCGGTTGATCCCGACGTAGATCTCGAGCTCATACAGGCACGCGACGCTGAAGTACGGCCGCTGCGACGCCTCGTGGCCGGGCCCGCCGGGCAGGTACGCCGGCCCGATCGACCGCACTCGCGCGGCGCGGAAGAGGAACTCGCCCACCTGGGCGGCGGACAACGCGCGTTCGGTGACCTCGGGGCACGTGTGGTCGTGTTCGAGCAGCGTGGCCAGCGTCGGGTCGGTCGCCTTGAGCACCGCCGGGTCGGGGCGGTGCAGCGGGAAGGTCGGGCCGGCGGTGATCTGCTTGACCACCGGCGGCTCGGCGCCCGCCCGGTGCGCCTCCGGGTCCGGTGGGGCGCCCTTCAGCCACGTCCGGCTGCGGGCGTGGAACATCAGGTCGTCGGGCGACCAGACGGCCAGGTCGGTGTCGGTGTCCTCGGCGAACTCCGCCCAGTCGTCGGCCATCAGCACCACGCCCGCGGCCACCAGGAAGGCCACGACGTCGGCCACGACCGGCTCGGCCAGCCCCGAGTCCTTGGCGACCTGCGCGACGGTGACCGGCCCGGCCAGCGACGACGCCACGGTCACCGCCGGCGGCCGCAGCAGCGCGACGCGGTACCGGGCGCGGGGCGACTCCAGCAGCAGCCCGCCGCCGTGCGGGCGCAGCGCCGAGTACCGCGACAGCTTGATCATCCGGCCGGCCGGCACCGGATCGGCCGGGAAGACCGGCGCCTGGGTCACGGGAATGGCCGAGAGCAGCGGACCGCGGCCGTCGTTGAGCGCCAGCGAGTGCACGACCGAGCCGGACAGCTGGTTGAGGACCTTGCGCAGCGTGCTCGCCCCGGCTTCGGCGGACCCGCCCGCCGAAGCCGCGAGATTGCCCATCGAGACCGGGCCGAGCGCCATCCGGCCCAGCGACTCGCGGACCGGCCCGGGGACGCCCGCCAGCTCGTACTCGCCCCACCAGGTGATCGCGACGAGCGTGTCGTCGTCCCCCGGCTCCAGCAAGGTGTCTTCGGTGAGGGACCAGAGCCGGACGGTCTCCGAAATCCCCTCCGGGGGGTAAGCAGGCAAGGCCAACTCCTCAAGCGCGAGGCGAACAATGAGCGCCCGCGAGGGCTCTCACAGGAACATGGGGAACGGGTTGAGCCGCTCGTACGGGGTCGGCGCGTCGAGCCGGCCCAGCCGGACCGGGACGTCGAAGAGCCGGCCCGGCGCGAACCGGGCCCAGAACGGGCGGATCCCCGGCGCGAGCATCTTGACCACGGGGATCCCGACGTCCGGGCGGGTCTGGTCGAGCACCAGCAACTCCAGGCCGGCGCGGTCGAACACCCGGGCCAGCGCCTCGACGTCGTCGCGGACGTCGTCGCGGACGACGAACGGGAAGTCCGCGGCGGCCCGCATCCGCTCGCCCGCCGCGGGCCGCAGGTACGGCTGGTTCGCGACGGTGGCGTAGGCGAGCCAGCGCCGGGCGTCCGGGTCGCCGACCTCGTGGCCCGCGGCCTGCACGATGGGCAGCATCTGGTTGAGCTCGGTCACGGCGCGGCGCACCGCGATCCGCGGGTCGAGGTGGGCGCCGAAGCCCATCATGATGTCCTCGTGCGGGCCGTCGATCCGCCGCGAAAGCGCGACGGTCACCGGGATCCCGAGGTCGGACGTCACGTCGAGGACCCACATCTCGCGGCCGATCCCCGCATAGCCCGCGGTCATCTCGTGCAGCCACGGGTCGGCGAAGGACGCGAGGTCGACGCCCGGCACCGGCGTGCGGTTGTACCACCACAGCGCCACGGCGTCGCGTTCGACGAGCTCCAGCGTGCCCTGCAGGATCGCGTCCTCCAGGCTGCTGCCCGCCGCGGCGCCGTTCGAGTCGGCGCTCACCCCGCGCGCCGCACTCTCGCGCGGGGTCCCGTAGTACAGGTAGGACGTCGGCAGCAGGCGGCGGCGCCCGGACAGGGACCACACCGGCGTCCAGTCGGTGCGGACGCCCGCGTCGAACGGCTCGCCGACCCGCTGGAAGTCGCCGTGCTCGGGGTTCCAGGCCGCGCGCTCGGCGTACTGCCGGTCGGCGAAGAGCATGCACGCGTTGGGGTGCACGGCTTCCTCGCCCAGTTCGTCGTAGGAGCCGCGGATGCGCAGCTCGTCGCCCTGGAAGGTGCCGGAGAACCGTTCCGCGGCCTCGCAGAGCGCCCCGACCTCGGCGTCGAGCGGGCTGACCCCCTTGCCGCCGTTCTGGCAGCGCAGACCGGCGCGCAGCGCGGCCATCGCGGTGATGCCGCGGGCGATGTTCGGCCCGGAGCGGTAGGCGTTGGCGAACGCGGGCGCGGCCGGGTCCGGCTGGATCTCCTTGACGATCCCGGTGACCGGGCTGACCAGGTGCCGGTGCCGCTCGAGCATCTGCGACGGCGTCGCCGTGCGGTGCCCGCCGCCGCCGGTGGTCGCCTTCTTGGCCGACCGGAGCACGACCGGGCGCGTCGAGCGCCACACCACCTGCCACGGGTCGCCGCAGCAGGGGCACTGCGGGCGGCGGCGCAGCTCGTGCAACCGGCCTTGCAGGTCGAGCGTGTCGAGGGTCCACACGCACTGCTGGCCGTGATGGCGGTACCCGGCCACCCACTTGGCCGCCTCCAGCGCGACGAGGTGCGCCGCGGCGGCGGTCAGCGGCGGCAGCGCCGGCAGCGGCCGGCGCGCCGGGCCGGCGTGCCCCAGCTCCTCCTGCACGCACGCCTCGGCGTGGCGGTGACCCCACAGCCGGTGGGTCAGGCAGTGCCAGCACGCGCCGTCCGGCTGCAGCACCGGCCCGATCCACACCTGGGCCCCGGACGGACGCGCCAGCAGCCACGGCCGTCCGGCGCGGCGGTGCGCGGCGTCGATCCCGGCCAACCGCGGGTCGAGGTAGTCCGCGCACAGCACGACCGAAAGGTCGGCGGTACGGGCGTCCGCGCGCACCACCCCGAGGCCGGCGCCGGCCAGTGCCCGTTCGACCGCGCCGCGGTCGTCGCCATCGGCGCTCTCGCCCACCGCGATCAGCCGCACAGTGCCCTGCCGCGCGGCGACCACGTCGGCGTCGACGCCGCACGCGTCCCAGTAGGCCAGCGCGCGTTCGTCGCCGAGCCCTTCGTCGTCGCGCCGGCTGCGCAACGTCACCAGGCCCGCGTCGACCAGCTCGGCCAGCAGCGCGGCGACCTCCTCCGGCGCCATCCCGCCGGGCCGGCCACGCAGCAGCCGGTCCAGGTCGTGTGTGCCGTCCAGCAGGGCCGCCAGCGACTCGATCCGCGCCCCGCGCATCGCGATCACGCCCTGCTCCGAGAACAGGTAGGCGCCCTTCCCGGCCCGGACCTCGGCCCGCAGGTGCCGCCGGAACGCCGGAGCCCGCCGGGGCGACGGCGCGCCGGCGGTGCCGCCGGCTCCGCCATCATCGGAGAACCCGCGTGTGTCCACCGCTGTCGTGCGCATGGGCTCTCCTGCCAGTCATCGGATGGGCGGGACGAGAGACCAGAATCGTGCTCCACGCGAGGTCTACTCGGCCAGTGCTGTAAGCACGGGGAAGTCATGCGAAACGCATGCTCGAACGTGGAAAACACAGGGGTGAGCGGTGTGCGGCTCACTAGCCGCGCGCGGCGGGGAACCGTCACCGTAGACAGCGACGCCCGTGGCAGCGCGGCGCGTCACGGGGGCACCGTAACCGAACTCGCGGACGTGCGCGAGCCGGGCGGCGCCCGGTCTGGGACCCCGAAGACAAGTGAGGACCGAGTATGCCTACCTCCGCTCGCACCTACGGACAGTTCTGCGGCCTGGCCCGGGCGCTCGAGATCGTCGGCGAGCGCTGGTCGCTGCTCGTCGTGCGTGACCTCATGCTCGGGCCGAAGCGGTTCAACGACCTGCAGCGGACCCTGCCGCGCATCCCCGAGAGCATCCTGACCTCGCGCCTCAACGAACTCGAGGAGACGGGCGTCGTCCGCCGCCGCGTGCTGGCGCAGCTGGACGCCGGCGTCGTCTACGAGCTCACCGAGTACGGCTGCGAGCTCGACCACATCGTGCTGGAACTCAGCCTGTGGGGTGCCCGCTCGCTGAACTACCCGCGGCCGGACGAGGTCCACACCCTCGACGCCGCGATCCTTTCGCTCTACACGACCTTCCAGGAGGAGGCCGCCGCGGGCGTGCACGTCAACTACGAACTGCACCACTTCGACGGCGACATGATCGTGCACGCCATGGTCGACAACGGCGCGCTCAAGGCGTCGGCCGGCGCGCTGCCCGCCGCCGACCTGGTGATCGCGCCGCAGGGGCCGGCGATCCTCGACCTGCTCAGGGGCAACCTGTCCGCCCAGGACGCGATCGCCAGCGGCAAGGTCCGCGTCGAGGGCGACCCGGCGCACCTCGACCTGTTCACCCGGCTGTTCCACATCCCGCCCGCCCCGGAGCGCTCGACCGGGCTCTCGGTGCACTGACCGCCGAATTTTCCTTGCACAATCGGCAATCTTCGGCAATCTGGAGTAACGGAAGACGCGCCGGGACGGGCTATCGTCGACGAATACCGTCGCCTTCGTGAAACTGGGGACAGCATGTCGACGTCCGAACTCTCCCGCCCGGCCGGGTTCCTCGGCGGTCTCAACAGCCGCAACCACCACCGCGCGCTCGCGGTGTTCATGATCATCGTGGTCGCGCACTGGGCCGAACACATCGTCCAGGCCGTCCAGATCTACGGGTTCGGGTGGCCGACGTCCCGCGCCCGCGGTGTGCTGGGCGTGCCGTTCCCGTGGCTGATCTCGCAGGAGTGGCTGCACTACGGCTACGCGCTCGTGATGCTGGTGTTCCTGTGGGTGCTCCGCCACGGGTTCGCCGGCCGCTCGCGGCAGTGGTGGAACCTCGCGCTGGGCATCCAGTTCTGGCACCACATCGAGCACCTGCTGCTGTTCGTCCAGGCGCAGTCCGGCTGGCGGCTGGCCGGGCAGAAGGTGCCGACCAGCATCATCCAGCTGCTGGTCCCGCGGGTGGAGCTGCACCTGTTCTACAACACGATCGTCACCATCCCGATGATCGTCGCCGTCGTCCTGCACCGGCGCGCCTCGGCCGCCGAGCGGAAGCTGACCCAGTGCCTCTGCGGTCAGCCGAAGCAGCCCGCGCTCACGGCGTGAAGCGGGCGCTGGCCCTGCTGGCCTTCCTCCTCGGCTGGCTGGTGCTCGGCGCCACTCCGGCTTCGGCCCACGTCGAGATCGTCTCGTCGGCCCCTGGGGACGGCGCCCGCCTGAGCGCGGCGCCGTCCCTTGTGTCGGTCACCCTTTCGGAGAACGTCGGGATCCAGCCAGGGTCGATCAAGGTCCTCGACCTCGAAGGTCGTGAGGTCAGCGCCGGGCCGGTGTTCCAGCCCGGCGAAGTCGCGGAGCAGGTCGCGGTGCGGCTGAAGCCGGACCTCCCGGACGGCAGCTACCTCGTCGAATACGCCTTCGTCTCGGCCGATTCGCATCCCGTGCGCGGCACCTTCGCGTTCGTGGTCGGCGCCGGGCCGCTGGTCACCTCGGCCGGCGCGGTGTCCGCGGCCACCGGCACCGACCCGGTCGTCGACGCGGTGTCCACGGCGGTGCGCTGGCTGGCCTACCTGGGGGTCGTGCTGCTCGGCGGCCTGGCGTTCGTGGTGCTGTGCCGCCCGGCGGCCCGCACCGACCGCCGGGCCCGCCGGCTGCTCCACGCGGGCGCCGGGCTCCTCGCGGCGACCACCGTCGCGGCGTTCGTGCTGCAGGGCCCGTACGCCGCCGGGCGGGACCTCGAAGCCGTGTTCGACACCGGGCTGCTGGCGGACACCCTGCGCGTCGCCTACGGGAAACTGCTGCTGCTCCGGCTGGCCGCCGTCGCCGCGCTGGTCTTCGTGCTGCCCCGGCTGCTGCGGCCGGGCCTGCCGGACCGGCTGCGGTCGCGCTTCGAAAACCTCGCCATGGTGACCGGGTTCCTCGTGCTGCTGACGTTCTCGGCCACCGGCCACCCGGTCACCGACCCCATCATGTTCGTCTCGGTCACGGCGGACCTCGTGCACTTCGGCGCGATCGCCGTCTGGGCGGGTGGGCTGGTCCAGCTGGCGCTGTGCCTCCACCGCCCGGCCGCCGGTGAGGACGTGGCCCCCGTCGCGACGCGCTTCTCCGGCCTCGCGGCCAGCTCGGTGACGGCGATCGCGCTCAGCGGCGCGGTGCTGGCGCTGCGCATCATGCCGTCGCTGTCCACCCTCTGGACCACCCGGTTCGGCGTGCTGGTGCTGCTGAAGATCGCCGGCTTCGCGCTGCTGCTGGCGGTGGCGGCCCGGTCCCGCCGCGCGCTGCGCCGGGGCTTGGCCGCACCGGCCGCGGGCGGCACCACCACGGTGACCGCCGACCTGCGCAGGCTGCGGCAGGCGGTGGCCGTGGAGGTCCTGCTCAGCGTCGTGGTCCTGGCGCTGGCCGCGCTCCTCACGGTGACCCCGCCCGGCGGCTGACGTGCGGATTCCTGGCCGGCGCGGCACATCCCCGCCCCGAGCGCTACGCCCCCGGCACCGGCGGCGGGGTGAACGGCCCCCAGCTGAAGGCGGGCAGCCACGGGCCCGGCGGCTCGCTCCAGTCCAGCGCCGCCAGCTGGCCGAGCGAGCGGCGCCCGGCCAGCGCGCGGTAGAGGTCGACGGCCGGGGCGGTCACCGACGCCGACGGGCGGCCCGCGCCTGCCGTCCACGCCGACCCGCCGGTCGTGCGGATCCGCAGCGCCGGGAGCCCGCGCCCGGCGACCGAGCCGGAAAAGCCGCGGACCAGCACCTCGAAGCTGGGCGCCCAGGCCAGGTGCTCCACGGGCGGCGGGACGCCGAGGGCGGCACGCAGGTCCAGCTCGTGGGTGAAGGCGTCCATCACCATCACCTCGCCGCTGCGCCCGCCGGCGTCCGCGAGCCGCCGGTCGAGCTCCTCGCCGACGTCGTCCCAGCGGTCGAGCAGGCCGGGCACGTCACGCGGCCGGTCCGGTGGCGGGGTGCCGCCGTGGCGCCGGAACACGCGCTCGGCGATCTCGGCGAGGTGGCCGAGCAGATCCTCGACTGTCCACTCCGGACACGCCGGGACCGGACGGCGGTACGTGCCGGGCCGTCCCTGGAGCAGGGCCCGAATGCCGCGCCGGACTTCGGGGTAGCCCACGAAGTCCGGGGCCGGGAGCGGCCGACTCGCTGTCACACGTTCCACCTCACCTGGCACGATCGGGTGATCTCGGCCCAGTATGCCCTGGTGGCGACCCCGGCGGTTTCTTCCCGCTTGCCGGATCGCCGCCACCGAAGAACCTCCGGGAGGTCGTGACCTTGCCCACACTGTGGTCCACGTCGGCGCAGTGGGAACTGCTGCCGCCCGTCCTGCTCGCCCTGCTGCTGAGCGCCGCGATCGGGCTCGAGCGCGAAGCCGGCATGAAGGCGGCCGGCCTGCGGACGCACAGCCTGGTCGGCGTCGGCTCGGCCGTGTTCATGCTGGTGTCGAAGTACGGCTTCGCCGACCTGCTCGCCGACGGCCACGTCTCGCTGGATCCGTCGCGGATCGCCGCGCAGATCGTGTCCGGCATCGGCTTCATCGGCGGCGGCCTGATCTTCGTCCGGCGGGACGCGGTGCGCGGCCTGACCACGGCAGCGACGATCTGGGTCACCGCCGCGGTCGGCACCGCGTGCGGCGCCGGGCTGGCGGTGCTCGCGGTCGGCACGACCATCGGACACTTCGTGGTGACACGGGGTTTTCCGCCGCTGCAGCGGTTCGTCGCGCGCCACCGCCGGGAACCACCGGTGATCCGGTTGAGTTACACCGACGGCCAGGGCGTGCTGCGCGCGGCGCTGGCCGCGTGCACCGGGCGCGGCTGGTCCGTGCACCACGTCGAGGTCGACCACGAGTCGGTTTCCGAAGAGGGCCAACGGATCGCGATCGTCACGCTGCGCCTCGACGGCCGCGGTGATCTTTACGACCTCGCCGCCGAGCTCGCCGAACTACCCGGTGTCCGGAGCACGTCCACCGGCGCCGGGGAACCGCTCGACGAATGATCGGCCGCCCGGGCGGCGCGCGGCACCTGCTTTGCGGCACACTGGGGGGCACACCGAAATCCCGGTACCGCAAGGAAAACGTGCGGCCGAGGAGAAAACATCCAATTCGGAGGTGAGGCATGGCCCCCGGCGGTGGCGAGGACGTGACGCGCACGCGGCCCGAATTCGACCTGGCGTGGCGCGGTTTTCACCGCGCACAGGTCGCCGAGTACGTCGAGTGGGCCGAGGCCGAGATCCGCAGACTCACCGCCGAACGCGATTCGGCGCGGCAGCGCGGAGCCACACTCGCCGAGGAGAACCGTGAACTCCGCGTGAAGATCGACCGGATCAGCCTGACCCCGATCGCCCCGGACGCGCTGCAGGAGCGCTCGCGCCGGATGATCGAGCTGACCCGCGAGGAAGCGGCCGAAATCACCGCGCACGCAACGGAAGCCGCGGAGCGGATCCGGCGCGAGGCGGAGGCGGAGGCCGTCCGGCTCACCGAGAAGGAACGCGAGCTGGTCGCCGCGGCGGCAGCCGACCGCGAGCGTCAGCGAGCCGAGCACGAGGAGCTCATGCGGGCGGCCGAGCAGCGCCGGCGCGAGCTCGACGAGGCCGCGGCACACCGCCGCGCCCAGCTGGAAGAGGACCACACGCGGGCGATGAGGGTGCGTCGCGCCGACTCGATGCGCGAACTGGCCGAGCAGGACGCGGCCGCCCGCGCGAAGGCCGACCAGCTGGTCGCCGAGGCCGCGCAACGCGGCGAGGCGATGGTCGGCGCCGCGGAACGCGAGGTCGCGGCCCTCACCAAGGTGCACGACAAGCTGAAAGCAAGCCTCACCGGCTGCCGCGAACTGCTGGCCGAAGCGGCCCTCGCCCTCGACGGCCGGCCGGCGCCGTTCGACCCCGAAGCCACTCTGCCGATGTCGAAGAGAGTGCCTGTCCAGCGGCGCTCACCCGCGGACGACCTGTCCGACGCGGTCGGCTGATTTGGCAAGGGTCACGACGTACTCGGTGGTCACAGGCATGCTCAGCGCCGCGCCGGTGGTCTCGGAGGTGTGGTTCCCGCCGTCGGCCATCGATCCCGAGGCGGAACCGCGCGAGCGGGACATCCTCCGTTGATCCCGCTTCGGCGGGTGCTCGCCCTGGTCGCCGCGGTCGTGACGCTGGCCGCGTCCACCACGCTGGCCAACCGCGTGCTGCCCGGGTGGGCGTACCCGGTGTGCGGGCTGGTGGCGGCGGCGGTCCTGGTCGGGTTGGCACGCGCGGCGGGCTGCTCGTGGACCGACCTGGGGCTGAGCACGCTCCGGCGTCCCGCCCTCGTCGGCCTGTACGGCGCCGCACTGATGGCGGTCGTGTTCGGGATCGCGCTGGCCGTGCCGGCGCTGCGCACCGTGTACCAGGACGGCCGCGTCGGCGACCCGGACTTCGGGCAGCTGCTGTGGCTGACGTGCGGCCGGATCCTGTTCGGGACGGTGCTCATCGAGGAGGTCGCGTTCCGCGGGGTGCTGCCCGGCCTGTTCGGCGCGACCGACGAGCGGTGGAGCTGGCCGCCGATCCTCTGCTCGGCCGCGCTGTTCGGGCTCTGGCACGCGCTGCCGGCGCTGGCGGTCGGCCGCAACGCCGCCGTGCACGCCGTGTTCGGCTCGACGCCGGTGGTGGTGCTGCAGGTCCTGGCGATGGCCGCGGCGGGCGTCGCCGGGATCTTCCTGCACTGGTGGCGGCACCTCGGCCGGGGAGTGCTCGCGTCGGTGATCGTGCACTTCGTGACGAACGCGGGCGGCCTCACCCTGGCTGTGCTGGCCCGCTAGGACCGCACCAAGCGCGCGATCGCGTCCGAGGCCTCCCGGACCTTGAGGTCGGCTTCATCGCCACCCGCCGCGGCCGCCTGGACGACGCAGGTCGCCAGGTGCTCGTCGAGCAGTTCCAGCGAGAACGACTGCAGGGCCTTCGTCGCCGCGGAGACCTGGGTCAGGATGTCGATGCAGTACTTGTCCTGCTCGACCATGCGCTGCAGGCCGCGGATCTGCCCTTCGATCCGGCGCAGGCGCTTGAGATAGGCCTCCCGCTCGGTGCCGTAACCCGTCATCGCCCACCTGTCCCCGTCGTCGTCAACCCTCGGGCCGAGTATACCCACCCCACGTATCGATCGGGTGCTTCAGCGGAACCGGCGCAGCCGGAGGCTGTTGCTCACCACGAAGGCCGACGAACACGCCATCGCCGCGCCCGCGATCATCGGGTTGAGCAGGCCGAGCGCCGCCAGCGGCAGCGCCGCGACGTTGTAGGCGAACGCCCAGAACAGGTTCCCCTTGATCGTGGCGAGGGTGCGGCGGGCCAGCCGGATCGCGTCGGCCGCGGCCCGCAGGTCGCCCCGCACCAGCGTCAGGTCACCGGCTTCGATGGCCGCGTCGGTGCCGGTGCCCATCGCCAGCCCCAGGTCGGCCTGGGCGAGCGCGGCCGCGTCGTTGACGCCGTCGCCGACCATCGCGACCACGCGGCCCTCGGCCTGCAGCCGCTTGACGACGGCGACCTTCTCCTCCGGCAGCACCTCGGCGATGACCTCGTCGATCCCCGCTTCGGCGGCGATCGCCCGGGCCGCGCCGGCGTTGTCGCCGGTCAGCAGCACCGGCGTCAGACCGAGTTCGCGCAGCGCGGCGACGGCCCGCGCGGACGTCGGCTTGATCGTGTCGGCGACGACCAGCCGGCCGCGGATCTCGCCGTCCCAGGCCACGGAGACCGTGGTGGCCGCGGTTCCCTCGCCGTCGGACGCCGCCCGTCCGACGGCGATTTCGTGTCCCTCGACCACGCCTTTCACGCCGACGCCGGCGGTGCTCCGGAAGCCCATGACAGCGGGCAGCGCGCCGAAGCGCTCCCGGGCGGCGTCCGCGATCGCGCGGCCGATCGGGTGCTCGGAGGCGGCCTCGACCGCGCCCGCGAGCCAGAGCACCTCGCCGTCGCCCTCGATCAGGGTCATCCGGCCGGTGGTGACGGTGCCGGTCTTGTCCAGGACCACGGTGTCGACCCGGCGGGTGGACTCGAGCACCTCGGGACCTTTGATGACGATGCCCAGCTGCGCGCCGCGGCCGGTGCCGACCAGCAGCGCGGTCGGCGTCGCGAGGCCGAGCGCGCACGGGCAGGCGATGATCAGCACGGCGACGGCCGCGGTGAACGCTTTCTCGGGGCTCCCGCCGGTCGCCAGCCAGACGACCAGCGTGGCCAGCGCCGCGAAGACGACCGCCGGGACGAACACCGCCGAGACCCGGTCGGCGAGCCGCTGGACCTCGGCCTTGCCGTTCTGCGCGGCCTCGACGAGCCGGGCCAGCTGCGCCAGCCGGGTGTCCGCGCCGACGCGGGTCGCGCGCACGAGCAGCCGCCCGCCGACGTTGACGGTCGCGCCGGTGACGGCGTCACCCGGCCCGGCCTCGACCGGCACGGGCTCCCCGGTGAGCATGCTGGTGTCGACCGCGGAGCCGCCCTCGGTGACCACGCCGTCGGTGGCGATCTTCTCGCCGGGCCGGGCCACGAAGACGTCACCCGGGTGAAGGTCCTTGATGGGAACCAGGTGTTCCTCGCCGTCGCGGAGCACGGTGACGTCCTTCGCCCCGAGGTCCATGAGGGCACGCAGGGCGGCGCCGGCGCGGCGCTTCGACCGCGTCTCGAAGTACCGGCCGGCCAGGATGAACGTGGTGACCGCGGCGGCGACCTCGAAGTACAGGCTGTCACCGGCCATCCCGGAGCTGATGAGCTCGAAGCCGTGGCGCATGCCGACCTCGCCGGCCATCCCGAAGACGAGCGCGTACAGCGACCACGCCGTCGCGGCGACGACGCCGAGCGAGACGAGCGTGTCCATGGTGGCGGTGGCGTGGCGCAGGTTGACCGCGGCGGCGCGGTGGAACGGCCACGCGCCCCAGGTCACGACCGGCGCGGCGAGCACCAGCGAGATCCACTGCCAGTAGTCGAACTGCCAGGCCGGGACCATCGAGAGGGCCACAAGCGGGATGGTGAGCACCGCGGAGAGAAGCAAACGCTTGCGCAGCGTGGGCGCGTCGCCGGGTTCTTCGGTGTCGGGGACCTGTGCGGAGTACCCGGCGGCTTCGACGACGGCCTTGAGGTCGTCTACCGTCAGCCGGCCGGGGTAGCTGACCTGGGCTTTTTCGGTGGCGTAGTTGACCGTCGCCGTCACTCCGTCGACCTTGTTGAGCTTGCGCTCGACGCGGGCGGCGCAGGAGGCGCACGTCATCCCGCCGATGGTGAGCTCGACGCGCGTCACGGTGGTCACGTCGGCCGGGCTCACGCGGCCAGGCGGTATCCGGCCTCGGTGACGGCCGCCGCGACGACGTCGGCGGGAAGCGCGGCCTCGCTGGTCACGGTCACGCGCCCGCTCTCGACGTCGACCTCCACGCTGTGGACGCCTTCGAGCTCGGAGACCTCTTCGCGCACCGACGTGGCGCAGTGTCCGCAGGTCATGCCCTCGACGGTGTAGGTCGACTCGGTCATCGCCCGCTCCTTTCGTACCCCGTCCTTTATACCCATCGGGGGTAGGGGTTACTCATCGACCCCGTCGCGGCGGTGGCCGGCGGGCCGGGCACACTCGCGACATGCGGAAGCTCTACGCGATCGGGATCGGCGCCGGTGACCCGGAGCACCTCACGGTGCAGGCGATCGACCGGCTCAACCGCGTCGACGTCTTCTTCGTGCTCGACAAGGGCGAGGAGAAGGCCGACCTGGTCCGGCTGCGGCAGGAGATCCTGGACCGGTTCGTCACGCGGCCCGGGTACCGCGTGGTGCTGGCCCAGGACCCCCCGCGCGACCGCACCCCGGCGGACTACCGGGCGGCGGTCGCCGACTGGCACGCGGCACGGGCGGCGGTGTACGAGGAGCTTCTGTTGTCGGAGCTGCGCGAGTCGTCGACGGGCGCGTTCCTGGTGTGGGGTGACCCGTCGCTGTACGACAGCACGATCGCGCTGATCGAGGCGGTACTGGCCCGCGGCAAGGTGTCGTTCGAGTACGAGGTGATCCCCGGGATCAGCAGCATCTCGGCATTGGTGGCCCGCCACCGGACGACGATGAACCAGATCGGCCGGTCGGTCCAGCTGACCACGGGCCGCCGCTTGGCCACCGGCTGGCCCGAGGGCGTCGACGACGTGTTCGTCCTGCTGGACGCCCACACGACGTTCGACCGGTTCACCACGGACGGCCTCCACATCTTTTGGGGCGCCTACGTCGGCACGCCCGACGAGATCCTGATCGCCGGCCCCCTCACCGACGCCCTCGCCGCCGAAATCCGCCAGGTCCGAGCGGAGGCGAGGGACCACCACGGCTGGATCATGGACACCTACCTCCTCCGCCGCCCCACCCCCTAAGCCGGGTCGCCCCGCCAATCACGCGAGATCCGTTTCCGGACACGCGATTTCCGGCTTCAATCACGCGAGTTCCGGCTCTGATCACGCCGACGGGTCAGGTGTCGGAGCTGTCCTTCGCCCTGCGCCACGACTAGCGCACGCGGCGTTCGCCCGAAGGTGGGTCCTTGATGCCCTCGACCTGGATCCAGCCGCGGCCGAAGACGAAGCCCTTGCGGATCAGGCGCCTGCGCTGCCGACGGGGCGCGGCGGCGGAGTCGTAGGACTGGCTCAGCACGTCCCCGCTGTCGGCGAACTTCCAGGCCTCGGCGTAGAGCCGGCCGTGGTCTTTGTGCCGCCACTGCTGGTGGATGACGGGCCTGCGCAGGATCGTCTCGAACCACGCCGCGCACTCGGCCCCCACCTGCTCGGGGATGCCGCTCACGTCGAGGGCGAACGGCGTCGGCTCGTCCGGCAGTTCGTGCAGGCAGCTGTGCAACCGGTCACCTTGCGCGCGCCCGTCCCGGTAGTGGACGCCGAACTCGCCCAGGCTGATTTTCTTGGCGAAATCGCTGAGCGTCAGGACGGCGATCAGGCAGGGATGCTCCTCCTCGTCCCGGCTCGCCCAGCTGGCGGCGTATTCGACGTCCCACTGCGCGGTCGCCTGCTGGAGCGCGGTGATGAAGGCGTGTTCGTCCGGTCTGAGCTCGTCGCCGCCCTCGTCGAGGTCGAACCACCGGGTCCACTTCGTCATGATGCCGAGGTTAAGGCCGCTGTCCTCACCTCGACCAGCGAAATAAAAGAGGGCCTGGGTCCGGGAGACTTTTATGTCTCGACCGGGCCCAGGCCCTCTTCTTCTTCATGTTGAGTTCGGCGGTGTCCTACTCTCCCACAACCCTTCGGTTGCAGTACCATCGGCGCTGTCAGGCTTAGCTTCCGGGTTCGGAATGGGACCGGGCGTT
>NZ_JBFBBN010000049.1:53910-76211 GCF_040682715.1 Amycolatopsis sp. NPDC051128 | reverse complement strand
TCGCCTTGCGGTACTGCGGGATGTACTGCTCCTCGATCGCGACGACGTCGGCGGCGCCGTGCCCGGTGGCGAGCTGCGTCGCGAGGCCCTTGTGGTGGGTGTCGAAGTCGGTGACGCGGTTCTGCACCGTGATCTCCGGGTGCAGCTTCTCGTACTCCGCGATCAGGGGCGCGTAGCCGAACTCGCCGAAGGTGGCGATGGTGAGCTTCGTCTTTCCACCGGTGTCTCCCGGGCCGCAGGCGGCGAGCGGGATCAACGCGGCGACCACGATGGCGGTCCGGCGGACGATCGTGCGCAACAGGCTTCCCTCAGATCACACCGGCCCGCACGGCGTACGCGACCGCGTGCGGCCGGTTGCGCAGGTTGAGCCGGTTGGTCATGGCGTAGATGACGTTCTTCACGGTCCGCTCCGAGTAGCAGAGCTCGCCCGCGATCTCGGCAGTGTCCCAGCCCTCGGCCATCAGGCGAAGCACATTCACCTCGCGCGGCGTCAACGTCGTCCCGGTGCCCTCGTGGGCCAGGGCCTCGACTTGGTCGCGCAACGACGCCGAGCGGCCCCGCGCGGCGGCGAGCACGCTGCCGGTGAGCCGGTCGAGCGCGGTCCGCGGCAGCACGGCGGAGACGTGGCACTCGGCGAGCAGGCCCAGGTGCGCGGGGTCGACGTGCCCGGCGACCAGCACGATCGCGGCGGGCGACTCGGTGGCGGCGGTCCGCAGCGCGGCGATGACCTCCCGGTCGACCTCCCCGACGGCGAACACGAGCACGGCCGCCTCGCCCCGCCGGTCCCGCGGCACGACGAGCAGCTCCGGGCGAGCCTTCAGGTGGTTGGTCAGCCCGGTGAGCGCGATCGGATCCGACGCCCACGCCGCCACCCGCACCTGGTCCATCGAACCCCTCCGCCCACTGTTCACGTCCTGGTGGAGATCAGTCTGCTGAGGCCGCCTTCACGAATTCTCTAACGGCGCCGGCGCCATTCTTCACGCCGTGAAGTTTGGGCGTCCACTACGGTCGGGACACACGCCGACGAGTGAAGGGACCGATGAACCGCCGACGTCTTGCCGCCACCGGGGTGGCGCTGTGCCTCTTGACCGGGTGTCTGCTGGTCGTGGGACTGCGGCCGCGGCTCGTCTCCGGTCTGGCGCTGCCGCTGCCCTCTGTTCCTTCTTCGGCCGCCCCCGCGCCGCCCACGCCGTCCACGCCCTCCGTTCCTTCCGTTCCCACGTCGAGTCTCGCGCGGCCCGGCGACTGCGCGTCGCTGGTAGGCGGTCTCGACGTGCGCGGTCAGGTGGCGCAGCTGGTCGTCGTCGGGGTTTCCGGTGACAACCCGGCCGCCACGGTGTCACTGGTGCGCGAAAACCAGGTCGGCGGGATCTTCGTCGGCGGTAACGCGACAGCGTTGTTGAAGGACCGCTCGCTCGACGCCGTCCAGGCGGCGGCCCGGCTGCCGGTGGCGGTGTCGGTCGACGAGGAGGGCGGCCGCGTCCAGCGCATCGACGACCTCGACGGCGAAATCCCGTCGGCCAGGGCGATGGCCGCGACGAAGTCCCCCGCCCAGGTCCGCGCGCTGGCCACCGAGCGCGGCCACCAGCTGCGCGGCCGCGGCGTGACGGTGGACTTCGCCCCGGACACCGACGTCACGGACGCCCCGGACGACGACGTCATCGGCGACCGCTCGTTCAGCCCCGACCCGGCCCGCGTGAAGACGTACGCGATGGCGTTCGCCGCGGGTCTGCGCGACGCGGGTGTCCAACCGGTCCTGAAGCACTTCCCCGGCCACGGCCACGGCTCCGGCGACTCCCACAAGGGCACGGTGGTGACGCCCCCGCTCGATCGGTTGCGGGCGGTCGACCTGGTGCCGTACCGGGGAATCGCCGACTACGGCCCGGTCGCGGTGATGGTCGGCCACCTCGACGTGCCCGATCTGACCGGCGGTGTCCCGGCGACCCTGTCGCCGGCCGCGTACGGGTTGCTGCGCGGGGAGTTCGGGTTCACGGGGCCGGTCCTGACGGACGACCTTGGGGCGATGAAGGCGATCACCGCGCAGTATTCGCTGCCGGAGGCGGTGCTGAAGGCGCTGCAGGCCGGGGCGGACCAGGCGTTGTGGTCCTCCGGCGGCCGGGTCGACGAGGTGCTGAACCGGCTGGTCCGGGCGGTTCAGGCCGGTGAGCTGCCCCAGGCCCGCGTCCAGGAGTCGGTGACGCGGGTGCTGCGGGGCAAGGGGCTCTGCGGCTGACCCGCCGGTCGTCCCGGATTCGTCGGAAGATCGGGCTTGACCCTGCCCCAGGGGCAGGGTTCGACGATGGTCCCATGAACGACAACGCACTCCACACCGTCGAAGCCGGCCTCCGTGACCAGGCCGCCGCCTACTGCGAGGCGAACCACGTCCCCGGGTTCGTCGCCGGCGTCCACCACGCCGGCGAACAGGTCGTCGTCGCCCACGGCACCGCGAACACCGCCACCGGCGCACCGATGCTTCCGCACACCGGCTTCCTCTTCGGCTCCGTCACCAAGGTCCTGACCACCACGCTGGTCCTGCGGCAGGTCGAGCGCGGCGTCCTCGACCTCGACGCGCCGGTGGTGAAGTACCTCCCCGAACTGGCACTGGCCGGCACGGGCGCAGCGGAAAAGATCCTGGTCCGGCACCTGATCTCGCACACCAACGGCATCGACGCGGACCTGTACTTCCCCGACGCCAAGGGCCGCGACGCCCTGAAGATCTACGTCGAGGGCCTCGCGAGCGCCTGCGGCACCCTGTTCGAGCCCGGCGAGCAGCTGAGCTACTCCAACGGCGGCATGATCGTCGCGGGCCGCCTGCTGGAAGTGGTGACCGGGCTGTCCTTCCCGGAACTGCTCGAGCGCGACGTCTACGCCCCCGTCGGCATGACGGATTCCGGCACCTCGGCCGAGCAGGCCATCCTGCGCAGCACCGCCGTCGGCCACTTCCTCGACGCGGACACCATGACCGCGAAGCCCACCGGGATGTTCACGCTGCCCGACACCTGGGGGCCGGCCGGCGGCACGCCGATCGGCACCGTCGCCGACCTGCTCGCCTTCGGACGCACCCACCTCGCGGGCGGCGTGTCCCCTGCCGGTGAGCGCGTTCTTTCCGCCGAGTCGATCGCGCTGATGCAGCGGGTGTCGCACGACATGGCCACCCCGAACGTCCCGCCGATGGGCCTGGGCTGGGTGCGGTACCCGTTCGGCGAGACGACCGTCCTGGCCATGTCGGGCGCGTCGCCCGGCGGCGTGTCCATCCTGTGCGTCGTGCCCGAGCACGACCTGGTCTTCACCGCCTTCGGCAACACCCCGGACGCGATCGTGCTGCAGGACCAGTTGCTGCGGTGGCTGCTGAGCGAGCACCTCGGCGTCCGGATTCCCTCGCTGGTCACCGAAACGGATCCGGACGTCGATCTCGCGCCGTACGTGGGCACCTACCGCTCCAATCAGCTCCGCATCGACGTCAGCGTCGTCGACGGTCAGCTGGAGGAGCGGATGACCTACGAACCGGCGGACGAAGTCCAGGAGCGGATCTTCACCGAGTTCGCCGGCGGCGCGACGTCCGCCCCGCCGCAGCGCTACGTGCCGATCCGGCCCGGTCTGTTCGCGCCCGCCGGGTACCCGCCGGAGACGTTCGACGGTTACCTGCGCCTGCTGCTGGTCTCCTTCCACGACGTCCGCGACGGCCAAGCCCGCTTCCGCAACGGCGGCGGCCGGCTGACCCGGCGGGTGGGAGGATCTCCGGCATGATCACGATCGGCCGGCTCGCGGACTACGCCGGGGTGACCGTCAAGGCCATCCGCCACTACCACGAGCGTGGTCTGCTCGCCGAGCCCGAACGCGACTCGTCCGGCTACCGCCGCTACACCGCCCACCACGCCATCGAGCTCGTCAAGATCAGGACCCTGGCCAGTGCGGGCGTGCCCTTGGCCCGCATCAAGGAACTGCTCGGCGCCGACCCGGACACGCTCACGGCGGCCATCACCGAAATCGACGACGGCCTCCAGGAGCGCATCGCGCAGCTGCGGCGAACCCGCGGCCAGCTCGCCCAGCTGCGCGGTGGCGACCGGCTCTTCGTCTCCCCGGAAGTCGCCGGCTACCTCGACGACCTGCGCGAACTCGGCGTCAGCGAACGCCACCTGCGCCTGGAACGCGACGGCTGGATCCTCATGCAGACGGCCTCACCGGAGGACGCCGCCGCGTGGGTGGCCGAAAAACGGGAACTCCTGGCCGATCCGGAGTTCCGCGCCCTGTGCCTCGACCACGACGCCGCCTACGACTGGTCGCCCGACGACCCCCGCCTGCCCGCCTTGGCGGACCGGACCCGGGACTGGTTCGCCAACCGGGAGAGCGAATCCGAGTCCCGCGCCGTCGCGAACCCGGCCATCGCCCAGCTGGCCGCGCAGTCCCTGCCCGGCGCCTCGTCCCCGGCTTGGGACCGCCTAGCCCGGCTCATGCAAAGCTAGCTTCGGCACGAGCACCCGAACCAAGGAGTGGAATGGCGAATCTGGGCGGCACCTTCACCCTCGGCGGCGACCTTCCGGTGACCCGCATGGGTTACGGCGCCATGCAACTGGCCGGCCCCGGCGTCTGGGGGCCTCCGCGTGACCACGACGCCGCGGTCGCCGTGCTGCGGGAGGCCGTCGAACGCGGGGTCACCCACATCGACACCAGCGACTACTACGGCCCGCACACCGTGAACGCCCTGATCAAAGCGGCCCTCCACCCGTACCCCGGCTCGCTCCACATCGTCACGAAGGTCGGTGCGCGGCGCACTCCCGACAAGGGCTGGCCACCAGCCTTGTCCGCCGGTGACCTCACCGAGGCCGTGCACGACAACCTGCGGAACCTCGGCGTCGACGCGCTCGACGTCGTCAACCTGCGGCTGAGCAACGCCGCCGGTGACTACCCCGTGCCGATGTCGGTCGCCGAGCCCTTCGGGGTGCTCGCCGATCTCCGGCAGCAGGGGCTCATCCGGCACCTGGGCCTCAGCCACGTCAGCGCCGAGCAGCTCGACGAAGCCAAGGCGATCGCGCCCGTGGTCTGCGTCCAGAACCAGTACAACCTCGCGCACCGCGAAAACGACGCCCTGGTCGACAAGTGCGCCGCCGAGGGGATCGCCTTCGTGCCGTACTTCCCGCTCGGCGGGTTCAGCCCGCTGCAGTCCGGGCTGCTCGACGACTGCGCCGCCCGGGTCGGCGCCACGCCGATGCAGGTCGCGCTGGCCTGGCTGCTGCACCGGTCGCCGTCGATGCTGCTGATCCCCGGCACGTCCTCGCCGGCGCACCTGCGCGAGAACCTCGCCGCCGCCGACCTCGAACTGCCCACCGGCGTTCTCGCCGAACTCGACCGGATCGGAGTGGCCTGATGGCTGAGTGGGGCGACCTGGTCGCTTACATCAGGGAGTCGTACCGGGTGATCCGCGACGACCCCGACGAGCTCCGCATCCGGCTCGTCTACGGCGACGACCCCGACACCGAACAGCGCGCGCAGATCGTCGTGATCGCCCGCGAAATCCTCGACAAGCGCGAGGACTGGGTCCAGATCGCGACGCCGTTCGCGCGGCACGACGAGGTCGACCTCCTGGCGGTGCTGACCGAGGTCGGCGACTCGATCGTCGTCGGTGGCCTCGCCGTGATGGGCGACCACGTCGTGCTGCGTCATTCGCTGCCGCTGATCAACCTCGACATCAACGAGTTCATCGACCCGCTGGAGCTGGTCGCCGGCGCGGCCGAGCTGCTGGAGCAGCAGTTCACCGGCCGAGACGACTACTGACCACCGCAAAGCGGCACCTTCCCGACGAAAGCTCCGCTTTGTGCCACAAAAGCGGAGCTTTCCCTATGAAAGTGTCGCTTTGGCCGCCGCGAGCATGGGTGTCACCGCGACCGCGGCGGCCACGGTGAGCCCCGCGGCGACACCCAGCGCCGCGGTCGCGGTCCCGGTGCTCAGGTAGAGGCCGCCGAGGAGGGCGACACCGAGGGTGCCGCCGAGCTGCTGCACGGCGTTGAGCAGCCCGGCGGCCGAACCGGTCTCGGGCGGCCGGACCCGGTGCAGGGCCGCGGTGAAGAACGGCACCGTGAACGTCCCCATCCCGAGCCCGCACAGCGCCAGCGCGCCGGGCAGCGGCAGGACTCCGCCGACGATCGCGAGGATCCCGGTGAGCACCAGTGCCAGCCCGGCGAACATCACGCGCGCGCCGAACTTCGGCACCAGCCGGGTCCCGGCGAACCACGACGACACCGCCAGCCCGGCCGAGAGCGGCAGCAGCGTCAGGCCGGCGGTGCGGACGTCCACGCCGAGCCCGAGCTGCAGCCGCATCGGCACGACCTGCATCAGGCCGGTCATCACCGCGAAGAACAGCAGCGACCCGGCGAGCGCCGCCGGGAACCCGCGGTCGGCGAAGAGGCTCGGCTCGACCAGCGGCGCGGACGCGCGGCGCTGCTGGAACCCGAACACCACGAGGAGCGCGGCGCCCGCCGCGAGCAGGGCCCAGGACGTCCCTTCCGGCGTGATCAGCGGGTACACGAGGAGCCCGGTTCCGGCGACGACGAGCACGGTGCCGACAGGGTCGAGTCGCGGTCGCGTGGCGGCCCGGTCCTCCCGCAACAGCCGCGCGGCGAGGAGCACCGCGAGCCCGAGCGGGACGTTCACCAGGAACACCGCCCGCCACGACACCGCCTGCGTCAACAGCCCGCCGAGCAGCGGCCCGGTGACCGCGGACAGCCCCATCACCGGACCGATGGCGCCCAGCGCCTTCGCCCGTTCGTCGCCGTCGAAGAGCGCGCGGATGAGCCCGATCGTCTGCGGGATGATCAGCGCCGCCGCCGTGCCCTGCACCGCGCGCGCCCCGATCAGCAGGCCGGCGTTCGGCGCGGCCGCGCAGGCCAGCGACGCGAGCACGAAGCCGGCCACCCCGATCTTGAACACCTTCGCCCGGCCGAAGAGGTCGCCGAGCCGGCCGCCGGTGATGAGGAAGACCGCGAACGGCAGCGTGTAGGCCGCGCTGAACCACGGGATGCCGGCGGCCGGGCCGGCCAGGTCGGCGTGGATCACCGGGCCCGCGACCTGCACGATCGTGGCGTCGAGCAGGTTCATCGCCTCGGCGGTGAGCAGCACGGCCAGTGCGGCCCAGCGCCGCCGGTAGCGCGTCATGGTCGGCAAGAGGTGCCCCCTTTCGTTCGTCGCCCACCCTGACGGCGCACCGGCGCATGGTTCCAGCTACGGAGTTCAAGTCACTGATTTCTTCCATCTGATGCGGTTGAATGATCGATATGACCACGCTGGACGCCGTCGACCGCGGGCTGATCCACGCGCTGCACCTCGACGGCCGGGCGCCGTTCACGAAGATCGGCGACGTCCTCGGCGTCTCGACGCAGACAGTGGCGCGGCGCTATCGCCGTCTTCGCGCCGAAGCGTCGCTTCGCGTCGTCGGCCTGCCGGACCCGCAACGAGCGGGGCAGGCCGAGTGGATGGTCCGGCTCACGGCGACGCCGCACACCGCGCAGGACCTCGCCCACGCGCTCGCGCGCCGCGCCGACACCGCGTGGATCAAGCTCATGTCCGGCGGCACGGAGATCTGCGTCAACGTGCACACGCCGGCCGCGAGCGATCATTCGCTGCTGCTGCGGGACATCCCGCGCACCGCGAGCGTCACGGCGGTGTCGGCGCACCAGCTGCTGCACCGCTACTTCGGCGGCCCGACCGCGTGGCTCGGCCGGGCCCGGTTCCTCGACGCCTCACAGGTCGCCGCGCTGACACCGGTGTTCTCCGGCGACGGCAAACCGCTGACCGGCGACGACGACGCGTTGATGGCCGCGTTGCAGCGGGACGGCCGCGCGAGCCTCGCCGAACTGGCGGCGGCCACCGGCTGGTCGGCGGCGACCGTCGCCCGCCGGCTGGCCGACCTCCAGGCCGGCGGCACGGTGTTCTTCGACCTGGAGATCGACCCGGTGCCGCTGGGTGCGACGACGCAGGCGCTGCTGTGGATGGCGGTCGCCCCGGCGCACCTCGACCAGGTCGCGAAGACACTGGCGGCACACCCGGAGCTGGCGATCGTCGCCGCGACGACCGGCCCGGCCAACCTGGTCGCCCACGCGCTCTGCCCGGACGCGGCCGCGCTGCACCACTACCTGACCCACCGGCTCGGCGCACTCGACGCGATCCGCACCCTGGAGACGGCGCCCGTCCTGCGGACGATCAAAGCCGCCGCCTCCCACTGACCGCCGTCCGGCCGGACCACCCGGGCGCGAGGACAAGGGGGCCCAGCCCGGGTCAGGCCGGTTTGCGCGCCAGCACCCGCCCCTGCGGCACGCGCGTGTCCGGGTTCCGCACCCGCAGCACCTGCGTCAGGACTTCGAACCCGGCCTCGGTCACCAGCGCGCAGACCCGCTCGACCGGCAGCCAGTAGATGTCCAGCTCGAACCCCTGGTGCCCGTAGCCCTCGGTCCGGTGGTGCCGCCGGTCGCCGACGTGGAAGCCGAGCTGGAGGTGGCCGCCCGGGCGCAGGACGCGGAACAGCTCGGCGCACACGACCGGCAGCCGCTCGGGTGGAGTGTGGATGATCGAATACCACGCCAGCGCGCCGGCGAGGCCGCCGTCCGGGAGGTCGAGATCGAGCAGCGATCCCTGGGAAAACCGCAGGCCGGGGTGGTCGCGCCGGGCGACGGCGAGCATCTCCGGCGACAGGTCGACGCCGGAGACGTCGAGGCCCGCCGCGGCCAGGTACGCCGTCACCCGGCCGGTGCCGCAGCCGAGGTCGGCGACCGGTCCGCCGCCGTGCGCGCGGACGAGGTCGGCGAAGGCGGTGAGCAGCGCCCGGTCCTGCGGGTCTTCGTCGACGGGTGGCACGACCTTGCCGTAGCTCTCGGCGACGATGGCGTACGTGGCCCGGGTCGTGGTCAGGAACTGGTCATCGGTCACGGCGCGCACCGTACCGGCGGGCACCGACAAGATCCGCGAAAGTCCTAAGTGGACTTGACTTTGGCCAGGTGGTCGAGCATCGTGCGGACGGCCTCGAACTCCCGGACCTCCTGGCGGCAGTCCGAGCAGGCCTCGAGGTGCCGTTCCACCCGGGCCGCCTCGGCGGCCTCGAGCAACCCGAGGCTGTACGCCCCGAGGTCGGTCCGGTCGTACCGGCCCATGGATCGCGTCTCCGTTTCCGCATCCCATTAAAGGGAGTGCCCGTACCAGCCAGACGTCTCCAGAGTCCTGGGACGTACGCGCCATCGGCGAAGTTCCTCGGTTTTCCACCCGATCGGCCGACAACTGTGGTCGGAAAAAGGCCCATGTGAGTGACAGAAGTCGTCACGGATTCCACTCGCTCGGACACGGAACGCTTTTCTGTGTCCGACTTAGCCGATTCCGCGTCATGCCCGCCCGGCTCGACCGTCGGACCTGCGTCGAGTCGGGAATTTCCCGCTTCGACCTGGACAGAAGGCGATCCGAAACGAGGAGAGCGATGACCGTACGGAGCCACCGGGCGGACGACGTCGTAGAAGAGGTCGGGGTGTGGCTGGCCGGAGAATTCGGGGGGCGGCTCGCCGCCTCGGAGATCGACCGCGTCGTCCGGATGACGCGGCTCGACCTCGAAGGGATCATCGTGCCGGAGGAGCTCGGGGAAATGCTCCACCGGCTGGGCCGGGCCCGGCTGCAGCGGATTCTGCAGCTCACCCGGCCCGCGAAGATGCGGATTCCGCAGGCGCGGTGACCCCTGACGCCGGGGCGGCGCGCACCGCGCATCGTCCCGGCCTTCCCCAGGGAGGTTCGCGCAGACCCGTTGCCCGGACCGCCCGGATTCTTGACTGGACTAGACCAATCTGGTCTAGTGACCGGTGTCACGTTCGTCTCGGCCGGATGAGCACACCCCATCTTCGACACCGGGCGCCTGCCGCGCCCGGATCCTGTCGTGGCCGAAGGAGTGAGCGAGTCTTGAGAAGACGTCTCGTCGCGGTCCTGTCCGCCTTCGTCGCCGTCGCCGCGCTCGTGCTCGGCGTGCCCGCCTTCGCCGGCCAGACCCCGCAGGCGGCCGCCGCCGCGTGCAGCGCGCCGAACTGGGTGGCCGGCCAGTGGTACGACATCGGCGCGATCGTGCGCTACACCAACGGCGGCTACTACCGCGCCAAAAACGCCAATCCGGGCTACGACCCCGTCATCAGCACCTGGTACTGGGAGCCCTACGACTGCGGCACCGGCCCCGGCAACCCGGGCGCGTTCGTGGTCAGCGAGGCCCAGTTCAACCAGATGTTCCCGGGCCGGAACTCCTTCTACACCTACAGCGGCCTCACCGCGGCGCTGTCGGCGTACCCCGGCTTCGCGAACACCGGCAGCGACACGGTGAAGAAGCAAGAGGCCGCCGCGTTCCTCGCGAACGTCAGCCACGAAACCGGCGGCCTCGTCCACATCGTCGAACAGAACACGGCGAACTATCCGCACTACTGCGACTGGAACCAGCCCTACGGCTGCCCGGCCGGCCAGGCGGCCTACTACGGCCGCGGTCCCATCCAGCTCAGCTGGAACTTCAACTACAAGGCCGCCGGGGACGCGCTCGGCATCAATCTGCTGAACAACCCGTACCTCGTCGAACAGGATCCGGCGGTCGCCTGGAAGACCGGGCTCTGGTACTGGAACACGCAGAGCGGGCCCGGCACCATGACCCCACACAACGCGATGGTCGACGGCCGCGGCTTCGGCGAGACCATCCGCGGCATCAACGGCTCCTTGGAGTGCAACGGCGGCAACCCCGCCCAGGTCGAGAGCCGCGTCGCCAAGTACCGCCAGTTCAGTTCCGTCCTCGGCGTCGACCCCGGCGCCAACCTCTACTGCTGAGTTCTCCGGGCACGTGAGTGGTGATCCGGGTGCCGGCCCGGATCACCACTCACGACCACCCAGCCGCTCGCCGACCAGGCGGGTGACCGCCTCGCCCTGCTCGTTGAGGTAGAAGTGACCGCCCGGGAACGTCTTCAGCTCGAAGCCGCCGGACGTGCGTGCCGCCCACTCGCGCGCCTCCGCCTCGGTGACCCTCGGGTCGCGGTCGCCGATCAGCGCGAGGATCGGACAGCTGACGTCGGGGCCGGGGCGGTAGTGGTAGAGCTCCGCGGCCTTGTAGTCGCTGCGCAGCGCGGGCAGCACCATCCGGACGATGTCCTCGTCGTCCAGCAGCCGCGAGTCGGTGCCGCTGAGCTTCCTGACATCGGCCAGCAGGGCGTCGTCGCTCTTCTCGTGGGTGCGCTCGTCGCGGACCACCGTCGGCGCGCGGCGCCCGGAAACGAACAGGCCGAGCAGCTTCGTCCCGCGCGCTTCGAGCCGTCGTGCGACCTCGAAGGCCAGGCTGGCGCCCATGCTGTGGCCGAAGAACGCCACCGGCCCGGCGAGCTCCTCGGCCAGCACGTCCGCGAGCCGGTCGGCGAGCACGAACAGGTCGTCCACCGGAGGTTCGGCGTGCCGGTCCTGGCGGCCGGGGTACTGCACGGCCAGCACCTCCACGGAGGGCGACAGCGTCGCCGAAACCGGGTGGAAGTAGCTCGCCCCGCCTCCGGCGTGCGGGAAGCACACGAGGCGCGTCGCGGCGGACGGCGCCGGGTGGAAGCGGCGGAGCCAGCCCGACGCCGTACGGGAAACACTCATGATGTGAATCTGGCAGGCCGGTGGTCCCCACGTCGACCCTAAAAGTGCGAAGTCGCGAAACGGGGCCGGCCCACGGTGTGGACCGGCCCCGTTCGCGGATCGGTTGCTTACGCGCGGCTGCGGCGCCGGTTCAGCAGCAGCATCAGCGCACCGCCGCCGAGCAGCAGCCCGCCGATGGCGACCGGAACCGCCGTGTCGACACCGGTGTTGGCCAGGTCGCCGCCACCGGACGGCGCGCCACCCGGGGTGGTGGTCGGCGCCGGGGTCGTGACCGGGGCGCCCGCCTCGTTCCAGCTCGCGGCCGCCTTCGCGGTCACCTGGGTCTTCTCCGAGTCGGCGACGATCAGCGACTGCGCCGGCTTCTGCGCGTAGTTCTCGGCGACGAACAGGCGCCCGGTCTCCAGCTCGCCGCTGACCTTCAGCGAGAACGAGCCCTTGCCCGGCTTGGCGGCGGCCGGGACGTCGACGTACAGCTTGCTGCCGTCCTTGACGTCCGCGGTCTTGAGCTCCTTGCCGTCGGCGTCGGTGACCTTGACGCCCTCGGGCAGCTCGGTGGTGAGCGAGGTGATGTCACCGGACGTGGCGACCTCGAACGGGCCGATCCGGGTGCCCGCCTTGCCTTCCGTCTTCGGCGACGCGACGTTCAGCGTCGGCTTCGGCTGCGCGCCGATGCCCTTGTTCTGGTCGCCGGTCAGGTAGCCGTACAGCGCGGCGACGTCGGCGCTGTCCTCGGCCGAGTTCTTTTCGGCCAGCGGCTTCTGGAGGTTGAGGTTCACGCCGTCGCTGAAGTGCCACACCGCCGCCTGCGTCGCGGCGATCGCCTCGCGCTCGGAGATGCCGCCGTGGGCCTTGGGGCCCGTCTTCTCCAGCGCGCTGGTCAGCGCGTCCAGCTTCACGCCCGGGTAGCCGTGGTGCAGCACCCAGTTGATCTTGTCGCTGTTCTTCTCGAAGGGCGAGTTCGCGGCGGGGTACTTGTTCCACGGCCGCTCGATCATGTCGACGTCGGTGCGCATCCCGACGGTGACCTGCACGCAGTAGAGCTTGAGCGAGCTGCCGTCCGACAGCTTGAACCCGAAGAGCTTGGTGATCGGGTCACCGCCGTCTTCGAGGTGGATCCGGTAGCCGACCGTGCCCGCGTTTTCGCTGACGCGGCCGCGCGCGGCGCCGTCGTCCGCGAGGGCCGCCGGGGCGCCGACCATGACCGCGGCGGCCGCGGCGAGCACCGCGATCCCGCCACGCACGAGAGCTGACCTGACCTGCATAAATCTCCTATCCGAGCCCGAACCACGAAGTTAGGGCCGCGTGAGATCACAATCCCCGATCACGACGGCCACCGATTCGGGTGAGTGATCACCCAGTCAAGCGAGATCGGAGCTTACACAGACCCCACAAGGGCTACGCAGGGTGCCCCCTCAAACACGTATGTGCGAGAAAAGCCGTCGAACGTGGCCCCAGGAAACGCCGTGACGACGTTTTGTCCGGAGCACTCGGAACGGCCCCGGCGAATCCACGCCGAGGCCGTTCCGAGCTCCGGCGTCAGTGGCCGAAGTACCCCTTGAACAGGATTTCGCTGATCCGCGTGGTGGTCTCCTTGCCGACTTCGAAGCCGTCCTGGATCACCTTGGTGTTGTTCATCAGCGCCAAGGTGTACCGCTCGTGCGGCCCCACGAAGCCCACCGAGTTCATGATCCAGGAGCCGTCGTCGTTGTCGTCGGACCAGCCGTCCTTGTTTCCGGGACGCGCGGCCTGACCCGCACCCCAGACGCCCCACTGCTGGTTGACGTCCACCGCGCGCATCTCCCGCACAATGTAGTCGCGGTGCTGCCGGGGCAGGCGGGTCAGCACGTAGTTGATCAGCCGGTCCAGGTCGTTCGCGGTGGTGAGGATCCAGCCCCAGTGGTGCGGGTGCTGGTCGGTGAACCGCATGTCGGTCATGCCGTACGACGGGAACCGCTTGGCGAACTCGGCCTCGCCGCCGTAGCGGGTCCACAGCGTGTGCGCAGCCGCGTCGTCACTGGAGTTGAGCATCCGGTGCATCAGATCGCGGTCCTCGGCGGTCAGCGTGACCGCGCCGGAGTCGTTGCGCAGCAGCAGGTCCACGACCATGGCCAGCTTCGGCGTCGAGCAGGCCCAGATCAGCGTGCCCGCGGCCTGGCTCCGGTAGACGGCACCGGTCCACCGGTCCCGCAGCACGATGCCGGTTTCGCCGGGCCGGCTGTCCGCGTAGGCCTGCGCCTGCACGATCCGCGCCCGAAGTTCCCGGTCGAACCGGCCGGTGGCCCCGGCCTCCGCGGCCGGCGCCAGCACGAACGCCGTCAAGGCCGCCATCAGGACGGCGAAAAGTCTTTTCCCCATGGGCTCCCCAAGTGAAGGTAAATTGATCTTTTCCAACCCTGAAGGCGCGCGTGAGAGGATCGAGGTTGCGGTGACCGCCGTCACACCGGAGGCCGGACCCGGTCAACCGTTCCCGGCCACCTCGTCCGAGGCGGGCCGCAGCATCGAGACCATCCGGCCGATCGTGGCGGCGTACTCCGCCTTCAGCCGTGGTTTGTCCACATCGGACGCTTCGGCCAGCGCCATCCCCGCGGTGCCCAGCATGCCGAACACCAGCCGCGTCGTGGTTTCCAGTGGCTGGCCTTCGATTTCACCGGCGTCCATGAGCGCCTTGACCAGCTGTTCGACGAGGCCGTAGGCGAGCTGTTCCTCGGCCGCCCGCCAGCGCAGCCAGCCGAGGGCGATGGGCGCCTCCAGGCAGACGATCCGGCCGTAGACCGGGTCGCAGCAGCGGTCGAGGAACGCGTCGAGTGCGACGGTCGCCGCCGCCGCGGGGTCGGCCGCCCGTGCCGCGGCGTCCGCGCAAAGCTCCGTCGCGTCGATCTCGAGCTGCTCGAACACCGCCTCGAACAACGCGCCCTTGCCGGCGAAGTGGTGGTAGATCGCGCCGCGTGTGGCCTGGATGTCGCCGGCGACGTCCTCCAGCGCCGTGCCGGCGAAGCCGTGCTCGGCGAACCGGCGGGTGGCCGCCGCCAGCAGGGCGGCCCGGGTGGCCTCGGAATACTGCTCCCGCCGGCTCTTGACCGTCGACATGCGCACAGCATAGGACATACACTGTGCATGTCACCGACGCGGTGTATGTCGCGTCACTCTCGGTCGCGACGTTTGGGGAATGCGATGACCGACCTGATCCAGCCCGAAGAGCTGCTGTTCAACCCGTTCGCGCCCGGCTTCTTCGACGACCCGTACCCGCACTACAAGATGCTGCGTGACGAGGACCCGGTGCAGGACCACCCGCTGGGGTTCTGGTTCGTCTCCCGCTTCGACGACGTCTCCCGGTTGCTGAAGGCCGGGTTGTCGGTCGAGGTCGGCAAGCTGGCGCCCGGTCCGTTCAGCCAGCAGATCGAGTACTTCGGCGAGGCGGGCAACGCCGGCGCGTTGAACCTCTCGATGCTCGACCGCGACCCGCCCGACCACACCAGGTTGCGCTCGCTGGTGACCAAGGTGTTCACCCGCCGGGCGGTCGCGGCGCTCGAACCCCAGATCGTCCGGCTGGTCGACGAAGCCCTGGACCGGATGGCCGAGAAGGGGAGCTCGGACCTGGTCGAAGAACTGGCGTTCCCGCTGCCGTTCGCGGTGATCTCGGAAATGCTCGGCATGCCGCCGACCGACCACGCACGGATCCGTGAACTGAGCGGAACCCTGGTGCGGTCGCTGGAGATCGTGGCCGACGAGGAAACCGCACGAGCGATCATGGCGGCGGACGCCGAGCTCACGGGCATCACCCGCGACCTGATCGCCTGGAAGCGCGACCACCCGGCCGACGACCTGCTCACGGCGTTGATCGCGGCGGAGCACGACGGCCAGGTCCTCGACGGCGACGAGCTGGTGGCGCAGGTGGTCCTGCTGTACGTGGCCGGCCACGAGACGACGGTCAACCTGATCGCCAACGGCGTCACCGCGTTGCTGCGCAACCCGGATCAGCTGGCCTTGCTGCGCGCGCGGCCGGACCTCGCCGCGAACGCCGTCGAAGAGTTCCTGCGCTACGACTCCCCGGTGCAGCAGACGAGGCGGGTCACGACCGAGCCGTACGCGGTGGCCGGCAAGGAAATCCCGCCGGGCACGTTCGTGCTGGCCTGCCTGGCCTCGGCCAATCGCGACGAACGGTTCTTCGGCCCGGACGCCGGCCGCCTGCGGATCGACCGCCCGGAAGCGCGCCACCAGGTGTCCTTCGGCGCGGGTCCCCACCACTGCCTCGGCGCGGCGTTGGCCAGGCTCGAAGGCCAGGTCGCGATCAGCCGCCTGGTGCGACGGTTCCCGGACCTGGGCTTCGCGGGAGAGCTGGAGTGGAACGGCCGCATCAACCTGCGCGGCCCGGCGAAGTTCCCGGTCACGGTGCACGCCTGAAGCACCGCCGGGTGAACACTTCCGAATGCCGTGAAGGGCACCCGCATGGACAACGACCATGAGGGCGCCCTTCACGGCACCGGTCACCCCAGCGCGCAGCTGACCGCCGGAGCGGCTCCCGCGCCGCTGCCACTGGCCAGGAAGCCGAAAGTGGCCGACGCGCCGGCGTCCAGCACGCCGTTCCACCCGGCGTCGCGCGCGGTCACCACCGTCCCGTCCTGGCCGACCGTGGCGTTCCAGGCCTGGCTGATCCGCTGACCGTCGCCGAAGGTGAACGTCGCCGTCCACGCCGACGTCGCGGCCGGCGTGCCGTTGCGCACGCTCACCTCACCTTGGAAACCACCGGTCCACTGGTTGGTCGTCCGGTAGGTCGCGGTGCAGGAACCACCGGGCGACGGCGTGGTCGGCGTGGTCGACGAAGGCCGCACCGGCGTGCCGAGGGCCGCCGCGACCGCGGGGTACCACCGGTCGGCCATCTTCCGGAATCCCGAGTCGATCGGGTGCACCCCGTCGGAGGTGTCCGTGGCCGCGGAGAACCCGGTCCACTGGTCCACCACGGTGATCGGCGACCGCGCGGTCGTCTTCCCGGCCGCCCAGCCAGGAATGGCGTTGTTCAGCGTGACCACGCGCTGCGCACAGGTGGCGCAGCCGGCCGGCTCCATCGGGAGGATCTGCGCGACGATGATCTTCATGTCCGGGTTGCTCGCCCGCATCTGGTCGACCAGCTTCGAGTACGCGGCGATGATGGCGTCGGTGCCGATCGTGCCGCCCCACAGGTCGTTGGTGCCCAGGTGCATCAGCACGACGTCGGGCCGGGCCCCGGCCAGCCACGCGGGCAGCTGGTTCTGGTTCGCGATCCCGGTGGCCGCGTAGCCGCCGTGCCCCTCGTGGTCCCCGTCGAACGGAACCGAGCAGCCCCCGCCGGGCTGCGAGCCCACGAAGTCGATGTTCGTGTACCCGCTGCGCTGCAGGCGATCCCAGAGCAACGCCCGCCAGCAGCCGGGTCCGGCGGTGATCGAGTCGCCCAGCGGCATGATCCGCACCGGTGCCGCGGCCGAAACCGCCGGCTCGGCCAGCGTGACGCCCAGCGCCGCGACGAGGACCGCGATCAGCGCGGACAGGCTCTTCGCTCTCCTCACGGCTTTACCGCCAGCAGATGGGCCCGGTAGCCCTCGCCGTAGGTCTTGGTGGGCGTGCCGTTGTAGTCCTCGATCAGCACGTTGCCCTGACCGCAGCCCCACGGGTTCCAGGTCCAGGCCGTGTAGCCGAGGTTGTGCGCGTCCAGCCAGGCCAGCACCTGGTCGATGTAGTCGTGCGCACAGCTGTTCTGGCCGATCTCCCCGGCCTGCACCGGAACCTGCGCGGCGACCGTCCCGATCTGACTGTCCCAACAGGACACGGTCACGCACGCGTTGAAGTTGTAGGAGTGCCAGGAAGCCATCAGGTTGCCCGCCGGGTCGGCCGGCCGGTAGGCCAGCCACTGCGTCAGGTCGTTGGTCCAGGTCAGGCCGGCGGTCATCAGCACGTTCGCGGCCCCGGTCGCGCGGACCGCGTCGACCAGCTCCTGCATGCCCGCCACCGGATAACCGATGCCCTTGCAGGTGCCGCCGTCGCGCAGGCACCGCCAGGCGGCGGCCGCGTCGGACCAGTCGGCGGCCCCGTCCGGGTAGGGCTCGTTGAACAGGTCGAACACCACGGCGTTGTCACCCTTGAACGCGGTGGCCACCTGGGTCCAGAAGGTCGGCGTGTACTGCCGGCTGGGCATCGGCTTCTGGCAGGTCGCGGCGACGTCGGCGCAGGCCGAGCTGGTGCCGGTGTACTGGCCGCGCGTCCAGTGCAGGTCGAGGATCGGGTTGATCCCGTTGGTCTCCAGCAGCTTCGCGTAGTCCTTGACGGCCTGCTGGTAGGCGGCCCCGCTGGGCGAGCCGGACAGGCCGAGCCAGCAGTCCTCGTTCAGCGGGATCCGCACCGCGTGGATGTTCCAGGCCTTCATCGCGTCGACCGACGCCTGGTCCACCGGGCCGCTGTCCCAGATTCCCTTGCCCTGCACGCAGGCGAACTCGCCACTGGCCCGGTTGACGCCGAGCAGCCGGTACGGCGTCCCGTCGGCGGTCAGCAGCTTGTTGCCCGACACGTGCAGCGCGGGCGCCGGGCCGGGCGTCGGTGGCTTTGTCGTCGTGGTCGGCGGAGTCGTGGTGGTGGGCGGCGAGGTCGTGGTCGGCGGTGTTCCGGTGCAGGCCGCGCCGTTGACGGCGAAGTCGGTGGGCGTGGCGTTGGCGCCGCTGTAGGAGAAGTTCGCACCGGCGCTGACGGAGCCGTTGGCCGGGATGGTGCCGTTCCAGCTCGCGTTGGTCACGGTGACCCGTTTGCCGGACTGCGTCCATGTTCCCATCCAGCCTTGCTGGAGGGTCTGGTTCCCGGCGTAGGAGTAGGTCAGCGTCCAGCCGTCGACCGCCGACGAGCCGACGTTGCCGATCCCGACGGTGACGCTGAAACCGCTTCCCCAGTCGTTGGCCGAATAGGTCACGCGGCACGCGAACGCCGCGGCGGCCGCGCTGGGCTCATTCGTCGCCGAGACGGCTGTCGCCGACGTGACGACGCACGCGGCGGCGGCCGCGAGACCCGCGAACGCAAGCGCGGCAGGACGTTTTCCGGCTCTTCCCGACATCGGCACTCCCTTGTGCACACGACGACAGCCACGGGGGCGAAGATTCTGGGAGCGTTCCCAGTCGCCCGTTCACACCGTCGCTTCCCGGCCCGCCGTTGTCAATCATCGCCGTGATCCAAGCGGCTGATTCACGCGAACAGCGTCCGGCGCGTTCCCCCATCGATCGCAAACGGCACCGCCGGGCGGGCCCATCGCGACGTCACCAGTGCGGGCGCGCCGCCGCGACCTAGGCGATCTTCACCTGGTACGGAGCGCGCCGGGCGGCCGCCAGCAGCAAGGCGGCCACCAGCACATACCCCGCCGTCGTCACCGCCACCACGGGGATCGGCCCGAGGCCGGCGCTGAGCGTCCCCGCCGCCGCGCTGCCCGCCGGGAACCCGAGGGCCGAGATCGCCGCCCGGGCGCCCATGACGCTGCCGCGGACCGCGTCCGGGGTGAGGCGTTGCACCAGGGTGCGCTCGACCGCGAAGTACGGTCCCCAGCACGCGCCCGCCACCGAGACCAGCGCGACCGCCGGGACGAGGGCGCCGGTGATCGTCAGCACCGCGAACGGCGCCGCGCCGGCCAGGACGACGGCCGGGACGCGCCAGGCCGGCCGCAGCCGGGTCACGAGCGGCGTGCCGACGACGACGCCGGCCAGGCCACCGGCGCCCGCCGCGCCCACCAGGAGCCCGTAGCCGACCGGGCCGGTGTGCAGAACCTCCTTGCTCAGCACCGGGTACAGGACCTCCGTCATCCCGCCGAGGAAGAGGAACCCGCACGTCGCCACCGAGGTCCACAGCACGGCCGGCAGCCGCAGGATGGCGCCGAACCCGGGGCGCGTGCGGTCGGCGGGTACCGGCTCGATGCGCGGCAGGGCGAAGCACAGCGCGCTCATCACGAAGAAGCTCGCCGCGTCGACGACCAGCGCGACCGGCGCCGTGGCCACCGCGACGAGCGCCCCGGCCAGGGGTGGACCCAGCACCGCGGCCGCTTCCCAGTTGGTGGCCAGCGCCGTGTTCGCGGCATCCAGGTCGGACTCCGGAACCAGCCGGGGAACGACGGCGCTCTCCGCGACCTCCGTCAGGGCCGACACCGCGGCGGCCCCCGCGGAAAGGACACATAGGACCGCGACGTCGATCCCGCCGAGCAGCCACAACACCGGGATCAGTCCAATGAGGACACCCCGGACGGCGTTGTCCCACCCGAGCAGCAGCCGCGGCTGCACCCGGTCCAGCAGCCGCCCGGCGATCGGCCCCGCCACGACCCGCGGCAGCCCCTGGCACAACACGACCAGGCCCAGCGCCGCCGGACCGCCAGGTTCAGCACCAGCCAGGAAATCGCGACCACCGTGACGACGTCACCCGTGCGCGAGACCAGCATGCCGAGCCAGAACCGCCGGAACGACGAATTCCCTTTCACCACAACGAAAGCACGCACGACGAAACTCCCCCATGGTGGCCGGATTCCCTCGGGCACACTTTAGCAATCCGAACCCGGTTGATTAAAGCGCCGATTTCCGGGAATCGTCAGTGCGTTTTGACGTGAGCGGCACCGGGAACCGGCCAGCGCCGGTGGTGGCGGTCGATGACGAACTCGTGGCTGTGCCGGTACACGCCGTCGGCGACCTCGGTCGCGTCTTCGAGGTGGCCGTGCTCGGCGAGGTCGTCGTGGGTGTGCTCGATACGCACGGGATCACGCCGCGGCCAGGCCAGCGCGGCGGTGACGAGCCCGAGGACCGCGAGGCCGGCCAGCACCAGCCAGGTCGCGGTGAACCCGGCGACGGTGGCGACCCAGCCCGCGATCGGGTAGGCCAGCAGCCAGCAGGCGTGCGACAGCGAGAACTGGGCGGCGAACACCGCGGGCCGGTCGCTCGCGGTGCTCGACCGGCGCAGCACCCGGCCGACCGGCGTCAGGACCAGCCCGGTCCCCGCGCCGATGACCGCCCACACCGCCGACACGGCCACCCAGCGCCAGTCACCCGACGACGCCGTCGACAGCGCGATCGCGCCCGCGATCCCGGCGAGGAGCACCGCGGCGCCGGTCAGCATCACCCGGCGTTCCGGGACGCGGTCGAGCACCTTCGGCAGCAGCAGGGCGACCAGCATGGTGCCGACACCGTTGCCCGCCAGCAGCAGCGCGACGTCGGCCTGGGAGCGGCCGAGCTCGCCCTGGACGTAGTTGACGGTGTTGACCATGACGACGGACCCGGCCGCCGCGACGACCAGGTTCACCCCGAGCAGGCCGCGCAGCCGGGGCGTCGCGGCGTAGATCCGGACCCCGGCCAGCGTGCGGTCCCAGACCCCGCCGCGACGGCCGCGGACCGCGTCGGGGATGCGCGTGGTCACCACCAGGACCGCCGACGCGACGAACCCGGCCGAGGTGCCGGTGAACAGCCAGTGGAAGCTCACGACACTGAGCACGGCCGCGGCGAGCATCGGGCTCAGCAGGCTTTCCATCGTCGAGGCCAGCTGCGACGCCGACAGTGCCCGGGTGTAGTCACGCTCGCCGGGCAGGATGTCCGGCAGCACGGCCTGGAACGTCGGGGTGAACGCGGCCGACGCGGACTGCAGCACGACGATGAGCACGTAGATCTGCCACACCTGGGTGACGAACGGCAGCGCCAGGACCACCAGCGCCCGGACGAGATCCAGGCAGACGAGGAACACCCGCCGGGGCACGCGGCCGGCGTAGGCGCCCGCGATCGGCGCGACCGTGACGTAGGTGACCATTTTGATCGCCAGCGCCGTCCCCAGCACCGCGCCCGCTTCGGCGCCGGCCAGGTCGTAGGCCAGCAGCCCGAGCGCGACGGTCGTCAGGCCGGTCCCGAACAGCGCCACGAGCTGGGCGGTGAACAGGTGCCGGTAGTCCCGGTGTGCGAACAGCGAGGACATGACGGAAGACTCCTGGGCGACGACGGTTCACCCCCATGATAGGTGCACATGTACGCACACGACGAGCCCGGTGACCAATGGTTCCGGTTGCCGCCCGCGGCGCAGGTCGAAGTGGCCACGAATTCGCTGCGCATGCTGGCCGACCCCGGCCGGTTGCGGATGCTCTGGCTGCTCAGCGGCGACGAGTACGACGTCGCCTCACTGGCCGAGGCGATCGGCATCGCGCGGCCGGCGGCGTCGCAGCACCTGGCGAAGCTGCGGCTGGCCGGACTGGTCAGCCAGCGTCGCGACGGGCGCCGGGTGCTCTACAAGGCGCGCGGCGGCCACGTCCGCCGGCTGCTGGTGGAGGCGATGAACGCCGCCGACCACCACCTGCACGACATCCCCGACCACGACTAGCGCTGTGACCGGGAGGTTCGCCGGGTGGTGCGGCAGGCGGGGGCGAGCAGTCGGAAGTCTCTGAAGGCCATCATCCGGGCATCCCGTGTCGCGCGTCCGAGGTTCGTCGGCAGGGGCCCGGGGTTGCGCCCCAATGTGGCGTTGGTTGCACTGGACGCACCGAACGCCACATTGGGTGCGCTGGACGCACCGAACGACCAAGGCCGGGCAGTTAGCTGCGGCAGCGAGCTGTCAAGCTGCCCGATTGGCCCGATTGGCCCGGTTCAGGTGCTCGCCCGAAGGCCGTGAATGGCTCATCGAGGGACTCTATGTCCCTCAATGAGCCCGACACCGCCATCCGA
>NZ_JBFBBN010000049.1:0-53900 GCF_040682715.1 Amycolatopsis sp. NPDC051128 | reverse complement strand
GCTGGCGACGTCGGTGACCTACGGCTCGGTCGCCGAGGGGTTCGCCGGCGCGCCTCAATGAGCCATTCACGGCCTTCCGTTGACCGCTTGCGCGGCAGAGGAATCCTTAACTACCCAGCGATTTGGTAACGAAACGATAACGCAGTCAGGCCGACTTGAACCGCTTGCCCGAATTGCCCGTTTCCGTCTACGTCGGGACCAGTGGTCCTCCGGCCACTCCCCGGGTCCCGCGCGTCCGGACCGGACGTGCCGCCGGTTGCCGCCCAGGCCGCGCTTTACCTTGCCGCGCCTGGGGAAACCCGAACGAGGTGAACAACTCCATGCCCAGAAATCCCACCACGGGCCGACACCGCGTCACCCGCCGCACCAAGATCGCCACGCTCGGCATCGGCCTGGCCCTTGCCGCCGGCGCCCTCGTCGTCGCCACGACCACGGGCGGCACCGGCACGGCCGGAGCGTCCGAAGTGGACAAGTCGTTCTTCGTCGACATCACCCAGGTACCACCGGGCACGAACGTCAACCAGGCGCTGCAACGCCAAGGCGCGCGCGGGACGTTCACCGTGGACTGCGGCCGCAACGAGAACGGCCACTTCAACCCCGACAACTTCATCGCCCAGCCCGGTGTCCGCAACGGCGCCGAGCACCTGCACGACTACGTCGGCAACCTCTCCACCAACGCCGACTCCACCAACGAGAGTCTCGCCAAGGCGGGCACCACCTGCAAGAACGGGGACAAGTCGACGTACTTCTGGCCGGTCGTCCGCATCGACACCGAGGAAGACGAAGAGAACCCGCCCGCCAAAGACGTCTCCGGCGATCGTGAGCAGGCGAAACAGGAAAAGGCGGCCACGCAGGTGGACTGCCCCGACGTCGCCAGCAAGCTCGCCGACGTCCCCGATCCGGCGGCCGCCGAGGTCGAGCGCAACCTCGACCTGCTCGACAACCAGGTCAAAGAGGCCAACACCCGGATCGCCGGCGGCGACCTGAAGTCGGAGCAGGACATCCGCAACGCCGTCCTGAACCCGCTGACCGAGAAGCGGAAGGCGACGCTCGACCGCATCGCGATCGCCATCGGCCGCACCGGAGCGAAAGCGGAAAACCTCGGCGGCCTGGCCCCGTGCGCGTTGAAGCAAGGCGGGCAGGGCGGCCTGGACAACGGCGGCGGCAACAGCGACGGCAAGCCCGCCGAGCTGCCGGGCGTCAACGAAAACAACGAGATCGGCGACAACGAAGGCGAGATCCAGCGCGTCGAACGGGCCGACCTGACGTTCACCAGCGGCGGCGCGCGGCAGGTCGTGGCGATGCCGCAGTTCCTGCGGATCCTCTACGGCGACGCCAAGCAGAGCACGAACGGCCCGGCCAACGCCCGCCCGAGCTGGACGTGCAGCGGCTTCGAGGACCGGCTCACCGACAAGTACCCGATCTGCCCCGAGGGCAGCAAGGTGAAGCGCGTCCACGCCTTCCCGAACTGCTGGGACGGCAAGAACATCGACAGCGCCAACCACCGCACGCACATCGTGTTCTCCGACCAGCAGGGCCGCTGCCCGCAGGGCTTCAAGAACGTCCCGCAGCTGCGGATCACGCTGACCTACGACATCCCTCGCGACGTGCAGGTCAACGGACAGTACAAAGTGGACGCCTTCGAACAGGAAAAGCACAACCCGCGCTCGGACCACGACGACTTCGCCAACGTCATGGGCCAGCGCCTGATGAACCAGGTGGTCGGCTGCATCAACAGCGGCAAACGCTGCTCACAGTGACCGGGCCGAGCTGAGGCGGGCCGGCGCGACGAGGGGGGAGGGTACGCGCCGGCCCGCACGCTCAACCGTAGTGCGGCGCGGGCCGGCCCGCCGCGCAGTCGAACAACGTCATGCCCACCCTCGACGGACTCCGCGCGGCCGCCGGCCTGACCCGGCTCGACTTCGTCAAGATCGATGTCGAAGGCGGGGAACTTCACGTCCTGCAAGGCGGACAGCAGACCATCGAGACGTTCCGGCCGACAATGCTGATCGAGATCGAGGCGCGGCACACCGCACGCTACGAATACTCCCCGGACGACGTGGTGGACTGGCTGACGCGCCGCGGCTACACCATGCACGCCTGGCGGAACACGTCCGAAGCCGCCAACTAAGGTCCGCCCGGCCGACCCATCATTTGGCGTTGACAGTGGGGCGAAACCGGGGACACTTGATCTTGTCCCTGCCCCGGCACGGGCCGTCCTCAACCAAGATCCCCTTAACCTCATCGACCGGAGTAGGGACAGGTGCGCTCGGCCGCGCGCGGTCCGCCTTGACCCTGCGATACCCGCTTTTGTGGATCACGTCTTCCGGCGATCATCGAGGCTGATCGACATGTACCGTGACCAGCTGATCCGGTCTGTGCGCCGAGTGTGGATCCGTGGTCATCTGTGGTCGTCTCTCGCTCATTGGTGAGGGTAAGGCATGGGTTGGGCGCCGTGTCGGGAGCTCGGCCTGCACGTAACGATCCGGCGGTCGGCGAGTTGGAATCACAACGCCGGGCTGGTTGAAGTCGACTCCCGTGTATGACGAGTCGGGCTGTGCAGGCGCTGCTGGCTGCTGCCACGGGCCTTGCCCTGGTCGCATGTGGCCCGTCCTCAACGCCCGCGCCCGTTCACTCGGTGATGCCCCAGGTGTCACCGAGTCCGGCAACGACACAAACGCCGTCGGCTTCAACTTCGAAGCCGTCGACGTCTTCTGTGGCGCCGACGTCGGCGACAAGTGCTCCGCCGCGATCCACTACGAAGCGGGCGAGTTCTGCCAACGGGCCAGGCTGCGGACAGCGTGCCGTCACCGCAGGCAAGTTCAACCCCAAATGCCATGAGTACCAGGGCTATCTCGATCCTGGAGGACCTGGCCGGCAGAAGACCTCGGGCGATCTCCAACACGAGTATGGGTGTCAGCAGGGCTACATCCCGAAGGACGAATGTTGACCCGAGGTCCCCTATGCACTTACTCGCCCGATCGAGGACCGGCGCAGCCCGTCAAGCTGTAGCCGTTGTGCAGGGAAGACCCGGCTCCTTGGTCATGATCATTCATCCTCATTCGCGGGTGCCATGTGGGCAGAACGTGGTTGCCCGGATGTTCCAGGCTGCGCGCGTTCGTACTCCAGAGCATGAGTGCAATGCCGAAGTAGGCCTGGGCGGTCGTGATCGCAGGCTGCCTGATGGTGGTCGCCGCCGCGTTCGTGCCAGACCGGTTCACCTTCTTGTGCCAGGCCACGGGGGGTCAGCCAGGACCGGCTCAAGCGCCAGTTCTTCGCACCGCGGGCGCTGAATCGTAACGGTGCACACGCCTGCCTCGCGCCGCCGGTGCGGGAGGGGGCGATCCGTTGTACGCACCGGCGGCGGTCACCAGCTCCCGGTCAGCAGGTGGAGTTGGTCTGGGTCAGCAGGCCGAGCCGCCAGGGCAGGCTGTTGTAGTCGCCGCCCGCGCTGGGGTCTTTGCCTTGGTACAGGTACTGCATCCGGCACGGGCTGATGGTGAGCGTCTGGTCGGCGGTGCCGCTGCGGACCATCTCGCCGTGGCTGATGTCGGTCGTCCACGCGGAGCCGCTGAAGGTGACGTTGCTCGCGCCGGCGAACGGGTTGCTCTCGCTGGCGGCCAGCGGAGTCCAACTGCCGCCGAGCGACGACGACGTCCAGGACCGGAAGTACCGGCCGCGGGAGCCGATCGCTTCGACGATGAGCAGGTACTGGTTCTGCCCGGCGACCTTGTACACATTGGACGCCTCGAACAGGTTGTCGCGGTTACTGTCCTGCAGGGCGATGACGGTGTTGGTCATGCCGTTGGGGAAGTTGGCCACGCTGGTCTGGGAGCGGTAGAGGCGGCCGTTGTCGTCGGAGGAGAACAGGTAGCAGTTGGCGGCGTCGCAGATGACCCACATGTCGACCCAGTAGCCGTTACCGATGTTCTGCTGGATGATCGTCGGCATGCTGGAGTAGAAGTTCTTGGGCGCGCTCCACCCGTTGGGATTGCTGATGTCGGGATTGGTGGAGTACGACGCATTGCCGGTCTGGTAGACGAGGTACCACAGCCCCTGCGGCGCGAAGTAGAACACCTCCGGCGCGGCCCGGTAGCCGGAGCCGATCGGGGTCCGGTCCAGGTAGTAGTGCGTCGCCGAGCCGGCCTGCGACCAGTCCGTGAAGCTCAGGTAGACCATGTTGTAGCCCGAGGCGTTCGCGACGCTGGCGAACACGTGGTATTTGCCGTTGTAGTACACCACCGACGGGTCCTTGATTCCGGCGATGTTGTGGGTGGCGTCCGGCTTCGGCGCGATCAACGCACCGCCGGAGCTCCACTGGAAGCTCGACGGCAACGTCCCACTCGCCGGTGGCGGTGAGGACGGGGGTGGCGAGGACGGCGGCGTGGTGGTGGTGGTCGTGGTGGTGCCGCCGATGGGCACGAGGCTGAACTTCTGGTTGGCCTGCCCGCTGCAGTCGTACAGCTGGACCGGTGCCCCGTTGGCAGTGCTCCAAACGTCCAGGCAGCGCCCGGACCGCACGCCGGTGATGGTGCCGTTGGCGTTGACGTTCCACTGCTGGTTGGTCTGGCCGTTGCAGGCGTAGAGCTGGATCGCCGCGCCGTTGCCGGAGCCGGCGGCGTCCAGGCACATGGTGCCGTACACGGTCAACTGCTTGCCGGCGGTGTACGTCCACTGCTGGTTGACCTGGCCGCCGCAGTCGTAGAGCTCTACCCGGGTGCCGTTGTTCCGCGTCGCGCCGGGCACGTCGATACACCGGCCCGACTGAGTTCCGACGATCTGGTTGGCGCCGTTCGGCGGCGCCGTGCTCGTGGTGGGCGAGGTGGTCGGTGCAGGGGTCGGCGATGGGGTCGCAGAAGTGGTCGGCGAAGTGGCGTTGAGGGCGTTGAGCACCGCGGTGTACGCGGGCTTCTTGTTGCCGGAGCCGTCGAACAGCAGCGGGCTCTCGTTGGAACGCCACGAGTCGCTGTCTCGCACGCCCCAGACGCTGACGCCGACGCAGCGGGCCACGTTGAGGCAGGCCTGGGTCAGCCCGGCGTACTGCGTGGTGGATGCGTTGGTCACGTCGACCTCGGTCAGGGCCACGTCCACGCCGAGTGCGGCGAAACTCGACAGGGTGGTCTGGAAGTTGCCCGGCAGTGAGCTGCCGCCGGTGAAGTGGGTCTGCAGCCCGACGCAGTCGATCGGCACGCCCCGGTTCTTGAAGTCCCGGATCATGTTGTACACGCCCTGGGTCTTGGCGTACGACCAGTTCTCGATGTTGTAGTCGTTGTAGCACAGCTTGACCGACGGATCCGCCGCGCGGGCGGTGCGGAACGCCACCTCGATCCAGTCGTTGCCGGTGCCCTGCAGGTTCGACTGCCGGCGGCTGCCGTCCTCGTTGAACGCCTCGTTCACCACATCCCAGTACGCCAGCTTGCCCTGGTAGTGGGCCATCACCCCGTTGATGTGGTCGATCATCGCCTGCCGCAACGTGCTGCCGGACAGGCTCTGCATCCACCCTGGCTGCTGCGAATGCCACGCCAGCGTGTGCCCACGCACCTTCATCCCGCGCTGCGTGGCCCAGTTGTAGATCTGGTCGCCGGCGCCGAAGGTGAACTGCCCCCGCTGCGGCTCGGTCGCGTCGATCTTCATCTCGTTCTCGGCCGTCACCATGGTGAACTCACGGCCGGCGATCGTGGTGTACGCCGGGTCTCCGAGCCTCCCGCCCGCGATCGCCGTGCCGAAATACCGGCCCGACTGCGCCGCCGCCGCACCCAACGTGCTCGCTGCGGCGTCCGCCGACGGAATCATCACCACCACCGCGGCCACCGCCACGACAGCAAGCGTCCCCGCGACCAGCGCTCTGACGATGGGCGGTCGTTTCCGCCGAGCCGTGCCACGATGGATGGTGTGGTTTACCGCCATCATGGTCTCCTTCCTGGTCGGGGCCCGAGCCGTCTCTGGGGAACGACTGGACGTTTCATTCGAAAGAGGAAATCACAACCAAGGACCCCTGGCAGGCAACGGACGCGGGTGGCGGCCCCCCGTTGGGGGAGGGCGGGTGACCGCCACCCGCTTCTCGAACGGTGACTCTCCGAGGGAGAAAGAGTCACCGAGGTCGTGAGGGAGAGTGCGTCCCACGGCACTGTCCACTCACGACGGTGCGGCGTACCCCGACAGGCGCGCGCACCCGCCGAAGGCCTGCCCGCGAACCCGGGTCAGGCCTTCGACGCGTCAGGGGTGGGCGGGTTTGGTGACGGTGGGCACGGTCTTGTGTGCATCACCCTGTCCCTCGGTCGGATGGGGCTGCGTTGCGTGGTCGTTCGCGGCCGACGCCGGGGAGGGCGCAGCGCCCTTCGAGGGGTGATCGGCGTCGGCGAGGGTCTTCACGCAGTAGGCGTCGACCTTGTCCTTGCCGCCCGCGGTGGTGATCAGCACGGTGAACGCCGGGCTCTCCAAGGCTTTTCCGTGGTCCGATCCGGCGCCGGCGGTGTAGGCGTGGCACAGGCCGACCAGTGAGGGGGATGGGGACCCACTGGGACCGGCGCCGTTGCTCTTCGCGTCGCCGTGCGAGGGCTCGGCCGCCTCCGTGGTCGACACGCTCGACTTGGCCGAAGCGGTCGTCGGTGCCGACGAGCTCGCGGAGTGCGAGTCCGACGAACCGGACAGGTTGCCGGTCGCCGCCACCGCGGCGACACCCCCGGCGGTCACGGCAGCGGCCGCGGCGGCCGCCACCGCGAGCTTGGCCGTGAGCAGTTTCGCCAGCATCGTCTTGATCATCAAACGTCTCCGGGGTCGAGGAGCAGGGTCGAGACGAGCGGCCCGGAACGCCGCGTGTTCCCACGCAGTTCGGCCTCGCTCGCTGCCCCGGCCGCGGCGGCGAGCAAAGCGTTCAGCGCGTGGTCGCGCCCGCCCGGCGCGCCGTCGAGGAGTTCCTCGGCGGTGCGCCGGTCGAGTCGTCGAGAACGGTCCATGCTCATCTCACCTCCTTCAGCGTCGACGGTCTCATTTCTGTCACACCAGCTTCTGACCTGCGGCTTCTGTCTGGGTATGCGTGTCGTCCGTCGTGCCCGTGCTGTGCGGAGTCCGGCGAACGGAGGAACCTGAAGGGTGTTCGGGGCTAGACTTGCGTCCCGGCGATGGGGGGCATATGTCGGTGTTGACCTTCGGTCTACTCGGCCCGCTGGATGTGGTCCGCGATGGACATCAGATCGCGCTGAACACCGGCAAGCTACGCGTTGTGCTCGCCACGTTGCTCCTACGGGCCAATCGGACGGTGTCGGTCGACGAGCTGGTGGAACGGCTGTGGGGCGAGTCGGCACCGTCCGGTGCCCGCAAGACCGCTCAGCTCTACGCCATGCGGCTGCGGCGGGCGCTGGGTGACGACAGCCATCCGCGGCCGCTGGTGCTCACCCGCCCAGGCGGCTACGTGATCGAACTCGAGGCATCGGGGCAACTGGATATCAGCCGCGTCGATCAGCTGCACGGTGAGGCGAAGGCTGCCGCGCACGCGGGAGACCTCGTCGCCGAGTCGGCACTGCTCGGCAAGGCGCTGGCGTTGTGGCGTGGCCGTCCGCTCGACGACGTCCCATCGGAGTCCCTGCAGCGCGAGGTGGTGCCGAAACTCGAGGAGACGCGGCTTCTGCTGACCGGGCGCCGGCTGCAGATCGGCCTGGAACTCGGACGCCACCAGGAGATCATCGGCGACCTCGGCCAGCTCACCGGCGAGCACCCGTGGCACGAGCGGTTCTGGATCCAGCTGATCACGGCGCTGCACCGGTCGGGCCGCCTGGCCGAGGCACTCGACACCTGCCGCCGGATGCGGGAGCTGTTCCGCGCGGAACTGGGTATCGACCCGGGTGAGGAGCTCCAGCAGTTGCACCGGGAGCTGCTCGCCGGCAGCGTCTCCGCCTCGGCACCGGCGGCGGAGGCCCCGCCACGAGCGGTAGCCGGGACGACACCGTTCACGGCGTCGATCGATCAGCTGCCACCACCGGTCCGGCGCTTCGTCGGCCGGGCTCGTCTCGTGGAGAAGCTCACGGCGCTGGTCGTCGCCGGACCGGACCAGGACTCCGTGCCGATCATCAACGTGTCCGGCCCGCCGGGAATCGGGAAGACGGCGCTCGCCCTGCACGTCGCCCACCGGCTCGGCGCGCATTTCCCCGACGGTCACCTGTACGTGAACCTGCGGGGCTATACGGCGGATCCACCGCTCCCGCCGTCGGCAGTCCTGATCCGCTTCCTGCTCGCGCTCGGCGTGCCGCTCGGCCACATCCCGGTCGAGATCGACGAGCAGACCGCGCTGTACCGCAGCATGCTCGCCGGCCGCCGGATGCTGGTACTGCTCGACGACGCGGCCCATCCCGATCAGGTACGCCCGCTGCTGCCTGGGCGTCCGGGGTGCGTGGTGCTCGTGACCAGCAGAAGCGACCTCCGCGGGCTGGCGGCGACGCACGGGGTCGATCAACTCCGGCTGTCCGTGCTGAGCGCCGAAGACTCCGCGGAGGTGCTGGCCGGCCTCATCGGCGTCGAGCGCGCCTCTGCCGAGCCCGGCGCGGTCGCTGCCCTCGCCGCGACGTGCGCCCACCTGCCGCTGGCGCTGCGCATCGCCGGCGCCAACCTCGCCGCCGACCCGCACGGCAGCGTCGCCGGGTACGTCGAGGAGCTCCGGGAGTCCGGCACGCTGGCGAAACTCGCCATCGACGGCGACGAGCGAGCCGGCGTGCGGGTGGCCATCGACTCTTCCTACGACCGGCTGAACGTGGCGGACCGGCGGCTGTTCCGGTTGCTCGGCATGTCCTATGGCCTGGACTTCACCGTCCACGCCGCGGCGGCGGTCGCGGATCTGACGCCTGCCGGTGCGGCGAGCTCGCTCGACCGGCTGACCGCGGTCAACCTGCTGCACCGGCACGCGCCGGGGCGGTTCCAGATGCACGATCTGATCCGGGAGTACGCGGCGCAGCGGGCGGAGACCGACGACCCCGGCGTCGCCACCAAATCGGCGCTCGTCCGGCTGACGGACTTCTATCTGCACACGGCCGACCAGGCCGCCAGGCGCCTCTACCCCGGCGCGCCCTGGCTGCCGCTGCCCGCGCCGCCGAACTCGCGCCCCGCCACCGGCTTGACCACCGAGGCGGCATCCTTGCGCTGGTTGGACGCCGAGCGCCCCAACCTGCTCGCCGCGGTGATCAGGACGGCGGACTGGCCGGGCCACCGCCACAACGCCTGGCGGCTCATCGACGTCCTACGCGGCTACGTCGAATTGCGAGGCTGCCCGGTCGAGGCCTCAGCCGCATGTGAAGCCGCGCTCGGGGCGGCGGAGCGTGACGGTGACCATCGGGCGCAGGCCGCCGTCCTCGACATCAACGGGCTGATCTCATACAACCGCAGTGACTACCCGCGGGCGATCGAGTACCACACCAGGGCGCTGGAGCAGGCCAGGCTGGCGGATGACCTGGACGCCGAGTGCCACTGCCTCAACAACCTCGGCCGGGCATATGCCCAGCTCGGGCAACCACAACTGGCCGGGAGGCGCCACGAGGAAGCGCTCGCCGCGAGCAGGCGGGCAGGGAACCGGGAGGCCGAGGCGCTGGCGCTGCACGGCATCGGGACGACCAGGCTGGCGTTCGGGCGGCCCGTCGACGCCATCGAATGGCACCAGCGGGCGCTCGGTGTGTACGAAGCGATCGGCGACCGCCGGACGGGGTATCGCGCGTTGAACGGCCTCGGGCTGGCAAGCTGGGCGCTCGGCCGGCTGGACGACGCCGCGAAGTACCTCGAGGAGGCCCTCGGCTACTGCCGGGAGCTGGGCTTGGGTCCTGACGAGGCGGTCTCGCTGGTCTGCCTCGCCGAGACCAACTGCGACGCGGGCCGCTTCGAGGTCGCGGCCGAGCTGGCTCGCGAGGCGATCGAGCTGAGCCTCGAGGTCGGTGAACGGCGGATCGAGGCCGGCGGTTGGGAGATCCTCGCGACCGTGCGGCGCCGTCAGGGCCGGCACCAGGAGGCGATCGAGGGTTACGCGAAGGCGCTTCGGCTGGCCAAGGAAATCAGCATCACCTACAACGAGGCCTCCACACTGATCGGTCTCGCCGGTGCACACCGCGGTCTCGGCGATCCCGCGTCCGGTGCGGAGATGTGCCGGCAGGTTCTCGACACACTGAGTGGCAACGGCATGGACATCCTGGCGGGTGCCGCGCTGACCGAACTGGCCCGCGACCAGCTCCAGCTCGGGGAATTCGACGAGGCGGCCACGACGATCGAGCAGGCGCTCACCACGGCCGGGCAACGCGGGCAGCGGTTGGTCCATGCGCGTGCCCTGTGCGTACTCGGCCTGATCCACGCACGCACCGGCGAGGGAGACCGCGCGGACACGGCGTGGCGATCCGCGCTCGAGATCTTCACCGACATCGGCACCCCGGAAGCCGAGGAGATCCGTGAATGCCACATCGAGGGCCCTGACAGCCCTCAATGTGGCATTCACGGATTTACCGGGTGACCCAGGAATACTCCACACCGGCGCTGGCGTCCACGCCGAACTTGGGCCTGAACGTCGGGGTTCCCGTGACCAGGGTCCCGCCGACCGACGGCTTGCTGAATGTTGGCATGCCGTTCTTGTCGAAATCGACGCTTATCCCGGCGCTCCCGCTGATGCCCAGGCCCGCGCCGGCGGACGCTTCCACTCCCAAGCCCCAGCCTGCGGCGTCGTCCAGGTTGTGCGCTCCGAAGACATACTTCGTCGATTGACCGCCCGACACCGAAACACCCGCCGCGACAGCGACCCTCGCCGTATGCAGTACAGCCCCTGGCTCCTTGGCCGAAGTGCATTCCTCGTAGCCCGCCGAAGCCGGCTCCAGCGTGCCACCGACGCCTTCGCAGGTGAGCAGCAAACCTTTGCTGTCATCTGGTTCCGCTCTCGCGGCCAGCGCCTTGTCGTTCGCGACGGTCTGCTTGAACGCCTGCATCTGTCCCCAGCACGTCGCCATCGACGGGCCCCCGTTACCGAGGTAGGCGGGTGAGAAAGCGGGCGAATAGTTCCCCTTGCAGGCAGGCATGTTCGCCTTCCCGAAGTAGTCGCCGCAGAAGGCACCGATCGAGCCGACCCGATCCCAGCCGTCCCGGCACACTCGCGGCAAGGGAGCTTTGCCTGTCGCATAGGGACCGCCCTTCGCCTTCGCCGGAGGATCGAAGACGCTCGGTCCACCGGGCTGCGTGTGGGGGTTCCCGCCGACCGGGTAGGCACCGTGACCGTTCTGGCATTCGCCGTCCGGGCAACTCTGCGGGATCAACCCGGTCGGGTCCGACTTGGTGGCCGGGTTGTTGTCCGCGTACGCGTACGCGTTGAACTGCTGCGGACTCCCCAACGCCAGGATCGCGTCCACCGAAACGAACTTCCCGGTCTTCGCGTCGTAGTCACGAGCACCGAGATGGGTCAGCCCCGTCCCCGGATCCGGTGCGCCGCCGGCGAAGCCACGGCTGCTCGGCCAGTTCGCCGGCTGTGCCTGCCGTAGCCGGCCGAAGGGGTCGAGCAGGCGGCGGTTCACCTCGAACGAGCCGGCGTTGACCGAAACCGTGTCGCTCCCGGAGCGGTCCTGGAACATCCAGTTGACCCCGCCGGCACCGGCCGCCTTGCGGACGGCGATCGTGCTGCCGCCATAGGTGTAGAACCGGCTGCCCTTGGCGATGCCTGTCGCGGTGTCGTACCGGACTTCGCTCCCGTCGGGCAGGGTCAGCGTGGCGCCGGTGGCGTCCCGCGTCGTGAGCCGGTTGCCGTTGGCGTCGTAGGCATACGTGGTCACCGCGGCGCCCGCGGTCGCCGAGACGACCCTGTCCTCCACGTCCCATGCCAGTACCTGGTTGCCGCTGGTCGGCGCGGGCCTGCCGATGGTGCCACCTGTCTCGCTGTAGGCGTAGCTGTCGACCTTGGTGGGAGCCGGGCCCGTCGTGGTCACCGCCGTCGGCGCGTGCGGCCGCGGCGCGCCCGCGGCCGGGTAGTCGGACTGGCGCAAGGTGTCCTTCGCCCCGCCCAAACCGTGCGACCGGTCCGTCTTCCGGTTACCGACCTGGTCGTACCCGAAGGTTGACCAGTAGGGACTCGGGCCGCCGAGCGAACTGCCCGGGCCGGCGCAGTCCACGGTCGACGTCCACGCTTCGGTGATCCTGCGCAGGTAGTCGTTGCCGAAGCACTGCCGATCCTCGGCCACCCCAGGAACCTTGGTGGACAACGACTTCGCGTTGCCTCCGGGGTCGTACCCGTACGTCACGTCCGATTGCAGATCCGTGTTCTTCGCGTGTTCGACGGTCGTCCTCGACAGCCGGTGAGACGCGAGTTCGTAACCCCGGCGCTCCCAGGTCTCGGCGCCTTCGACACCGAGCCGCACCATTTCCCGTTCCCCGAACGGCGTGTACCGAGAGTACCCGACGTAGGTGTCCGCACCGGCCATCGTGCTCGGCATGCCGTAGTCGTCGTACCCGTAGCTGACCGTCTCCCCCGCCAGGTTGCCACCGAGCTTGGGCCGGGTCTCGGTGCGCAGGCTGCCGTCGGCGTTGTACCCGGCGGTCGACTTGTAGGTGCCCGCGAGCCCGGTCTCCGACGCCGGGATCGTCACGGTCGTGGCCGTCGGCCGGTAGGCGACGTCGTAGCCGGTGACCTCCGTTTTGTAGGCATCGGCGCCCACATAACGGGTGGAGGACGCGAGCAGGCCCTTCAGCGGCCCGTTCGTGTCCGTGACGGTGTCGTACGTCCACTCGGCCACTTTCCGTCCGACGGCCGAGTCGGCGCGCGTTTCGATCCTCCGCCCCAGCACGTCGTACTTGTGGGCGACGAGCTTTTGGCGTGCGTCCTTTTTGGTCAGCAGCTGTCCGGCGGCGTCGTAGGTCATGGTCGACTCGCCCTTGTCGGGATCCTTTGCCGAGATCCGCCTGCCGCGGACGTCATAGGTGTAGCTCCAGATGTTGCCCGCGGCGTCGGTCACCGTTTCCGGCAGCCCCGCCTTCGTGTAGCTGTATTTCGTGACGTCGGCGGCCGCGGTCGGAGTCGCCGACTGGTGCTGGCTCAGCTGGATTGCCCGGCCACGTGCGTCGAGCAGCGTGGTCGTCGCCGTCTCACCCTTGGGCGGGGTCACTGCGGTGCTGTCACCACGGTGTTCGACGCTGCTCCGCCACTGCTCGAGACCCGCGCTGCGGAACACCGAGGCTGTCGTCCGTTCGGCACCGTCGTATTCGGTGGTGGTCTGAGACGGCACATCGGCGTCACCGCCGGTCGTGGCGACCAGACCCTTGCCCGCCGAGCCGGCGGCCAGGTAGCTGCCGTTGGCCTTGACTTCAAGACCGCGGGAGTCGTAGATCGTGTCCGTGAGCACGCGGCTTTTCTGGCCCGGCATCATCCAAGCCGGCGACTGTGTTTGCCGGGACCTGCCGAATCCGTCGTATAGCGCGTAGGACGTGACGTAGTTTTCGTTGGCCTTCAACGTCTGTGTGGTGACGGAGCTGACACCGTCGTTGCGGACGTCGTAGCCGTAGATCACGTGCCCCGACTCCTGGCTGTCTTTGGAGCGACCGGGTTTCCACACCTGGGTGACCCGGCCGAGCGGGTCGTAGGCGACGTCGGTCCGCCGGCCGTTGACATCCACCGTTTGGACCGCCTTGCCGGTGGTCCGATCCAGGGTCGTCACGGTCGCATTGCCCGCCGGGTCGGTCGACGTGGCCTTGGCAGGCGGCCCGGAGGTCGGTTCGTAGGCCACTTTGGACGTCCGGCCGAGCGCGTCGGACGTGGTCAGCCCACGGCCGTAGCCGTCGAACGTCGCCACGCCATTGGTGACGTAACTCGGCTTCCCATCGGGATAGCCGTCGACGACCTCGGTGCGTATCGTCGCGCCCGTGGTCGGCGGAGCACCCAGTCCGCCGTCGTCGTAGAAGGTGCGGACGTCGGAGATCGAATCCCCGGGGAAGGCGGCGGCCGCGCCGCAGGCGACACCGACGGTGACTTCCTGGCTCGGCAGGGTCAGCACCAGTTTGCCGGGATCACGTGCGTAGCCGATGGTTTTGCACCGGTCGTCCTTCGGATCGCCGACATCACCGAGGTCGTTCACCTGGGTGAGGATGCCCTCGTCGTTGTACGTGCTGGTCGACTCGGTCCGCCGGGCGCCACCGGAGGCCAGTGCCGTCCGGCCGTGGGTCGTCCCGGGCTGTACGACGTAGGCGAGGTGACTGCCCTGCTTCGCGGTCTGCCGGCGGAAGGGGTCGGTGACACTGCCCGAAACCTCGGCTCCCGCGGTTCCGTTGAAGGTGATCTCTTCCCGGAGGAATCCGGCCAGTCCGTCGGAATCCTCGGCGCTTCCCCCTTGGGAGTCCTCGACCGAGACCGGCTTGACGCCACCCTCTCGGTTGAGCCTGTCCCCGTTCATGCCACGGAAGTAGCGATACTCCTTTTTGGACGCCTTGACGCCGGGGTCGGCGGCCGGGTCGCCGTGGCGCTCGATCACCTTGCCGTAGCCGCGCCAATCCGCCCAGGTCTGCTTGTCGGCCGGGACGAGCGGGCTGTCGCCGAAGTGCCAGGCCCCGCCGTCCAGATATTCGTAGGTGGTCAGCTCCGCGAGCGCGCCACCGACCAGGTCACTCTTGACGATCTGCCCCACGACATACTTGGTGAACCAGTCGTCCCTCGGTTCGACCTGCCCGAACGACCACCGGACGGGGAAACATCGCTGCTTGTTGGCTTCCGGCACCGGCAGCGAAGCCGGGGTGCAGTCGACGGGCGCCCAGTTGACCTGCACCGACCCGCCGGTCTCGTTGCGCACCGCCGCGATCCGGTACTTGTTCATCGGCGGCAACCCATCCGTGGCACTGTTGACCCGGTTGGCCTGCGCGTCACCGTTGAACACGACCGGCGGTTCCGCGGCACTTCCGCCTGCCAGCCCGGTGTGCGTCACACTCTTGAGCCACAGCGCGGCGCTTGTCTTGTCCCCCGGATCGGGATAACTCTGGTCGAGCGCCCACGAATCCACCGGCTTGTCCACCATCTTCGTGGTCACCTTCGCCAGCCGCTTCGACGAGAAGAAGGTAGGCGAATACTTGTCACAGGTCGCGGTGTCGCACTGCTGATCCCACGGAGTGTCCACATAGGATTCCTTGGTGTGCTGCGCGCAGTCCGCTCCCGGCACGCACCGATCCGCGATATCGAAGTCGACGACGGCCGGTGCCGCGCCGGCGATCTGCTCGTTGGCACCGTACTCGACGCGGCGCAACGTGCCGCCGCGCGTGTAGCCGGCCGTGGCCCGCCCGACGTCGATCCCGTAGCTGTTGCGCTCTACGTCGTAGAAGTACTTGATCGTGTTGTGGTGACGGTCGACCACGTAGTCGAGATTCCACGTCCACGCCTGATCGCAGGAAGACCCGGCGTAGTCGGCGCCGTGGCACGGCTCATCCGGGTCGTTGCCGAACACCGGCACGGTCCACGTGGACTGCGTCTCCTTTTTGGACCCGAAGTAGTACTGGGTTCCGTCGGTCGTCGTCACCCGCCAGTGGTTGCCGTCGCGGTCGCCGTTGTCCGCGCCTGCCAGGTACTCGACCCGGGTACCGTCGTCGTTCCTCGGCCGCCAGGTCTTGGCGTCGTCGTCGAAGATCAGCTCGCTGGAGTGGCTCCCGAACGACATCGTGGCGTAGTTGCCGGCCCAGCACAGGTCGCCGGTCTTCGGCTCGACCCCGTCGTCGGCACACGGCTTGAACTGCCACGAAATGGCGCCCGCGCCGAGACTCCAGCCGTCACCGACCCAGGATGCCTGGTTGTTGGTCGAGACGACCCGGCCGTCGATGGTGCCGGAGCTGTAGGACAGGCCGAGGCTCGGTGCCAGCCCGCCCGGCACCTCGGGCATCTTGAACGGGTATTGCCAGGTGAAGGTTCCGCTCTGGAGGCCGACGCCCCACGACCCGGCCGGGGACAGCGGCGTCGCCGTGTAGTCGCCGGTGGGTCCGGCGGGAGCCGCGGCCAGCGCGAACACCGAACCGGCGGGTTCCGCCGTCACCGCGGCCGAAGCCCGCCCGGCCGCCGCATCGTTCCTGGTCGCCAGCGGCTTCTTGGCGCGGCATTCCGCCCGGTCCGGGGTGGTGGCCGCGCAGGACGGCAGTGTCACGACCTGGAGCCGGGACGCCCAGTCCCCACCGAACGCGCCACGGAAGGCCGAGTAGTCGAACTCGGCGGTCACCGGTGCCGCCTTGTTCATCCCGTCCGCGCGGCTGAGCCGCACCATGACGCCGGGGGTGCCGGCCCGTTCGGCGAGTTTCCGGTCAAGGACCTCGACGCGCACCTTTGCCGGTTGCGCGGCGGCCGGGCCGACGCCAGAGGTCGGCGGAATGAGCCGGACCGGCAGGTTCCCGGCCGGCACGGCCTGCTTCGCCTGCGGCTTCGCCGGGGTGAGGTCGACATCGGTCACCCCGGCCGCCGGCCAAGCGACCTTCTGGGCACCGCGCAACGCTCGAGCCACGGTGAAGTCGGGCGGGGGAGCCTTGACCGGCACAGCTGCTACCGACACCTCCTCGGGCGCGCTGAGCGGCGCCGGATCACCGGGCGGCCGGGCCGCCATCGCCGTTCCCGGCAACGCGACCACCAGTGACCCGGCGAGCATGACGGCGGTGACGACCACCCGGCGTCTCCGCCGGTCCGGCGTCGTCGTCTTCACTCTGACAGTGTTCATTTCATTCCCCCAGTTCACGGCACAACCACATAGCCGAGCACGTCGACGACGTCCTGGCCCTCGCAGTCGTCGGTGATCGAGTCGAACCGATCGACGGGCGTTTTCCCGTCGGGATCGAGCGTCTTGCATCGGGACAACGGCAAGCTCCGCAGCCCGGCCGGTGGACTGGCCCAGATCCAGCCCGCCTGACCCAGTGCTGTCTTTCCTTCACAGCCGGCCGAAAGGGAGCTGAACTTGTCGCCGTTGATCTCACACAGCATCAAAGGCACCGTGCCTGCCGTCGCGGACGTCGAAACCGCCCACATCGATCTCTCACGTTGGTAAGGCGCCGGCACGCCACCGATACTTGTCCGGCGGTCGGCCCCGAGATCGGTCTTGAGGTATCGGCTGAGCATCGCGTAGCTCAGGACGTAACCGAGCGGACCGTCCACGGGGAATCCCTCGCAGTCCGACCTCAATGATTCGAAATGCTCATATTTCGGTGCGCCGGTGTGACATCGGTAAAGCATCTGCGTCGGTTCGCCGGCCGGCTGCGCCTGGTATACCGCACCCAGCGTGCCCAGTTTCGTCCAGCCCTCGCAGTTGGGGTCGTGGGACGTCACTTCGTCCATCCCGGGGAACCGGCAGGAATACAGCGGCAAGGTGCCGGGAGTCCCGACCGGTACCAGCCAGCCGAGTGGGTGCTCCAGCCGATAGCCTCGCGGCACCGGGCCGCTCGCCGAGAAATGATCGGCGTCATAGCTGATATAGCGCGCGAGCGCGCCTGACCACGCACGATCGGTCACCGGGTCGAGACGTTCCTCATTGATCTCGGCCGCCGTCCGGACCCCCGAATACAGGTGCACCTCATCGATCGAGCCAAGGAAGGGGTCGGCCTGCCGGCCCGCCCACTTGCCCCGGCCGATCTGCAGCGGCTTGGCGGCGTTCGTCTGGATTCCACCGGGCGTCGGCGTATTCGCGACCTGCACACCGTCTACGTACAACCGGATCTCGGGCACGGAAGCGTCATAGACACCGGTCAGGTGCACCCAGCTACCGGTCGCCGCCTTCGGGTCCTTGGGTGCCGGTGCGCTGAACATCGTCGCGCCGTCGGCGTCGGACTGGGGCACCGAGAACACCCAGTTCTGGTGAACAGTGTGCCACATCAGAGAGAAACCGCTGTTGCGCTCACCGTCCTGGCTGACCGCGATCCGGGTTTCGCCGGCTCTGTCCATGTTCACGAACGCACTGACGGTGAAACTGTTGTCGGTGCGCACCGCGGGACCTTCGGCGGACACCGAACCCGACCCGTTGAACCGCAATGATTTTCCGACTTTGCCGGGCGCCCAGGTCACCCCTGGTTGCAGCGTCGCGGCCCGGTAGTTGCCGGACGCGTCCGTGGTGGTGGTACCCGTGCCCTCATCCAGCCGGAAGGACGCTTCCTCCGTAGCGGGCCGGGTGGCCAGCTTGTCGATTTCGGTGGCCTCGGCCACCTTCACGTCCGGCAGCGCGCGGTTGTAGACCTTGACCTCGTCGATCGCCCCCGCCCAGTTGTCACCTTGGTTGCCGTCCCACATCGCCCGGCCGATCTGCAAGGCTCCGGCCGACGGCTGCGGCGGCCCGGAATCAGCCGTACCGGCGAGCACGCCGTTGACATAGATTTCGATGCGGTTCTCCGACGAGTTGTAGACCCCGGTCAGATGGGTCCACATGCCGAGTTGCGGCGGGCTCTTCGCGAACGCGTACCGCAGGTCGGGCACTCCGTTGTTCTCATTGGTCACGAAGAGTCCCCAGGCGTTCACCTGACCGCCGATGTAGTTCAACGAGAACCTGGAGAACTTGGTGCCGTCCTGACTGACCGCCGCGTGAGTCACGCCGTCGCTGCGATCGAGCCGTACCCACGCGCTGACCGTGAAACTCTCGGTGGTGTTCACGCTGGGACCGCCCGCGGTCGACACCCATGCGCCGGGGGTCCTGCCGTCGAACTCCAGCGCGTCACCGACCCTGCCGCCGACCCACTTGGCCTTGCCCGCGGCGAAGGATCCGTCGTGGGCGGGGTCGACGGCGCTGAGCACGGTGGTCGACGGGTTGCGGCCGTCCAGCTTCCAATAGCCCGTCGGAGTGCTGGGCACGCCGACTCGGAACCGGTAGTCCTTGGTCTTGTCGGCCGGCGCTCGGTTGCCCGCCCGGTCCGCGCTGACCACGTGAAGCGTGTACGGATCGCGCGTCGGCGGCGTGATGTAGGCGGTGGCCTTTCCGTTCACCGCCTTGGCGATCTTCTCCTCCTGGCCGTCGAGCCGGTACCTGAACTCCGCCACATCCGTGTCACCGTTGGCGTTGAATTCGAACGCGGCCGTTTGCCCTGGCGCGCCGCCTTCGCCGTTTTCCGGATAGACGGTGGATGTGACGGACGGCATCGTGTTCGGCGGCGTGAGATCGACGGTGATGTCGCACCAGCTCGAGTAGTCCCCGGCGAAATCGTGGATGTCCCTGCCTTGGACCCGCCAGGCGATTTTCGAGCCGTCCTTGAAGGACCCGTCGGGAATCCTGAGACGGAACTCCGAGCCGGACTCCTGGAACTCCATGTCCTGCGAGCCGATCTCCCCGGCGAACCGGTTACCCCAGGCGAAGTGGGCTCGCACCCGGTCGCCGTTCGGGTCGGTGATCCTCGCCTTCAATATCGGAGTCGCCGTCGTGATGTACGGCTCGTTCGGTTCCGTGCCGCACGGACCCTTCGGCTCCGACGCCAGATCACTCGGCGCGAACGGGCGGTTGTTGTAGGTCACGATCAGGTTGGGGTTCGGGTCGAACTTCTTCCAGGAGAGATTTCCTTCGCGGGAGGCGCCCTCGTCGCCGGAAACGAGCCCGAACGTCACAGTCGAACCCCAGGCATTGATCGAGCTCGCCACCGCGCCGCCGACGTCGAAGCCGACCCAGTCGGGGCCGCAGCCGGGGTAGCCGTGGGCGACCTCCGCCCAGCCGACCTTCGAAATCCAGCCAGGCTGGTTGTTCCAGTTCAACCCGGCGTCGATGCCACCGGTGTGGTAGAGGTCGACCCACTTCGGCGCGCAGGAAGGCGCGTGGACCTCGAGGAAGTTGGCCTCGGCACCCAGGACCTGGCTGCCGAGCAGCGCGCTGATGTCGAACTGGAAATACGAACGGATCCGGACCGTCGGCGATTCCCAAGACGAGTAACCGACCTTGGCGACACCGTCGCCGTCCCCACCCCAGTAGGTGTTCCCCCGATAGCCGGACGGCTCGTCGTAGACCAGCCCCCAGCCATTCTGGCCCGTACTCCAGGTCGGGTCGATCTCGACGGGGAACCGCGTCCCCGGATCGGTCAGCATCTTCTGGTCCGGCACCAACCTGAGCTGCTTGCTGGACAGTTCCACGGGGATGATCGCCCGCCGCTGCGGCCGCTCCCCCGCCTGGGGCACCTTCGCGCCCGCGTCCCACATCTGGGCCGGCGGAGCCTGGAAGACGACCTTGCCACCATCATCCGTCGCGTTCAGTACGCCGCCGGCGCCCGCCCGCACCGAAATTCCCTTCGTCTCGAGTCCAAAAGAGACCTTGGCCAGCCGCGGATTGCGCGCCGCGGCTGGCGTCTTGACCACGAGAACGTGCGAGAAACCCGCGACGTCGGCCTTCACCCGCAGGTCGACGCCGGGCAACACCTCGGCATAGGTCGCGGAATCCCCGGACAGGGTCGGCGCGGGCAAGGTGTCCGGCCACCGCAACGTCAGTTGCCTGCCGTCCTTGCCTAAGCGCACGAGCGGCGCCGAGCCGCCGCCGGAGAACTCGAGTGGGGTCGCGGCGGCCCTGGGCGAGACCGCTCCCGCCGCGTCGCGCTCAAGTGTCCGGTCCACCGGGACCCAGCCGCCGCCCCGGCGCGCCCGCACCGGGAGCACGTGCTGCTCCAGTGTCATCCTGCCATCGGGATTGGCGAAGGTCTGCGAAGTCTCGGTGGTCTTTTCCGCCACCTCGACCCGCTCGCCCGATGCCAGCGCGGTGATCATCGCTGCCGTCGAACCGTCCTTGAGCGGTCCCGCGGGCGCAGCGTGGATGGCCGGAGCGGCGGAAACCAAGCCGGCCATGAGGAGCCCGGACAGCACACCCGAGACAAGACGACGTGATGCGAGCACAGACACCCCAAAAGATCGACGAGAACGAGCAAACCCGGCGCGGATCCCACCTGCTCGGACTTCTCGGGGTGATCACCACGGGACGCAGCCGCAAGTTCCCCTTCGAACCCCCGGTTGGTACCGATCGAAATTCTGGGGAATGCCGGCGTCACCCCGGTATCACGGTGGTATCGCCGACTCTCGCCCACGTCGACCGGACTCGACCGATATGCTCCGACCTCGGCTGATCACTCCGCGGTGCACGGCCGCTGAGGTGCGGTACCCATCTGCGGTCCACCATCTACTGCTCGGACTGCGGCGGCCGGTTGGTGTACTCCGCCAACAAGGGCAACGGTGTCACGTACGTCTACTACATGTGCGTCAAGCGGAAGACGAAGACCAAAGATGCTGTCCGGCAGGAGTTGGCCGCTCAGCAAGCTGAGGCCAGCCGCAGCCTGGAACGGGCCACGGCGCGCAAGACGCGCATCAACGACGAGCGGCAGAAGCTCCTCCAGGCTCACTACGCCGGGGCTATTCCACAAGACCTACTTGGCTCGGAGATGCAGCGCCTGACGCGGGAGTTGGCCCAGGCAGAGACTGAGATCAAGACGGCGAAGGTCGCCGCCGCAGGCGACGAGCACACAACGTGAAAGCGGCGTCACCGTGGGTGACGCCGCTTTCATCGAGAATGGTTTGAATCAGGACCTTCTGGTGCCCCCGACGGGACTCGAACCCGCACTGAATCGATTTGCAGGCCAGGTCGGCCGCGAATGGTCGTTGTTGATCGACATGGGTCACTGCCTGCAAGATTCGCGCGTGCCAACGGTGGCCGTCCGCGAAGATCGGTCATCCTTGGGCGTTAATAGTGGGGCGAAAGTGGGGCACTTCATCTCGCGCCCGGCAGGACCTGAACCAAGATCGCCTTGCACTTACTCACTCTTTCGGGGACATGCGTCGCCGACAGTTTGTGGCCGTTGAGCAGCAGAGATCGCGGTCCTTGATCACGGTCGTTGGTCATCGTTCGGTGCTGCCATGTGGGCAGAATGTGGGCTGTTGTCGGCGGACGGAGGGGCTGGGGGCCTTCTCGACGAGGTAGCCTAACGGGTCGGCGTACTGATCCAGGGGGCCTTGATCCTTTCAGGGCATGTACTAGAATGAACTGGCGCTTTGAATGATCAACGACAAAAGCGAGAGGCGCGCTCGACGGCGCGTGAAGGGGTCATCATGGACGCTAGCGAGGCTCTCGAAGAGCCCGATATACGCAGGTATGAGGCTGTGATGTCTCAAGTAAAACAGACCGGCTCAGCTGTCGCAGAGTTGAACCATCGCGTCGGGCGCGCAGGGCGGCCGTTTCTCGCGGGTGAGCGTGACGCAGCGTCGACCGCGGCAACTGCAATTGCGACTATTGAGAAATTCTTCGGCGACCTTTGGGAAATCCCCGGTTCGCTTAGGGCAATGACCGATGATGCTTATTTGCTAATGACTGTCGAAGAACTTAGTGAACCTCTCAGGGAGTTGCGTGTTGTGGCGGCTCAACAATGGCCAGACGACCGCATGCCCAATGGAGTTGTTCGTGCAATTCGCGCATCGGCAGGTAAGCTTATTGACGGGTTTGAGGAGATTCCTTCCCATGTTTTGAGCTTTGCGCCAAAGGTTCCTGAACAAGATGTCCGCGAGTCGATAATCGGTCTCGTAGAGCCCTATGCTGACAGGCTTGTTGCCCGCAAGGCTCTCGCGCAGGCAGAGTCTGCACGAGACGAGACTCTAGATGTCTTGAGTTCGGCAAAGAAGGCTGCTGGTGAGGTTGGGTCGACCGCACAGGCGGGTTATTATAGAGACTTTGCGGATTCAGAAAAAAAGATCGCAGACTGGCTCCGCGTTGCAGTCATTGGCGTGTCGCTCCTTATTGTCGCCTTGACTGGGGTAATATTGATCGCGATCGAGCCGGGCAACCTCATGCTTGCAGACCTGCTGAAGCTGACGTTTGTCATTCCACTTGCGGCTCTGGCGGCATATCTTGGACGCGAGTCTGGTCGTCATCGTGTCAGTGCGAATTGGGCGCGAGAGCTGGCCATGCAACTTCAGACTTTCGATGCTTTTGTTTCTCCATTGGATAGCGAATCGCAATCTGCACTTCGCACCAAATTCGCTGCGCAGATATTCGGCAATTCAACCTACCCGCGCATGGAGGTTGAGAGCGGACCTTCAGTTATAGCTGAGGCGTCTCGGCTGCTTGAAGTTGCGAGTGGGTTAGCTGATTCGAAGATTAAGAGGATTAGTGCTCAGGTCAAGAAGTCTGACGGAGATGGAAGCTGAATCGAGCTGTTTCAGAATTGGATTGGGTGGCTTTTCGGTATCTCGTGGAAACTGGCGCAGCCCGATCGCTTCGCGGCTGGAGCAATGATCACCTGCCAGTCCTCCCCTTCCCGATCCTAAGCTGCTTGAGCTCGTATCCGGCCCCGTCAAGGCCCGCAGGTACATTTCAGCCTTGACGGGGCCGGATGCGTGTTTGAGCCCGTGACGAGCGGGAAGGGGGCACGGACGGGACCACGGCTACCTGCAGACGCGACGGATGCTCTTCCCGCCGGCCATCGCGGAGACCTGCCGTGGGGCGAGGACATTCTTCTCCATGGCTGCGGCCCCGGTGCAGCCGCCGGCCGGTCGCGTGGGTGCCGGAGGCGGGCCCCGCGCGTGCCGGCCGATAGCGGCGCGGCCCCGGAGGGGCCGCCTTGAACAAGAAAAGAAACTCTGAACACACAGTCCTGGATGGACTGGAGAACTACGTCTTCGGGATGATCCGGCTGTCGTAACCTGCGGCGATCAAGCGGTGATAGGCGGCTTCGACGTGGGCAGGGATCTCCTGAGGAATCGCGTACCCGGCGTCGGCGTAGATCGTCAGTCGCTGGGTGTCTCCGACGAGCATGTCGATCACCCGCTTGGGGTCGCCGATGCTCTCGACGTAGTCGGCTAGCGGCTGCTGAATCGCGGAGCAGAGGAAGTCGACCTCTGGCCATAGCTTCTTCGCAGTCGTGTAGGCCCGACGCTGCTGGTACGGCCGACTAAGGATCAGGGCACTGGTGACCTTGGTGCCGTGCTGACGGAGCAAGTCCCGGGTGAACTCGAAGTTCTCAGCCGTATTGGTGGCCTTCGGCTCTACGAGAATTGCGGAGTCGGGAACGCCCTTCTCCAGCGCGATCTCGCGATAGTGGACGGCTTCACCGCGAGGAAACCGGTCAACCGTGGTGGGAGCGTTGGCGCCGGTGAATGCGATCAGCGGGAAAAGATGCCGGCCGTACAGCTCGGCCGCGTAGACGGCGACGCTCGGGTCATGGCTTCCGAGTCCGATCGCGACGTCTACCGGGTGTAGCTGGTCGTCGATGCGGTGGAAGTTCCACAGCGTCTCGACGTCCTCGCGCAGCTCGTGGGGGATCTCCGTTGTCGGCGTCGGCACAGGTCTCTCCTCGCGGAATTACTCGGGGATCTCGAACGTGTAGGACCAGGCGAACCGGGACGCCGCGTGTATGCCGCGTGCAAACTCGACCGGGGTGCCGTCCGCCGTCCGGGTCGTGCGCTCCAGGATCATCACGGGCTCGCCTGCGGGGAGTTCCAGTTCGTCGATCTCCTCGGGAGTCGGCATCCGGGAGTGGAACGTCTCGGTCATGCTGTCGGGCTCCAGCCCCTGCAGCGTGAGCACGGCGAAGCCGCCGCCGGGAGTCGCCGTGCCGGGTTTCGGGTCGACGATCGGTGTGTTCTCGACGTGCTCGGGCCGGAGTCCGGATCGGTGAGGCATTGGCCCTCTACTGGGAAGACGTCAGGCTCCCGGATGAGGTCGAGAACGGCGTCGGTATCGGGGTTGCGCGCTTCGAATGGACCGTCGTCCGTCTCAGGGGCGTCGGGCTCGTGCGCACCGACCCGAAGACACCGGCGTCCGAGCGGACGATCCCGCTGACATCGTGGGTCGTCGACATGCTTCGGCGACGACGTCGGGTTGCCCTCGCCGAAGGGCGGTTGCCGGCGAGTCCCGTCTTCCCTGACTCACTGGGTGGGCTGCGGGACCCGTCGAACACCCGCCGGTCACTGCGGGAGTGCCGGGGCTCGGAGGGCTTCTCGTGGGTGAAATCGCACGTCTACCGCAAGACGGCCGGCACGGTCCTCGACGAAGCGGGCTACTCCGCCCGTCAGATCGCGGACTTCCTCGGCCACGCTCGACCATCGGTTACCCTCGACCGGTACGTCGGCCGGGGCGCCGTGGCACCCACGATCGCGGACGCGATGGAAGACCTCTTGTGACCGTCACGGGCAAAGTGGGGCGTAACTGGGGCACTTGATCTTCACTACGCTCCACGCCGTGGCGCTGACCAGCGTGTTTGGTGCCCCCGACGGGACTCGAACCCGCACTGAATCGATTTTAAGTCGACTGCCTCTGCCGGTTGGGCTACGGGGGCACCGCACACTCTAGGTGATCGAGCCGGATGTGTGTCCAGTGCGGCGCGCTATCCCAGCGGTAACTGGGGCTCTTCGCCGTCGAGGAGGCTGGGGCCGGGCTCTCCTCGGCGCCAGTCCTCCGAGCGGCGGCGGCGGCGTTCCTGCTCCCTCGCTATCCAGTCGCGGCCCTCCGCCGAGACCGCCTCCAGGACGTGCAGTGCGCCCGCGATGCCCGATGACTCCAGTGCGAGGCGCTGCAACATCGCCTCGTTCTCCACGCTCTCGTCCGTCAGGCCTTCGAAGCCCTCGGCGACGACCGAGATCTGCTCGCCGCTGACCAGGGTCAAGCGGAACGCCCGCTTTCGCACCGACTGCATCTGCTGGAGCACCGCGTTGTCCCCGTTGAGGATCTGGTAGTGCCACCCGTCCGCGTAACGGACGCCGACTTCGGCGACTCGGGCAGCGGAGAGGGCGTCGTAGCGGAACGACGTTCGGCGCTCGTCGTGGACGTCGGCCTTGAGGAAGTCCAGGTCCACCTCGATCTCGCGGACGCCGCTGCGCGTCAGGAGGAACACGAGGATCACGTAACGCGAGTAACGCATCGGGCCGCCGAGGACGCGGGCGCGTCTTGCGTTGGCCGCTCCCTCCGTCAGGACCACGTGCGCCACCAGGTCCCGGTTGGTCAGCGCGCACCGGCGCAGTGCCTCGGTTTTGAGGTGTGACTTGTCCAGGTCGAGCCACCACGCCATCTCGGCGTCGTCGGGCCGGTCCGCGAGCACCTGGGACCATTCCGCGAACGCCTGCTCCTCCTCCTTCAGCAGCCGGCTGCCGCGTTCGTTCTCCTCGGCCTGGAACTGGTGGGCCACCATGATCCGGAGGCCGTGCTTCATCGCGAAGAAGCCGCCTATGCCGAGGAAGAACGCCGCTCCGGTGAAGCCGCCCGAACCGCCGAGCATGATCAGCGCTCCGACGACCGCGACCGCGATGCCGGCGCGGTGGACGAGGAGACTGATCCCCGACGGGCGGACCTCGTCGCGGTAGGCGAACAGGGTGCCGCTCCGCCACTCTGCGGCCACCCGGCGGGCGTGCCACCGGATCAGCCAGTTCACTGCCTCGGCGTCGACCTGCGCGTTGCCGAACAGGGTCACGAACCGCCATTTGTAGTACTCGCAGATGCCGCGGGTGTCGTTCACCCAGCTGCCCGGCGTGTGCGGCCGTGCATCCCAGAAGCGCGCCTCCACCAGTTTGTGGATCTGCTCGACGAACCGGGACGGCACCCAGTGGCCGGGCGAGGCGGCGGGCTGGAACTGCAGCGGGACGCCGTGCTCGCGGTCGCGGGCGACCAGCCGCATCGTGCCCAGTTCCTGCTCGCGGCCGGCCCAGATCGCGCCGGCGAACCCGGCCGCCATGACGAGCAGGGCAGCGACGCCCACTCCGACCCGGCCGTCGCCGAACCCGCTCAGGAACGCGAGGGTCCCGAAGAGCACGCCGACTCCGCCGAGGCCCGCCTTCACCCACTCCGCCGAGGGGATGGCCGCGCGCGCAGGCACGAAGTACCGCGGCACCGCGGGGTCCGGTTCGAAGAACTTCCACGCCCGGCCGGCCCGGTCGTGCGCCAGCCGCTCCGTCCGGACGCGCTCGGCGTCCACGGCGTCCACGCTGTCCTGGAGCGCACCGCCGAGGGCGAGCGCGAGGTGCCGCGTGATCTCGTTCTGCCGGTCCCGGTGCAGTTCCTGCAGGTTCGCCATGGCCTTCGCCAGGTCGGCGGCGTCCAGGGCGGTGCCCATCTCCTGCCGCCACACGAAGGACATGAGTTCCCACACCACGCCCAGCGCGCCACGCCACTCGTCGTGGCCGAACCGCCGGGCGGTGAGGTCCGCCATCCGGAACCGCGCGTACACGTCGTCGCTGATCTCGTTGAGCGACCGGTCACTGAGGACGGACAAGGCGTAGTAGTAGGCGAGCCTGGTCGACGCGTGGCCTTGCTGCAGTAGCTCCTGGAAGAGCGTCTCGGCCATGCGCGGGGTGCCACCTCGCAGGTGGTTCAGCGCGACCTGGTACCGCCGCTCCGGCGGATCCGAGGGATTGATGTGGTAGGTCGTCTCGTGGCGGTGGAACGTGCCGCCGTAGATCGCGCCGATCTGCTGCTCGACGTGGGATTCGCCGGACGCCTGGTTCTGGAAGCCGGGAGGCGGGACGTTCATGCGTGCCTCCGGGAGGACCGCTGGGTCACGTGGAAGTCGCCGTAGACGGCGCCCACCTGCTGGCCGACGTACGCGTTGTCCTTGGCCACGTTGGTGAAGCTCGCCGCCGGTTCCTCGGTGCGCTCGTCCTGACGGGAACCGTCCGCGCCCCCGATCCCGCCGGCGAGCACGCGGACGAAGTCCGCCGCGTTGCCGGCGGCGACCGCCTGCCAATCCGACTCGTCGGCCAGTTCCTTGGCGCCGTCCGCCCGGTCGCTGATCCCGCGGACGGTCAGTGCCGGGACGTTGTCGTTGAGGTGGCTGGTCAGCGCGAACCCCGCGCTCTCCATTTCGACCGCCACCGCGTCGTTGTAGTTGTCCCACAGGTACCGCGCGACCGCGGACGTCCGCCCGTCGACCACCACCTCGCCCGCCGCGACCGGCTCGAAGTGGACTTCCGGCACGCTCTCCGCGCCGGCCCAGTTCCCCTCCCTGGCCAGCGCCCGCGCCAGTTCCAGCAACCGGTGCGAGGGTTCCCACGCCTCCGGCCGGCTTCGGAAGCCTTCGTCGTCGCTGCGGCCACCGTGGTACGCGTAGACCTTCCGGGCGACGACGACGTCGCCGAGCCGGAGCCAGTCGCGCAGCCCGCCGGCGACGCCGGTGAACAGGACCGCGGACGGCGAGAACTCCGCGACCGCGCGTTCCGCGATCGCGGCGGCGCGGGCGTTGCCCATGCCCACCATGCCGAGCGCGGCCGGGCGACCGGCCAGCTCGCCGACGTCGAACACCGTTCCCGCGTGGTGCACGTGCCGCCGCACCCCGGTCATCCGGGCGCGCACCGCGGCGCGCTCCACTTCCATCGCGGTCAGGATTACCAGCACGGGACGGCCGTCCCTTCTTTCCGCTCTGCCATGACGATCTCCCTCTGTTCGCCGGAAACCGGCGCCCTCGATCGACGGCTCCTGCAGGCAGGATGCCAAGTGCACCATGCAAGGTAGCCCCATCGGACTATTCTCGTCAACAAGACGAATATTGGCCCGCTGCGTACACTGTGCACTATGGACACTCCACCGACCACGAACGGCCGTGTTGTCGAACATGCCTGAGCCCGACGAGTGGACGATTCCCGAGGTCGCGGTCGCCGTCGACCTGGCCGTCCTCACCGTGCACGACAACTCGCTGCAGATCATGCTGGTGAAGCGGGGAATTCCGCCGTTCGAGGCCATGCTGGCCCTGCCTGGCGGCTTCCTCGCGTCGACGTCGGAAGACCTCGACCACGCCGCGGCCCGCGAACTACAGGAAGAGACGGGCCTCGACGCGCAGGCGTTACACCTGGAGCAACTGCGCACGTACGGGACACCGGGCCGCGATCCGCGGCGGCGCGTGATCACGGTCTGCTACGTCGCCTTCTCGCCCCAGCTCCCGGTTCCCGTGGCCGGCGGCGACGCGCGCGAAGCGGTCCTCATGCCCGTGGAGAAGGTGCTGAAGCCACGCACCCGGATCGCGTTCGACCACAAGAAGATCATCGCGGACGCGGTCGAACGCGCCCGCAGCAAGCTCGAGTACACCACGCTCGCGGCGGCCTTCTGCGCACCGGAGTTCACGATGACCGATCTGCGCGAGGTCTACGAAATCGTCTGGGGTGAACAGCTCGACCCGCGAAACTTCCATCGCAAGATCATCGGCGTCGACGGATTCCTGATCCCGACCGGGAAGCGGGTCTCGCGCCAGCCCGGCCGGCCGGCCGCGCTCTACCGGCGCGGCCCCGCCACCGCGCTCCACCCGGCCATGCTGCGGTTCCGCCCGTAATCGTCACCTTGACGTTAACTGGCCGGCCGGGCTACCGTCGGCGCCAACCTTAATCGTCACTCTGACGGGAAGTGCCGGCATGGAGAGCTATCCCGCGCCGCACAACGCCGTCGCCCCGCCCGCCGCGGGATCGGCCACCGGACCGCACGACAGCTGAAAACGCGAGAGCCCCCGGTCGCGGGGACCAGGGGCTCTCGAAAAGCGGGATCTCAGGACTTCGAGACGCGCGCGAACTCGTCCTTCGGGTTGTTGATCTGCCCGAGCGAGATGACCTCGCGGCGGAACAGCCCGCCCAGGATCCAGTCCAGCAGGATGCGGATCCGCCGGTTCCAGGTCGGCATCGCCTTGAGGTGGTACGCGCGGTGGAAGAGCCAGGCCGGGAAGCCCTTGATCTTCAGGTTCAGCGCGTCCGCGACACCCTTGTGCAGGCCGAGGCTGGCGACCGCGCCGAGGTTCTTGTGGAAGTAGTCCTTCGGCTTGCCGCCGCGGATCACCTTGATGATGTTCTTCGCCAGCAGGCGCGCCTGGCGGACCGCGTGCTGCGCGTTCGGCGGGCACGTCGCCGTCGGGTCGTCTTCGGTGCGCGAGAGATCCGGGATCGCCGCGTTGTCGCCCGCGGTCCACACCTCCGGGTGGCCGACGACCTGCATCGCCGCCGTCGCCTCGAGGCGGCCGCGCTTGTCGAGCGGCAGGTCCGAGTTCTGCAGCACCGGGTTGGCCTTCACGCCGGCGGTCCAGATGATCGTGTCGGTGTCGAACTCGGTGCCGTCCGAAAGCACGACGTGACCGTTCTCGAACGACTTCGCCGCGGTCGACAGGTAGACCTCGATGCCGCGCTTCTCCAGCTGCTCGACCGTGTACACGCCGAGGGTCTCGCGGACCTCGGGCAGGATCCGGCCGGCGGCCTCGACGAGCACCCAGCGGATGTCGGAGGTCTTGATGTTCGGGTAGTAGTTCTCCACCGCGAACCGGGTCATGTCCTCGAGCTCGGCGAGCGCCTCGATGCCGGCGAACCCGCCGCCCACGACCGTGAACGTCAGCAGGCGCTTGCGCAGCTCGGGGTCCAGCGTGCTGGCCGCCTCGTCGAGCTTCGTCATGACGTGGTTGCGGATGTAGATCGCCTCGCCGATGGTCTTGAAGGCGATGCCCTCCTCGACCAGGCCGGGGATCGGCAGGATCCGCGCGACGGCGCCGAGCGCGACGACCAGGACGTCGTAGCCCAGCTGCTCGATGTGGCCGTCGGCCGCCTCGACCGTGACGGACTTCTTCTCGTTCTCGATCTTGGTGACGCGCGCGGTCAGCACGTGACAGCGCTTGAGCACCCGCCGCAGCGGCACGACCACGTGCCGGGGCTCGATCGCGCCGGCCGCGGCCTCCGGGAGAAACGGCGCGTAGGTCATGTGGGGCTGCGGGTCAACGACGGTCACGGAGGCCTCGTTGGCCCGGAGCATCTTCTGGAGGCCGTACGCCGTGTAGAGCCCGACGTACCCACCACCGAGGACGAGGATCCGAGTCGGTTCCGACTTCGACTTCGCAGCAGCCATGTCCTCATAGTCGCACCTTCACGGGCGCCTTGCTCGGGGACCCCATCCCGCTGTGACCAGCGTCGCGGCCGTTTCCGTAACGATTCAGTCCGACATTGTCACCGAGGTCGCGGCACGAAACACGGCGGCCACCATCTCGTGCGTCACGCGCCGGGTCTGGACATTGCGCGGCGAGACGTGATAACAGCCGTATAGGCGCAGGTCGTCCAGCTCCACGACGGCGCCGTGCGCGAACGCCGGACGCGGTCGCGGCACCGGCCAGCCGGCCGCGGCGAGCACCGGCAGCAACGCCTGCCAGCCGAACGCGCCGAGCACGACGATCGCGCGCAGTGTCGGACGTAACAGTGTCAGCTCCTCCGCCAGCCACGGACGGCAGGTGTCCCGCTCGGCGGGCGTCGGCTTGTTCTCCGGCGGGGCGCAGCGCACCGGCGAAACGAGCCGGGTGCCGTACAGCTCCAGGCCGTCGCCGATCGCGGTCGACGTCGGCTGCGACGCGAGGCCGACCTCGTGCAGCACCCGGAACAAGAAGTCACCCGACGGGTCGCCGGTGAACATCCGGCCGGTGCGGTTCGCGCCGTGCGCCGACGGCGCCAGGCCGACGACCGCGAGCGACGCGTCCGGCGGCCCGAAACCCGGCACCGGGCGTGCCCAGTAGTCCTCGCCGCGGAACGCCGCCTTCGTGCCGACGACGCCTTCGCGCCAGGTGACCAGCCGGGGACAGGCGCGGCACCCGGCCACGGCGGCGTCCAGCTCGGCCAGCGACCTCACCTCAGTGCCGCCCGGGACAGCCGGTCGGCCTGCCGGGTGGTCTCCGGCAGCCGGTAGCGCGGGGTCAGGGCCAGGGTCAGCCGGCAGGCGTGGGCCAGGCCGATCCGGTGGCCGGCCGAGACGTACACCGGCTTGACGCCGTCCTGGGTCCGCAGCACCGCGCCGACCTCTTCCCCGGCGTCGACCAGCGGCGCCGACGAACCCCGGGATGCCGCCGGAGCGTCGTGCGAGCCGACGAACCGGGTCTTGCCGACGCCGAACGCGGGCAGCCCGGTCAGCACGCCGAGGTGGCAGGCGAGGCCGAAGCGCCGCGGGTGGGCGAGGCCGTGGCCGTCGCAGACCAGGACGTCGGGCGCGCGGTCCAGCCGCTCGAGCGCGGTCAGCAGCGGCGGCAACTCGCGGAAGGCGAAGAGGCCCGGCTCGTAGGGGAAGACGGCTTTCGCGCGGTACGTCCGTTCCTCCACCACGGTGAGCCCGGCGGTCTCGAGCGTGACGACGGCCGCGGCGATCCCGTCGGCGTCGTCGTAGACAGAGTCATAAGCAACGTCAAGGCCGGTCACCGTCGGCGGCAGCTCCGGGCCGTCGTCGGTGAGGTCGACCTGTTCGCGCAGCCGCTCCTGCACGGCGAGCGCGTCGCCGATCGTCGACGGCCAGTCCTCGATGTGCACCAGGTCACCCTGCCACAGGCGACCGGCGCCGCCCACTAAGTTGGGTCCATGGCGGACACCACCCCCGAAGAGGCTCCCGAAAAGAAGGATCCGGAAACCACGGAGATCCCGGCCGAGCCGACCGACGACATCGTCACCACCCAGCACACGTTGACCGTGAAGCGGAAGAAGCTCGCGTACACCGCGAAGGCGGGGCGGATCGTCCTCCGCAAGGAGATCATGAAGGACGGCAAGTCCGAGGGCTTCAAGGCGAAGGCGGAGGTGTTCATCACCTCCTACACCCTCGACGACGCCGACCCGGGCTCGCGGCCGGTGACGTTCGCCTTCAACGGCGGCCCCGGCTCGTCGAGCATCTGGCTGCACATGGGCCTGCTGGGGCCGCGCCGGGTGCTGTCGGGCGACGTCGACGACCTGGTGCCGCCGCCGTACGGGCTGGCCGACAACCCCGAGACGCTCCTGGCGCACAGCGACCTGGTGTTCATCGACCCGGTGTCGACCGGCTATTCGCGGGTCTCGGGCGGCGAGGAGACCAAGGACTTCCACGGCTTCAAGGGCGACATCGAGTCGGTCGGCGAGATCATCCGGCTGTGGGTGTCGCGGCACCAGCGCTGGCTGTCGCCGAAGTTCCTGGCCGGCGAGTCGTACGGCACGCTGCGCGCCGCCGGGCTGGCCGCGCACCTGCAGGACCGGCACGGGCTCTACCTGAACGGCCTGCTGCTCATCTCGTCGGTGCTCGACCTGGGCACGCTGCAGTTCTCCGAGGGCAACGACCTGCCGTACTCGTTGTACGTGCCGACGTACGCGGCGATCGCGCACTACCACGGCCTCCACGGTGAGCGCCCGCTCGACGACGTGCTCGCCGACGCCGAGGACTTCGCGGCGAAGGACCTGCCGTGGGCGCTCGCCCGCGGCGCCCGGCTGTCCACACAGGACAGGGCCGAGGCGGTGGCCACGCTGGCGTCGCTGACCGGGCTGACCGAGTCCTATGTGGACCGCGTGAACCTGCGGATCGAGCACGTCCGGTTCTTCACCGAGCTGCTGCGCGACCGCGGCCTGACGGTCGGCCGGATGGACGGCCGGTTCACGACGTGGGAACCGGACGGCGGCCGCGAGCACATGAGCGACGACCCGTCGATCTCCCGCGTGATCGGCGCGTACGCGGCGTCGTTCAACCACTACGTGCGAGCCGAACTCGGGTACGAGAACGACCTCCCGTACGAGCTCATCAGCGAAGACACCTTCAAGGCGTGGTCGTACTCGGACTTCGAGGGCCGCTCGGTGTCGGTGGTCGACTCGGTGAGCGCGGCGATGCGCGCGAACCCGCACCTTCGCGTCCATGTCGCCTTCGGCCACTACGACGGCGCGACGGCGTACTACGCGGCCGAGCACGTGCTGGCCCACCTGCGGATCCCCGAGGAGCTGCGGGAGAACGTCGACACGGCGTACTACCCGGCCGGCCACATGATGTACGTCCACGAGCCGACGAGGGTGCAGCAGTCGAAGGACCTGGCGAAGTTCGTCAAGAAGGCGTCGAACCGCTGAGTTCCGCGGTGGTGCCCGGTCCGGCCGGGCACCACCGTCAGGCCACTGCGGCCAGGATCGCCCGGCTCCGCCGCCGGTCCACGAAGCCGGCGACGGCCTGAGTTGCCACCGCGAGGGCCGCGTACCCGATCAGCCACGGGGTGTACCCCGGCGGCTGCGCGTTGTCGGTCATCGGCTCGAAGAGCAGGGGTACCGCGTAGACCGCGGGCATCGCGAGGAGCAGGTCCTCGATGCGCACGGCGGCGTCCACGGCCAGGGACGTCTCGTCCTCCGCGATGACCGGGCGCCGGAGGATGCCGGTCAGGATCACCGCCGTGACCACGCCGCCCAGCGCCAGGAGACCGAGCCAGCTCCACGCGTACGTCCGGAACGGTGTCGTCACGAAGATCGTGACGGCGAGCGCGGTGCCTCCGCCGAACGTGACCAGCAGCGCCGCGATGTCCCAGCCGCCCATTCCGGCACCCGGCGGGCGCTCGATCGCTCTTGTCCCGAGCAGCGCCCGTGCCTGGCGGTCGCGCACCCGCACCGGCACCCAGCCGGACAGCTGCAGGACGATCATGAGGAAGAACAGGTACGCGCTGTCGGTCAGTTCCTCGCCGCGGACGCCGGGCAGGAACTCCAGGCACAGGTAACCCACGTTGGCGACCATCATCACCAGGATCGCCGCGGCCGCCCACCGCCACGACCCGGGCGGCCGGGCGCCACCGCGGAAGCCGAGGCGCAACGCCAGCAGGTCGGTCAGCGTCGGCACCTCGACACGGTGCTTGACCAGCCAGCGTCCGGCCGCCGCGCGCTCCGCGTCCGTCACCACCGGTCCGTCCACCACCATCGGAATCCCTCCCCTGTCCCGTGGTACACGCCCGAAGCGCCGGAAAGGTTTACCGGCCGTAGAAACCCGGCGGCAGCCGGCGGTAGCGGTAGCAGACCAGCAGCCAGCCGATCAGCTGGAGGACGACCACGGTCACCAAGTACGCCAGCGCGGCCCAGCCCAGCAGGCCGGGCGTCGCCCAGTCGACCACGTAACCCGGCATCGCCAGCACGGCGTACACGCCGCTCGGGGCGAACCGGTAGGGGTCCTCGGCGCGCAGAATCCCGTCGACCAGCCGCGATGTTCCGTCCTCCGCGATCACCGGCGCGCGGAGGACCCGGCCGACGACCAGCGCGGTCGCGCCGGCGCCGACGGCCAGCGCGAACGTGTGCGTCCCGAGCGCCACGGACGGCGAATACCAGTGCTTCCAGGTGAACTGCGGCGCGGTGAGGAACGATGCCGCGCACAGCACCGCCCCGCCGACGAACGTGAGCGCCGTCGAGGTCAGGTACCACCAGCCGACCTGCTTCGCCGCCACCCGGAGCGGGGGCGGTGCTTCGGTGCCGGCCAGGCCCTCGACGAGCTGCTCACGGCTCTGCACCCCGCGCCAGCGAAGGATCTGCGACACGGCGAACATGACGGCCAGCACCGCGACCCGGCCCGGCAGCTCCACCACGGTGAACAGTGCCCCGATGGACACCCACAAGACCGCGAGGACGATCGAGTACGTGGGTGTCCCCACGCCACGGAGGCGACGCCCGCCGATGCGCAGGGCGAGCAGCCGGGTCGGCAGCCACACCAGCACCCCGCGGCGGGCCAGCCACAGCCGCGTGCCGCCCACCTCGAGCACCGTCGGCTCGCCCGGCAGTCTCGGATCCACCGGCAGCGCCGGTTCACGCACGGTCATGGGAACACCCCCACTCCCGTGATACACGCGGGCCGCCCCGGGAAGGTTGGCTTCCCGGGGCGGCCTTTTTCACGAGCCTTACTTCAGGTACTGCGACCCGCGCGTCACCGCCGCGTAGGCGTCGACGGCGCCGTGGCCGTAGAACCCGTTGAACGCCGGATCGCCTTCACAGGTGGCCGTGAACGTCGCGTCGCGGCCCTCCTTCAGGTAGTCCACCGTCCGCGGCACCGGGCAGGCGATCTTCGCCGCCGTGCCCTCGAGGACCCGCTGGACCTTGTCCGGGTCCATCCCGAACTGGCCGGACGCCTTCTTGCCGTACTGCGAGACGATCAGCGCCGCGACGCCGGCCGCGTGCGGGGTCGCCATCGATGTGCCCTGCAGCCACTGGTAGTAGCCGACCCGGCCGTCGGCCGCGGTCGCCTTCTTGATGCCCGCCGTGACACCGGCCGGCGTGATGTTGCCGTCCGCGTCGATGTTGCCTTCGGCGACGCCGACGTTCTTCGGGTACGTCGAAAGGATTTCGTTCTCGACCGTGCGGAACCACGGCGTGCCGAAGCCGTCGCGGAAGAAGCCGCCTGGTGCCGACACCGAAATCTGCTCGAGGCCGTAGTTGGAGTAGTCCGCCTTCCTCTGCGACGGCCCGAACGAGCCCACGCCGATGGTGTGGTTGCCCTCGGTCGGCAGGTTGAGGCAGGTCGAGTTGTCGATCTGCCGCGGGTGCGTGCTGTTCGCCGGGTAGTCCGGGCTGGTGGTGTCGGGCTGCGGCGCGCCGAGGTCGGTGTGCTCGTTGCCCAGTGCGACCACCATCGTGACGCCCTTGCGGTGCGCGTAGTTCAGCGCCCGCTGCGTCGCCTCGATGATCGTGCGCTGCTCGGCCTGCTCGGCGGCCGAGTCCGCCGGGTTCGCCGTGCAGTTGTACAGCCACGGGTCCGTGTAGAACGACATGTTGACCACGTCGATGCCGGCGTCGCCGGCGTAGGTCAGCGCGTCCACGGTCGGCTGCAGGAAGAAGAAGCCCGAGTCCTGGCCGGCGCGGATGTTCACCAGCGTCACGTTCGGCGCGACACCGGAGACGCCGAAGCCGTTCGCCGCGGCGGCGATGGTGCCGGCGACGTGCGTGCCGTGGCCGCCGTCGTCGTGGTTGGCCGGGTCGACGCAGCCGCGGAACTCGCACGGCCCGTCCACCTCGACGCCGTTGACGTCGGTCGGGATGTCACGGGTGAAGTTGCGCGAATCGGCCAGGTCGAAGTTCGGCGCGATGTCCGGGTGCGTGCCGTCGATGCCGGTGTCGATGACGCCGACCTTGACCTGCTTGCTGCCGGCCTGCTTGGTGCGCGAAAGGTCCGAGCGGACGGATTTGAGGCCCCAGAGCTGGTCGTCCAGCGGGTCCATGCCCACCGGCGCGGAAGCGGCCTGCTTCTTCGAAGCGGCTCCGCGGCCTTCCTTCTCGACGCCGGCGTCGCGCTTGACCTTCTTGCCCGCCTTCGGCACCGAGCCGATGGCCTGGGCCTTGGCCGCGCCGAACACGGCGCGGTTCCCGGTCACGCGTTCGGTGAACCCGGTGGCCGGAGCGCTGGCCTTGATCAGGCCGACCGCGGTGTTGGTCTCGAGGACCGTGCCACCCGCGTCGCGGATCGCCTTCTGCGCGCTCGCGACGCTCTGGACGTCCTTGGCGAGCACGGTGAACTCGGTCGCCGGGCCGGCCAGGGCGGGCTGCGCCGAAGCGGCGGGCACCGCGACGGCCGAGAGCGCCCCGAACAGCGGGACGGCCATGGCCGCGGCGAAAAGCCTGGGTCTCTTCACGATTCTCCTCCTCGGAAAGCGGTTCCTGCACCGTATAGATCGGACAATGCGTAAACAACGGCCGAACGTACGTTATGGAACAACCGACTTCGGCTCCGCGAAGTGACAAGCTGACAAGTGCCCGTCCGTCCTGGGGACCAGCTCCGGTACTTCCGACGCGCACCGGTCCTCGGCCTTCCAGCACCGCGTGCGGAACCGGCACCCGGACGGCGGATCCAGGGGACTCGGCACGTCCCCGGTCAGCCGGATCACCTGCCGCCGCCCGCGCACCGCCGGATCCGCCACCGGCACCGCGGAAAGCAGCGCCTGGGTGTACGGGTGGGACGGTCGTTCGTAGATCTCCTCGTCGGTGCCGATCTCGACGATCCTGCCGAGGTACATCACCGCGACCCGGTTGGACAGGTGCCGCACCACCGAAAGGTCGTGCGCGATGAACACGTAGGACAGCCCGAACTCGCCCTGCAGGTCACCGAGCAGGTTCATCACCTGCGCCTGGATCGAGACGTCCAACGCGGACACCGGCTCGTCGCAGATGATCACCTTCGGCCGCAGGGCCAGCGCCCGCGCGATGCCGATGCGCTGGCGCTGCCCGCCGGAGAACTGGTGGGGGTACCGGTTGAGGTGCTCCGGGTTGAGCCCGACGACGTCCAGCAGCTCCCGCACCTTGCCCGCCCGCGATCCTCTGGGCGCGACCTCGGAATGGATCTCGAACGGCTCGCCGACGATGTCGCCGACCGTCATCCGCGGGTTCAGCGAGGTGTACGGGTCCTGCAGCACGATCTGGATCTCGCGCCGCAGCTTGCGCAGCTCGGCCCCGCGCATCGCGAAGATGTCGCGGCCTTCGAACTTCGCGCTGCCACCGGTCGGCTCCTCCAGGCGCATCAGCACCTGGGCGAGCGTCGACTTCCCGCAGCCGGACTCGCCGACGACGCCGAGCGTCTCGCCCGGCATCAGGTCGAACGAGACGCCGTCGACGGCCTTGACCTGGCCGATCGTGCGCTTGAACAGGATGCCGGTGCGCACCGGGAAGTACTTCGTCAGGTCGCTGACGGAGAGAACAGGTTCAGGCACGGGAGTTCACCACCACTTCTTCGGCGAAGTGGCACGCGCTCGTCCGGCCGAAGCCGATCGCGTGCGCCGGCGGGACTTCCTCGGCACAGCGCGCTTCGGCCCGTTTGCAGCGTGGGTGGAACGCGCAGCCCGGCGGGATGTCGAGGAGGCTGGGCGGCAGGCCCTTGATGGTTTCCAGCGTCTGTCCTTTGAGGTCGAGCCGGGGCAGGGAGTCCATCAGCGCGGCGGTGTAGGGGTGGGCCGGCGCGCGGAACAGCTCGGTGACGTCGGCCTGCTCGACGATCCGGCCCGCGTACATCACCGCGATCCGGTCGGCGACCTCGGCGACCACGGCCAGGTCGTGGGTGATGAGGACGAGCCCCATCTTCCGTTCCGCCTGGATCTCGGCCAGCAGGTCCATGATCTGGGCCTGCACGGTGACGTCGAGCGCGGTGGTCGGCTCGTCCGCGATGAGCAGGTCCGGGTCGAGCGCGAGCGACATCGCGATCATCGCGCGCTGGCGCATGCCGCCGGAGAACTGGTGCAGGTAGTCCTTGATCCGCCGGTCCGCGGCCGGGATGCGCACGATGTCGAGCAGTTCGATCGCGCGCTTGCGAGCGTCCTTCTTGGACATTCCGAGCCGCACGCGCAGCTGCTCCTCGATCTGGAAGCCCACGGTGAAGACCGGGTTCAACGCCGAGAGCGCGTCCTGGAAGATCATCGCGATCTCGCTGCCGCGCACCTCGCGACGGCGTTCGTCGGACGCCTTCAGCAGGTCTTCGCCGCGCCAGCGCACGGCGCCGCCGGTGATCACGCCGGGCGGCATGTCGAGGATGCCCATCACGGTCTGCGCCGTGACGCTCTTGCCGGAGCCGGACTCGCCGAGCACGGCCAGCGTCTCACCGGCGTGCACCGAGTAGCCGACGCCGTTGAGCACGTTCGCCACCCCGTCGGAGGTGCGGAACTCGACGTGCAGATCCTCTACTTCGAGCAGGAGTTCGTTGTCGGACAAGGGAGCTACCTCGACTTCGGATCGAGCGCGTCGCGGATGCCGTCACCCAGCATCACGAAGGCCAGCACGGTCAGGGTGACGAAGGCGCCGGGGAACAGCAGCATGTGCGGATCGGCGCGGAAGTAGTCCCGCGAGTCGCTGATCATCACGCCCCACGAGATCACCGGCGCGCGCACGCCGATGCCGAGGTAGGCCAGCGTCGCCTCGGCGCCGATGAACGCGCCGAGCGCGATGGTGGCGTACACCAGCACCGGCGCGATCGTGTTGGGCAACAGGTGCCGGAAGATGATCCGGGGCGTGCTCGCGCCGAGGCCGCGCGCGGCCTTGACGTAGTCGAGCTGCTTCGCCACCAGCGTCGCCGAGCGCATGATCCGCATGGCCACCGGCCAGCTCAGCACCGCGATCGAGCAGACGACCTGGACGATGATCGTGACCGCGCCGGGGTTGGCGCCGGGCGCGTTGAACGTCGTCAGGATGACGATCGCGCCGAGCACGAACGGCAGCCCGGCGAAGATGTCGCCGAACCGCGACAGCAGGCTGTCGACGAACCGCCCGTAGTAGCCGGCGAAGATGCCGACCAGTGAGCCGAACAGCACCGTCAGCAGCGTCGAGAACACGCCGACCAGCAGGGACGCGCGGGTGCCGTAGATCGTGCGGGCGTACACGTCGGCGCCCTGGTTGTCGTAGCCGAACCAGGCTTCCGCCGAGGGGCCTTCGTTGGCGTGCGTCAGATCGCTGAAGCCGGCGTCGCGCGAGCTGAAGAGGCCGGGCGCGATCGCGATCAGCACGATCAGGGCGATGATCAGGGCGGAGGCGACGAACGCCGGCTTGCGCCGCAGCTGGCGCCACGCGTCGCCCCACAGGCTGCGGGGTTTGTGCGGGCCGGTGGCGGAGTCGTCGACGCGGGACAGCTCGGCCGCGTCGGCCCCGCCGCCGCCCACCAGGTTCGGGTCAGTCATAACGGATCCTCGGGTCGAGAACGGCGTACAGGAGGTCGACGAGCAGGCTCATCAGCAGGTACACCAGCACCAGCAGCACGACGACGCCGACGACGGTCGCGCTCTCGCGGTTCTGGATGCCGCGGAAGATGAGCCCGCCCAAGCCGTTGATGTTGAACACGCCCTCGGTGACGATCGCGCCGCCCATCAGGGCGCCGAGGTCGGTGCCGAGGAACGTGAGCACCGGGATCACCGAGTTGCGGAGGAGGTGGACACCGACGACGCGGCTGGTCGGCAGCCCCTTGGCGATCGCCGTCCGCACGTAGTCGGCGCGGCGGTTTTCGGCGATGCTCGTTCTCGACAGCCGCGCGACGTAGGCCATGGACAGGCTGCCGAGCGCGATGCCGGGCACGATGAGCTCGCCGACGCTCGGGTCGGCCGACACGCTCGCTTCGATCAGGCCGAGGCCGTTGGTGCCCAGGGCGAGCTGCAGCACGATCGCCGTGACGAAGACCGGCAGCGAGATCAGGAAGGTGGTCGAGACCAGCACCAGGTTGTCGAGGAACCCTTTGCCGCGCAGGCCGGTCAGCACGCCGGCGGTGAGCCCGATGACCGCTTCGATGACCACCGCGATCACGGCAAGGCGCAGCGTGATCGGGTACGAGGTGGCGATCAGCTCGCCCACCGAGGTGCCGTTGAAGGTTTCGCCCCAGTCGCCGGTGAACAGGCTCCCGAGGTACTTGAAGTACTGGACGAAGAGGTTGTCGTCCAGGTGGAACTTCTCGGTCATCGCGGCGATGTAGGCCGGCGGGCAGGCGACCTGGCCGCACTTGCCGGAGAAGGGGTCGCCGGGCACGGCCCAGACTAGGACGTAGATGAGGAACGTGGTGCCGAAGAACACCGGGACCAGCTGGAGCAGCCGTCGCAGGACATAGCGGATCATGACGAGTTCCTAGTGCGCGCCGGCCGTCGTGAGTGAGAAACAGCGTGAGAACACTGTTTCTCACTCACGACGGCGTGGTGGTGGTTGCGGCAGGTCAGCGCGTCACCACTACTTCTTGAGGACCTCGATGGACGGGTAGTCCGGCATGCGCCGGAAGTCCAGGGCCGCGGACTTGAGGTTCTTCGACTTCGCCGCGGTGCCCTTCTCGTCCCACACCGGGATCGTCGGCAGATCCTTCGCGATCAGGTCCTCGGCCTGCTGGTACAGCTTGACCGCGGCGTCCTTGTCGACGGTCGAGTCCGCTTGCGCGAGGAGGGCGTCCACCTGCGGGTTGGAGTACGTCGAGTCGTTCGAGGACCCGCCGGTCTTGTAGATCGGGTTGAGGAAGTCCTCGATGGACGGGTAGTCCGCCGACCAGTCCGAGCGGCCCATGCCGGTGAGCTTGTGGCCGTTCACGATGCTGCGCCACTGGCCGAAGTCGGTCGCGGGCACGAAGTCGCACTCGACACCGAGGGTGTTCTTGATGCTGTTGCACGCCGCGACCAGCGGTTCCTTGCGGCCACCGTCCGCGTTGGACGCGATGGTCAGCTTGCCCTTGAAGCCGGACTTCTGGAAGGCCTCCTTGGCCGCCGCCGGGTCGAACTTGCAGAACTGGCAGACGCCGGGACGCGCACCGGGGATGCCCTGCGAGATGTATCCGTCCGCCGGCACGTAGGTGTCGTTCATGACGGTTTTGGTGATCTGCGCGCGGTCGATCGCCATCGAGATGGCCTTGCGCAGGTCGAGGTTGTTGTAGCCGGGCACGTAGTACGGGATGTTGATGGTGCTGATCCCGAGCAGGTGGCCGGTCACCAGCCGGTCGCCGAGGTCGGCCTTGTACTTGCCGCCGGCGACCGCCGACGGCGGCAGCGCCTCCATGAAGTCGAGCCGCCCGCTCAGCAGGTCCTGGTAGGCGGTCTCCTGGCTGGCGTAGATCTTGATGTCGAGGTTCTTGAACTTGACCTTGTCGTCACCCTTGTAGTCGTCGAAGCGGGTGAGCTTGATGTCCTGGTTGGGCGTCCGCGAGACGAACTTGAGCGGGCCGTTGCCGATCGGGTGCTGCTCGAAGGCCGGGCGGTCCTTGAAGAACACGTCGGGCAGCGGCGCGAAGGCCTGGTAACCGACCTTGATGTCGAACACCGAGAACGGCGCGTTCAGCGTCACCTGGAACTCGTAGTCGCCCTTCACGACCAGCCCGGACATTCCCTCGGTGGACGGCTTGGCGTTCTTGTCTTCGGGGTGGACGTCGGCGTAGCCCTGGATGTTCGAGAAGAAGTCGGTGTTGAGCTGGCCATTCGGCGCGTAGGCGCCGAAGTTCCAGGCGTCGGTGAAGTTGCGCGCCTTCACCTCAGTGCCGTCGTGGAACTTCCAGCCCTGCTTGATCTTGATGTCGTAGACCTTGGAATCGGTCGTGGTGATCGACTCCGCCATCAGGTTGAAGGGCTTCGCGTCCGCGCCCTTGAACCCGACCAGGGTGGCGAACATCGGCTGGACCGCCTTGGTGCCGCCCAGGTCGTTGATGTTGGTCGGGACCAGCGCGTTCTCCGGTTCGGTGCCGTAGACGCTGACTGTGCCGTCCGGGTCCGTCTCGCCGGCGCCCGCGGAGCTGCCCGATCCACCGCCGCACGCGGTCAGCACGAGCGCCAGCGAGGTCATCACCACCGTGGGTCCCCAGAGCCTGCGCGAACGACGCATGATCCCCTCCATATCCGTGACGTCCAAAAGGTGAGACGCACGCTATCGGGGGCGGCGAAGCCGATCACAGGACTGCGGTGTTGCAAATCAGTGACGACCGTCGGGACCACCTGGTTGGAGGACAACAAACGTAGGAATCCGGATACGCCGGATGGCCTAGCGCGGACAGCTGGTCATCGCCCGCTCACCCACGGTTTGCGTTGCGGCACAAGCTCTTTCGAGCGGCCGAACGGTCGGTCGGCCGCGCACGTCATGAAAGGGGTCGGTCATGACGTCCGGCGTCATGAACGACCCTTCAAGGCCGGGTAGTTCCCCTGCCGCGCAAGCGGTCAACGGAAGGCCGTGAATCCGGGCCAATCCTTGCTGGCAGGGGCACCGGCGGCGATGGCGAGCACCACGGTCTCGGCGGCGCCGGGCACGGCACGGACCACCGCCGCGTGCGGCTATCGCGAGGAATACCCGTTCACGTACTGGTACAACTGCCGGTCCACGAACGTCAAGATCCGCGTCGACGTGCTCGCGTACCCGGATTACGACTACTGCACGCTGCCTGGCGACAATCTCCTCGACAGCGGCTCCACGCGAACCCGGGGCGCACGGGAGATCGGCGGTTGCTGACCGGCTGGGGTGCGTGCCGGCGCGGCAGCTCAGACGAGGGAGAGGGCGATGCCGTCGAGGATGTCGTGCTCGCTGACGACCAGCTCGGTCGGGCCGCCGCGGGCCGCGAACTGCTCGGCGAGGGTCTGGACCACCACCGCGCCGCCGCCGATCACGTCGACGCGGCCCGGGTGGATCACCGGATTGGCCGCGCGGGTGGCGTGGTCGCTCTGCAGCAGCTCCGTCGCGAGGCGGTCGATGTCCGCCGCGCTCAATGTGGACAGGTGCACCCGCTCGCTGTCGTACTCCGGCAACCCCAGCGCGATCGCCGACAGCGTCGTCACCGTGCCCGCGACCCCCATCCACGTGCGGGCGCGGGCGACGTCGACGACGTCGAACGCGTCGGTGAGCACCTTGCCGGCCAGGTCACGGGCGGCGGCGATCTCGTCGGCGGTCGGCGGGTCGCTCTTCAGCGCGCGCTCGGTGATCCGGACGCAGCCGATGTCGACGGACTTCGCGGCGAGCACCTCGGCCTGCCTGCCGTCCCAGGTGCCGAGGACCAGCTCGGTCGAGCCGCCGCCGACGTCGACCACGACGAAGGGGCCGTCGTCCGGGTCCTGCTCCCCGACGGCGCCGGTGAAGCTGAGGCGCGCCTCTTCGTCACCGCTGATCACCTCGGCCTCGACGCCGAGGGTTTCGCGGGTCATGCGGAAGAAGTCGTCGCGGTTCTTCGCGTCGCGGGTGGCGGAGGTGGCGACCATCCGCACCTTTTCGACGCCCTTGCGCCGCGCGGCGACCGTGTAGTCGGCGAGGGCGGCTTGCGTCCGCTCCAGCGCTTCCGGAGCGAGCCTGCCGGTGGCGTCGACGCCCTGGCCGAGGCGGACGATCCGCATCTCGCGGTGCAGGTCGCGCAGGTCGACCGTGCCGTCGTGGCGCGGCGTCAGCTCGGCGACGAGCAGGCGGATGGAGTTGGTCCCACAGTCGATCGCGGCAACACGAGGCATGCGATCACCCTAACCGGCCCGCCACTTTCCCTATGAAAGTGCCACTCGCGGGGGCCCGAAACGCAGCTTTCCCTAGGAAAGTGACGCTTGCGCCTCAGCCGGGTGGGAGCGTGGTCGTGGTCGGGGTGGTCGTCGTGCTGACCGAGGTGACCGTCGCTCCGCAGGTCGGTGTCGGGGTCGGCGACGGTGAGGTCTCACCGGTGGGCGTCGTCGGGTTCGTGGTCGGCGACGGCTCGGTCGTGGTGCTCGTGACCGTCGTCGTGGTGACTGTCGTCGTCGGGGAGGCGCACGACACCGAGGGCTTGGTCGTCGGCGACGTCGTCGTGCCCGGTGTCGTCGGCGGCGGGCTCGTCGGCGTCGTGGCCGGGACCGGTGGCGGCGGGATCGACGGCGGAGCCGGCGCCAGGGCCGCGTTCGGGGCGCCGATCGGCACCGTGCTGTCCGGCACCTGCATGATCCCGTTGCGGTAGGCCTCGGCCCAGAGGATCACCGTGTTCACGTACGTGTCGGAGTTGTTGTACCGGTGGAGCGCGCCGCGCAGCTGGTCCGGGTTCGCCAGGTCGAACCCGCCGGAGCAGAGGTAGCGGCCGGTGGCGAGCGCCGCGTCGAAGATGTTGTTCGGGTCGGACTTGCCGTCGCCGTTGCCGTCGGAGGCGTAGGCCTTCCACGTCGACGGGATGAACTGGGTCGGGCCGACCGCGCGGTCCCACACGACGTCGGTGTCGAGCACGCCCTGATCGGTGTCCGGGATCGCGGCGAACCCGCCCTGGCCGTCGAGCTGCGGGCCGAGGATCGGTTCGCGGGTGGTGCCCTGCGCGTCGACGTAGCCGCCGCGCGCGTGGTTGGACTCGATCCGGCCGATGCTGGCGATCAGCGCCCAGTCGACGTGGCAGGCGGGCTGCTCGCGGCCGAGGACGTCGGCGGCGTTCTTGTACGCGGCGAGCGCGGTGGCCGGGATGCCGAGGGGGCCGTCGGGCAGTTCGTAGGCCGGCAGCGGCAGCGGGGTGGGGGTGCCGGGGAGCGTGCCGTCGACGGCGATCTGCTGGGCGGCGGCGTGGCCGGGGTCGTAGCCCTGGCCGAGCGAGGCATCCCGGGTGTGGTCACCGCTGCCGCCGAGCCAGCCGAGGGTGCCACCGCCGGCGAGCAGCGCGGGGATCACGGCGAAGATGCCGGCGACCAGCGGGTACGCGGTGCGGTGGCGGATCCCGAATCTTCGGGCGTAGCTCCCGACTGCGTCTGGCAGTCGCCGCACGCGCATAGCTCGAACCCCTCCTGGCCGGATCGGTCACCCGGACCAGTTTATCGCTTTACGCGCCGCTGGCGTTACGCGGCGCAGTCACCCGATGGCCACCCGTTCGTCTTGAGGAGCGCCAGGGTCTCGTCGCCGAAGGGGTTGACGCCGGGACCGACCGCGAGCGAGTGGGCCACGTGCACGTGCAGGCACTTGACGCGCCCGGGCATGCCCCCGGCGGTGACCTGGTGGCCGAGCGGCTCGATCGCGTCGCGCTCGGCGAGGTAGGTCTCGTGGCAGCGCTGGTACTGCGCGGCCAGGTCCGGATCGGTGGCGAGCCGCTCGGTCATTTCCTTCATGATCCCGGACGCCTCGATCGTGCCGATCATCGAGTTCAGCTTCGGGCAGGTGAGGTAGTAGAGGGTCGGGAACGGCGTGCCGTTCTCCAGCCGCGGGCTGGTCTGCACCACGGACGGGTGCCCGCTCGGGCATCGGGCGGCAACGGCGCGCAACGCCCGCGGCGGCCGCCCGAGCTGCTCCGCGATGATCTCGCGGTCGGCGTCGGTGACGGGCTCGAACCGGTGCTGCTGCGTGCTGTTCACCCGCTCAAGGTTAATGCGTGGGCCCCGCCACCCGGCCCGCGCCCCAAGCGCCCCAATGTGGCTTTGGGTGCGTTGGACGCACCCAAAGTGGCATTCGGTGCGCTGGACGCAACCAACGCCACATTGGGGCGCATGAAAACCTCAGCCGCCGGAGACCTGGTTCCAGAGGTTCTCGTACCAGGAGCCGCCCGTGGCCGGCTGCTGGCCCGCCGGCGGGGCCGAGTCCGGCGCCTTGTCCTCGGGCAGCTGGACGATGTACGGCGTTTCGCCCGGCTTGACGTACCGCAGCCGCCGCCGGGCTTCGGCCTCGATCTGCGCGGGGTCGCTCAGCTCCGCCTTGCGGCCTTGGAGCTGAGCGACCTCCTGCTGCAGCTGAGCCTGCTGCGCCTGCTGTTCGCGGACCTCGGTCCGCTGGGAGAGGTACGTGCGCAGGGGCACGGCGATGGTGAACGCCAGCGCGCACACCACGATCGCCACCACCGCCGCGCGGCGGGTGGTGGACATGCCGAGCACCTTCGCCGCGCCCGACGCCCGCTTCGCCGCCAGGCCCCGGCGCAGCCGGTCCCTGGTGGTCTCGACGTCGCCGGTGCGCCGCCGCGCCGCTTCGGGACGGCGGGCCCGGGCGGGCCCGCCGGTCCGCGAATCCCCGCCGCCACCGCGGCGGTTGCGCGTCGTTCTCCCCCGGTCCGCCATGGGCGATCAGGCCTCGGCGCTGAACCGCGGGAAGGCCAGCTCGCCGGCGTACCGGGCGGCGTCACCGAGGGTCTCCTCGATGCGCAGCAGCTGGTTGTACTTCGCGATCCGCTCGCCGCGGGCCGGGGCGCCGGTCTTGATCTGGCCGACGCCGGTGGCGACCGCCAGGTCGGCGATGAACGTGTCCTCGGTCTCGCCGGAGCGGTGGCTCATCATCGACTTGTAGCCGAACGACGTGGCCAGCGAGATCGCGTCGAGCGTCTCGGACAGGGTGCCGATCTGGTTGACCTTCACCAGCAGCGCGTTGGCGGCGCGGCGGCTGATGCCTTCCTCGAGCCGGTCCGGGTTGGTGACGAAGAGGTCGTCGCCGACGATCTGGACCTTGTCGCCGACCTCGGCGGTCATGGTGACCCAGCCGTCCCAGTCGTCCTCGCTGAGCGGGTCCTCGATCGACACGAGCGGGTAGTTCGCCAGCAGCTCGCCGTAGTAGGCGGACATCTGCTCGGCGCTCTTCTTGCTGCCTTCGAAGGTGTACGCACCGTCGGCGAAGAACTCCGTCGCGGCGACGTCGAGGGCGAGCGCGACGTCGCGGCCCGGGGTGTAGCCGGCCTTCTCGATGGCCTGGAGGATCAGGTCGAGCGCCTCGCGGTTGTTCGCCAGGTTCGGCGCGAAGCCGCCTTCGTCGCCGAGACCGGTCGAGAGCCCGCGGCCCTTCAGCACCGACTTCAGCGAGTGGTAGACCTCGGTGCCCCAGCGCAGGGCCTCGCGGAAGGTCTCCGCGCCGATCGGCGCGATCATGAACTCCTGGACGTCGACGTTGCTGTCCGCGTGCGAACCGCCGTTGAGGATGTTCAGCATCGGGACCGGCAGCACGTGCGCGTTCGGCCCGCCCAGGTAGCGGAACAGCTCCAGCTCGGCCGACTCGGCGGCGGCCTTCGCGACGGCCAGCGAGACGCCGAGGATGGCGTTCGCGCCGAGGCGGGACTTCGCCGGCGTGCCGTCGAGGTCGACCAGCTTCTGGTCGACGATCCGCTGGTCGACGGCTTCGATGCCGACCATCTCCGGGCCGATCTCGTCGAGCACCGCGGCTACCGCGCGCTCGACGCCCTTGCCGTTGTAGCGGCCGGTGTCGCCGTCCCGCAGCTCGACCGCCTCGTGCTCACCGGTCGACGCCCCCGACGGGACCGCGGCCCGCGCCAGGGTGCCGTCGTCGAGAGCCACCTCCACCTCGACCGTCGGGTTGCCGCGCGAGTCCAGAATCTCGCGCGCGCCTACCTGCTCGATGAGAGCCACGCCATGCTCCTCGGTGCTTTGTGCTGTGTCTACGCCGCCTCCGCGGGAAAGAGAGCGTCGGCGGGCCTGCGGTAACGGCCCCAGCCTAGCCGTCGTCGCAGTTCACTCGTCGGAGGACTCACCGCCCGAGCGGACGGCCTGCCAGCCCGGCGGCAGCTCGACGGTCTCGGACGTCTGCTGCCAGAACGTCCAGCTGTTGCCGCCGAGATCCGCGACGGTGAACACCCGCGCGCCGTAGGGCTGGTCCTGCGGCGGCTCCAGCTCGGTCTCGTCGCCGAGCGCGGCCGCGATCCGCTCGTACTGGTCGTCGACGTCGTCGACGTACAGGATGTTGAGCTGGCCGACGGGGCCGTCGACGCCCTTGGCCTGCCAGTAGTCCGGCCCGACGCCCGCGATCTGGATCCGCGCGTCGCCCGCGCACAGCGTCGCCTGGAAGACCTCGCCCGCGGCGTCGCAGAACCGGACTTGCTCGCTGAACCCGAAGACCCTGGTCAGCCAGGCGAGCGCCGCCGTGGCGTCGGCGTAGTAGAGGTAGGGCGCCAGGCCCCGGTACCCGCTGCTCATGACGGCACAGTCCATCACGTCCGTTCGCAGGGCGTGTGCAACCCCCCTCTCCCGAGGTATCGTGGGAGTGACCATGACGGACGCCGCAGCTGCTTCGCAGCCTCCCGAGCAGTCGGGTTTTCATGCCTTCCGTCAGGCCGAAGAGCTGGTCGGCCGTCGTCGTCCGTTGGACGCGCTGAAAGCGTTGCAGCCCCTGCTGGCCTCCGAAGCGGACAAGCCGTCGGTGCACCTGCTGGCCGGGCGCGCGTACTTCCACTCGGCGCAGCTGCGGCGGGCCGAACAGGCTTTCACGCGGGTGCTGGAGCTGGATCCGACGGACCACTATGCCCGGTTCATCCTGGGCCGGACCCTCCAGCGCCTCGGCCGGTTCGTCGAGGCGCTGGCCCAGATGCGGATGGCCTCGGCGATGAACCCGGTCCCGGAGTACCTCGAGGCGATCAACGAGGTCAAGGCGCGTATCGCGCTGCACGAGTCCTGATCGGGGCACCAGGGCCGAACGGCCCGCGCGGGACTGGCCGTTCGGCTGATCCGCACGGGCCCCTCGGCCGATCCGCGACACGCCCTCCGCGGGGGAAGCTGGTGCCAGACCCACTCAGGAGGGACCGGAAATGTCGTTGTTCGTCACGCTTGGTGCTTACGCCGGCTTGCTGCTGCTGGTGCTGATGGCCGTCACGCCGCTGTTCGCGGACCGCGAGCTCTGACTCAGGGCGCGACACTCGCCTCCGCGTAGGCGTCCGCCGCGCTGAAGACGTCCTGGCTGTAAGTCAGGGCCTGGTTGTAGAACAGGATCGCCCGCCACCAGCCCGCCGGCGTGCCCAGGTCGTCGCCGCCCGAGCACAGGAACCGCGCCGCCGTGAAGGCCGCGTCGTCCACGTTCTGCGGGTCCGGTGTGCCGCCGTCGCCGTTCGCGCGCTCCTGGTACTTCTTCCACGTCGACGGCAGGAACTGCATGGGGCCGATCGCGTGGTCCCACGACTTGTCGCCGTCGAGCTTGCCGCCGTCGGTGTCGTGCACCGCCGGCACGCCCGGCGATCCGTCGAGCGGCGGGCCGACGACCGGCTTCACGACGCGGCCGTCCGCGCCGATCGCCGCGAGGTCGAACTCCCCGCGCCCGGTCTCGACCCGGCCGATGCCCGCGAGGGTCGCCCACGAGAGGTGACACGTCGGCCGCTGGCGCTGCATCCACATTTCCGCCCGGCCGTAGGCGGCCAGCACGCGCGCCGGGACGTGCGTCTTGTCCGCGACGCGGGTCGCCCACGCGGTCAGCTCCGCCTGGTCGGACACCTGCGGCCGGTCGACCGGCGCGGCGAGGCCGGCGCGCGGGGCTTCCGCGCCGGGCTGCGGGCGCTGCTCCGGGATGGCCAGCGCCGGTTGTGCCGGCGGCGGCGCGGCCGGCGCGTCCGGGTTCCGGACACCGATGGTGACGACCAGGACCACGCCGGTGAGCACGAGTCCCAGCGCGAGGGCCGCCCGGCCGAGATAACGCCGCGGCGGTCCCCCCGAAGGTGGGGTTTCGGGAGGCGTGACGGTCGGCTGAGCGGTATCGGCCACCCGAACAGGTTACGGACGCACTCAAGGGGACCCCAACAGTCTGACCAGGCAAGCGGAGGGTTAAAACGCCTCCCCCGCCAGCGACATCACACATTTTGTTACCGAGTCGACGCGCAAGGCCCTGACCTGCGGTTACCCTAACCTAACTTCGCTCAGCGATCCCATTTGACCGTTTTATCCTGATCCCTCGGGCGTACGCGCGCTGGACTTACAGGTGAGCCTTACCTAAAACCATCACTGAAGCGAAGGAACAGGGAGGCGGACCGGTGTTGTTCTCGAGCGCGCTGATCGGGCTGCGCGAAGGCCTGGAAGCGGCGCTGGTCGTCAGCATCCTGGTGGCCTTCCTCGTCAAGACCGAGCGGCGGCACGCGCTGCGCTGGGTGTGGCCCGGCGTCGGCGCCGCGGTGGTGCTGTCGGTCGCCGTCGGCGCCATCCTGACCTACACGACCGCCCAGCTGTCCTTCGAGCACCAGGAACTGCTCGGCGGGAGCCTGTCGATCGTCGCGGTCGTGTTCGTCACCGCGATGATCTTCTGGATGCGCAAGGCGGCCAAGAGCATCGCCGCCGAGCTGCGCGGGAAGATGGACGACGCGCTGAACGTCGGCCCGATGGCCGTGCTGCTGCTGTCGTTCCTCGCGGTCGGGCGCGAAGGGCTGGAAACGGCGGTGTTCTTCTACTCCGCCGTCCAGACCGCGCAGTCGGACACCGTGCAGCCGCTGATCGGCTTCGCCGTCGGCATCGCGGCCGCGGTGGTGCTCGCCTACCTGCTCTACAAGGGCGCCGTCCGGTTCAACCTGACCAAGTTCTTCACGGTCACGGGCGTCCTGCTGGTGTTCGTCGCCGCGGGAGTGCTCGGCTACGGCCTGCACGACCTCCAGGAAGCCGCGTTCCTGCCCGGGATCGGCACGCTGGCCTTCGACGCTTCGGCCACGCTCCCCGAAACGTCCTGGTTCGGCGCGCTGCTGAAGGGGATCTTCAACTACTCGCAGCAGACGACCGTGCTGCAGGCCGTCGCCTGGGTCGCCTACGTCGCCATCGTGCTGCCCCTGTTCCTCAAGCCCAGCAAGACCGCGCCGGCACCCGTCGCCGCGGCCGCCTCGAAGGAGTGACCGTGCGCAAGACCCGTCGAACCCCGCTGGCCGTACTGGCCGGCGCCACCGCCCTGGTGGCGCTGACCGCGTGCGACAGCAAGAACGACACCGCGGGCGCCGCCGCGGACGGTGGTCCGATCAAGGTCGAGGCCACCGACACCGCGTGCGCCGTCTCCGCAACCACGGCCAACGCGGGCAACCTGACCTTCGAGATCACCAACAAGGGCACCAAGGTCACCGAGTTCTACCTCTACGCCGAGGGCGACCGGATCATGGGCGAGGTCGAGAACATCGCGCCCGGGCTGAACCGGCGGCTGATCGTCGAGGTCGCCGACGCCGGCAAGTACCAGACCGCGTGCAAGCCGGGCATGGCCGGCAACGGCATCCGCGGCGACTTCACGATCACCGGCGGCGTCGCGAAGCAGGACGACGCCAACTCGCAGAAGGCGCAGGCCACCAAGAGCTACGCGGACTACGTCGCGAACAACACCGCCGCGCTGCAGGACGAGACGGGGAAGTTCGCCGACCTCGTCAAGGCGGGCAAGGTCGACGAGGCGAAGGCCGCGTACGCGCGCACCCGCGTCTACTACGAGCGGATCGAGCCGGTGGCCGAGAAGTTCGGCGACCTGGACCCGGCCATCGACGTCCGCGAAGCCGACCTCGAGCCGAACCAGCAGTTCACCGGGTTCCACCGGCTGGAAAAGGACCTGTTCAAGACCGGCCTGCAGCCCGACAGCCCCCAGATCGCCGACAAGCTGGTGACCGACGTCAAGGACCTGGTCGCGAAGTCCAAGACCATGGAGCTGACCGCGCTCGACCTGGCCAACGGCGCGAAGGAACTCCTCGACGAGGTCGCCACCGGCAAGATCACCGGCGAGGAGGAGGCCTTCTCGCACACCGACCTGTGGGACTTCCAGGCCAACCTGGACGGTTCGAAGGGCGCGATCACCGCGCTGCGGCCGATCCTGCAGGTGAAGGACGCGGCTCTCGTGTCCACTTTGGACAAGGAGTTCGCGAACGTCCAGGGCCTGCTGGACAAGCAGCGCGCGGGCGACGGGTTCAAGCTGTACAACGAGCTGTCCCAGGACCAGGTCAAGGAGTTCGCCGCGGCCGTCGACGCGCTGAGCGAACCGCTGAGCAAGGTTGCGGAGGTCGTCTCCAAGTGACGGCAGAAGAAGGCACGCGCGTTTCGCGGCGGAAGCTGTTCGGCCTGGCGGGCGCGGGTGTCGCGCTCGCCGGGGCGGGGGCCGCCGCCGGCATCGGGATCGACAAGGCGACCGGCGGCAACGCCGAGGCGTCGGTGAACACCGTCGACTTCCACGGCGAGCACCAGGCCGGGATCGTCACGCCGGCGCAGGCCAACCTGCACTTCGCGGCCCTCGACGTCACCACCAAGGACCGCGAGAAGCTGCGGCAGCTGCTGAAGACGTGGACCGAGGCGGCCCGCCGGATGACCGCCGGGCAGGAGGTCGTGCCCGGCGGCGCGATCGGCGGTGACGAGCACGCCCCGCCGGGCGACACCGGCGAGGCGCTCGACCTGCCGGCGGCGAACCTGACGCTGACCATCGGCTTCGGGCCGTCGCTGTTCGACGGCCGGTTCGGCCTCGCGGCCAAGCGGCCGGCGCAGCTGATCGACCTGCCGCTGTTCCCGAAGGACAAGCTCGACCCGGCCCGCAGCGGCGGCGACCTGTGCATCCAGGCCTGCGCGGACGACCCGCAGGTCGCCGTGCACGCGGTCCGCAACCTGGTGCGGCTCGGCTTCGGCGTCACCGCGGTCCGCTGGTCCCAGCTCGGCTTCGGGCGCAGCTCGTCGACTTCGCGCGAGCAGCAGACCCCGCGGAACCTGTTCGGCTTCAAGGACGGCACGAACAACATCAAGGCCGAGGACGCCGACTTCCTGCGCGACCAGGTGTGGGCGCAGGCCGGCGACGGCCAGCCGTGGATGGCCGGCGGCAGCTACCTCGTGGCGCGCCGGATCCGGATGCACATCGAGACCTGGGATCGCGAACCCCTCGAGGGCCAGCAGCAGATCATCGGCCGCACCAAGGGATCGGGCGCCCCGCTCGGCCAGACCGCGGAGTTCGACGAGCTGGACCTGGACGTCGGCGGCGCGGGCGGCGAGAAGGTGATCGCGGAGGACGCGCACGTCCGGCTGGCCTCCCACCAGGCGCTGAACGGGGTGCGGATCCTGCGCCGCGGCTACAACTTCGTCGACGGCTCCGACGGCGTCGGCCACCTGGAGGCGGGGCTGTTCTTCCTGGCGTTCAACCGCGACACCCGGAAGCAGTACGTGCCGATGCAGCAGGCGCTGTCGTCGAAGGACGCGATGATGGAGTACGTCCAGCACACGGGCTCGGCGCACTTCGCGGT
>NZ_JBFBBN010000048.1:73357-76470 GCF_040682715.1 Amycolatopsis sp. NPDC051128 | reverse complement strand
CGGCCGGGTCAGCCACGACGGCCGCAGCCGCGGGTCGCCGTGGAAGCCGTCCCAGATGCTCTCCAGCACGGCGTGGGACACGTCGAGGCCGGTGACGTCGTGCAGGTTGTTCCGTAACGAAGAGCGGACAAACACGGACAGTAGGCAACAGTCAGATAAAAACACTCGGACGAGTGAAACTGGTTCCCCCTGTTCAGGCGATGAGTGATCACCTGAAAGGGGGGCCAAATGGCCTTGCGAAAACTTCGCGCACTTCGTCACGCCTTGGTGGCGGCTGTGCTGGCAGGGGCGTTGCTCCCCGTCATGTCTACCGGGGTGGCAGTGGCGGCGGCACTTCCGCCGGGGTTCGTGTTGCGGGAGACCGATACGGGTTTGGGGCAGTATCAGTTGACGGACTTCGCGTATCTGCCCGACGGTTCCGTCCTCGCCACGGCCAAGGACGGTCGGGTCCGCTGGGTGCCGGAGACCGGGGCGGGCAGGACGATCGCGACGTTGCCGACCCGCTCGGTCAGTGACCTCGGCTTGGTCGGTGTGGCCGTCGCCCCGGACTACGCGACGTCGCACTCGATCTACCTGACGCGGTCGGTCAACGTCACCGGCGGTTTTGTCATGCGGTTGTCGCGATTCACGGTGACCGTGGGCGCGGAGGGCGCGCCGACCGCGCTGGGCGGGGAGCAGTCGTTGTTCGAGGTGCCGGGCACGTTCGACGTCCATGGCATCGACACGGTCGCCGCCGCCGCGGACGGGACGTTGTGGCTGTCGATCGGCGACAACGGCGACTTCACCAAGATGGACGCGAGTGCGCTGCGCGCCCAGGACATCAACCAGCCGTACGGCAAGATCTTCCACCTGACGGCCGACGGCAACGGCGTGCCGTCCAACCCGTACTACGACGTGGCCAACCCCGGGGCGGCTGCGAGCAAGGTGTTCGCGCGCGGGTTCCGCAACCCGTTCCGGTTCACTATCGACCCGAACCTCGGGCTGCCGATCGCCGGTGACGTCGGCTGGAACGCCTGGGAAGAGGTCGACGTCGTCCAGCGCGGAGCCAACCAGGGGTGGCCGTGCTGGGAGGGCACCCACGCGACTTCGGGCTACAGCGGGCTCGCGGGCTGCGCGGGGGTGGCGAACCAGCCGCCGATCTTCGAGTACCAGCACGGCAGCGGCGCCATGCAGGGCAACAGCGTCACCGGTGGCATGGTCTACCAGGGATCCAGCTACCCGGCCGTCTACCGCGGTTCGTACTTCTTCGGCGACTACGTGGCGCGGAAGATCTGGACGATGCGCTACGACGACCAGGGCAAGCTCACCCGGGCCCCGGAGAACTCGCCGGTCTTCACCGACATCGGCGGCCCGGTGAAGTTCGGGGCGGCGGCCAACGGTGACATCGTCTTCGCGGACATCCTGTCCGGGAAGCTGCGCCGCCTGTCGTATTCGGCCGGCAACACCGCGCCGGTGGCGAACGCCTCCTCCACCGCCGACCCGGCCACCCGGACGGTGTCCTTCGACGGTTCCGCGTCGGTCGACTACGACAACGACGTGCTGACCTACGACTGGGCCTTCGGCGACGGCACCACCGCCACCGGTCCCCAGGTGTCCCGCGCCTACGCGGCGGGCACCGAGTCGTTCACCGCGACGCTGACCGTCCGGGACCCGCTGGGCGCCACCGGCACGACCACCATCGCGGTCGCGCCCGGCAACCACACCCCGCAGATCACCCTGACCACACCCGGGGACACCGCGACGTTCGCGGTCAACCAGCAGGTCACCCTGGGAGCGACCGCGACCGACGCCGAGGACGGCGCGCTGCCGGTCACCTGGACCTCCGCGGTCCGGCACTGCCCGAGCGAAGCGACCTGCCACGTGCACCCCGGCGTCGGCGGCATGGGGGCGAGTTTCGCGTTGCCGTTCACCGAGCACCCGGACGCCCGGATGGACTTCACCGCGACGGTGACCGACAGCGCGGGCGTCAGCACGGCCAAGACGTACACGGCGATGCCGCGCCGGCACCGGATCACCCTCCTCGGCACGCAGCCCGCGGCGCTGAGCATCCCGGTCGAGGGCGGCGTCAGCACGGCCATGGTGACCGAAGGCGCGTCCTTCGACGTCGAGGCCGCGCCGCTGGGCATCGACGGCGTCTCGAAGTTCACCGGCTGGCAGGGCGGACCGTCGGCGACGACGTGGATCGTCACCGTCGGCACGAGCGACCTGACGCTGACGGCGAACTACGCGACCCTGATCGACCAGCGCTACGACGCCGACCCGGCGTTGCGGGCGAAGCTCGGGGCGCCGACGGCGGCCGAGGTCACCGACGGCACGGTCCACTACCGCACCTACACCAACGGACGGCTGTACTGGAGCGCCGTCGGCGGCACCAAGTACGTCACCGGACCGGTGCTGACCAAGTACGTCGCCTTCGGCGGGCACGCCAAACTCGGTCCGCCGACGAACGACACCACAACGACACCGGACGGCGTGGCGCAGTACAACCACTTCGTCAACAACGGCGACGTCGGCTCGATCTACTTCACGAACGCCACCGGCGCCCACGCCATCTACGGCGAGATCCGCAAGAAGTGGGCCGCCCTCGACTACGAACGCGGCCTCGGCTACCCGACCACCGACGAAGCAGGCACACCCGACGGCGTCGGCCGCTACAACCACTTCATCAAGGGCGGCAACGTCGGCTCGATCTACTACACGAACGCCACCGGCGCGCACGCCATCTACGGTGAGATCCGCAAGAAGTGGGCCGCCCTCGGCTACGAACGTGGCCTCGGCTACCCGACCACCGACGAAGCAGGCACACCCGACGGCATCGGCCGCTACAACCACTTCAGCCTCGGCCACTCGATCTACTACACAGGTGCCACCGGCGCGCACGCCGTGAAGGGCGAGATCCGCAAGCGGTGGGCCGCCCTCGGATGGGAACGGTCCTACCTGCACTACCCGAAGACCGACGAGTACGTGACAAACAGCATATACCGCAGCGACTTCCAGAGCGGCTACATCACCTTCACCCTCACGAGCGGCGCAGTCGACCACCCCTGGTGAGGCCGCGCTGAACCGACGCGGTCCGCCTCCGGAGATCCGGAGGCGGTAAAATATGTAGAGGG
>NZ_JBFBBN010000048.1:0-73347 GCF_040682715.1 Amycolatopsis sp. NPDC051128 | reverse complement strand
CGCTGCCCCCCCCCCCGGGTGGCGCGGCGCCCCCCCGCGGGGCCCGGCCCCCGTCTTCGGGGAGGCGGACCGCGTCGGTTCAGCAGCGTGACCCCGCTGTCGCCCGAGCAAGCCCAGGCCCTCTCGCACAACGTCCGCACGACCGACTCCTTCAGGGAGAAGGGGCGCGCTGCGAACGGCAGCAGCAGGAGCCGAAAACAGGTGCAACCGGTAGCGCGCGGAGCAGCGTCACCTCCACCTTGCCGGTGTGGGCGAACAGTTACTGCGCGCCGAAGACCGCCGCGATGCGGCGTTCGCCATCCACCGCCAATACGTGGTGACGGTGGCCCACGCGGTGTACGACCGCGACAGCGGCGGCCGGGCCGTCGCTGTCACGTTCGAGTGCGCGCGGGACGCCGCCAGGACGCCCTTCGGCGTGGCCCAAGCGACCGCGTGGACCTACCCGCGGCAGTACCCGTCGAGCGGCAGGCCGTACGACTACTGCCTGGTCCGGCTCGCGGCACCGTTGCCGTCGGAGGTCACGCTGTACCGCCTGCACGCAGCGGAGGATTCAAGGTGAGCTGCTCAGGCTTGGACACCGGATCGGTTCCTCGACGATCCGGCGGATCCTGAAGCGGGCGCGCATACCTCGCGCGCCGGACCGGCAGAACGATACGACCTGGCGGCAGTTCCTGCGCACGCAAGCCTCGACGATGCCGGGCTGCGACTTTTTCCACTTTGCGCTCACCCTCAGAAGAATCTATGTGCTCTTCGTGCTGGAGGTCGGCAGCCGCTATGTCCACGTTCTCGGCACGACCACGAACCCGGACGGCAGGTGGACCACCCAGCCGAGGTGGTCGGTGATCTCGCCCTCGAGCGCTGACTCCGGCAGCCGCTTGGTCAGCTGCGCCGGTGCTGCTGATCGGGTCAGCTGATGAGGATCGAAGGTGCGAGCAGGGCTTCCCCGCAGCGCTGCGGGGAAGCCATACTCGCCGGTGGCACTCGGAGTGCCGGTCAGCTCCAGGGTGATGCGGTGAGCCAGCTGGTGTCCTGAGCCCACGACGTCGTCGCGTCCCAGGCGTTGCTCCCGCCGTTGCTCGCCACATAACCCGTGAAGTTGTAGTGGCGGATGTACTTCGCCGGGTAGTTGAACGACTGGAACGACCGACCGACGCCGCTGTTACCCGCGGTGGGGCAGAACGTCGCGTCCTGGGCGAAGGCACTGCCACCGTCGTCGGCGTTCAGATGGAGTTGGAACGCGTAGTGGCGCAGGAATCGGCCGGGTTTGTCGGTGGACTCGAAGGTCAGGCAGGAGGTGTTGGCCAGGCCCGCCCGGACGATCCAGGTGGCGTCGGCCTTGAGGGTGGCCGTGCTGCTGGAGTCGACCGCGGAGATGACGACCTTGTCGTCGGTGTCGTTGTGGCGCAGGTAGTCGGACGTGCAGCACGCCGTCGTGGCCTGGAGGGAAACCTTGGCGCCGGGGGTGAGGGTTCCGGAGCCGGTCGGGGCGCTGCTGTAGCCGGCGGCGGTGATGTTGGCCTGGACCGCGTTCTCGGTGGCGTCCGAGGGGTAGCCCGCGGTCATCACGCCTTCGTAGAAGGTGCCGCGTCCGCCGACGCTGTTGTCGCCGCCGATGCCGAGGATGATCGCCCCCTGCTTCTTCATCGGGTTGTAGCCGGCGACGTTGGGGCGCACGCCGTTGTAGTACGTCGACAGGCTGCCCGACTGCGCATTGGCGCCGCGGATGGCCCACTGGTTGGGGCCGCCCTTGACGATGGCCGTCTGGAACCGGTTGGTGACCGTCGGGTCGCCCGCGTTGAAGTGCTGGTTCACGCCAGAGAACAAGCCGTTCTCCAGGTCGGCCATGATCCAGGGACCGGCGCCGCTGCCGTAGCCCCAGCCCTTGTTGTTGCCGAAGTAGATGGCCTCCATGGTGCCGTTGCCGTCGTCGTTGCCGGACGTCTCGGCGTTGCCGTAGTCGAAGCAGCAGCCGCCGTTGTAGTTCGTGCCGTCGAAGATCGCGTACATCCCCTCCGGCTGGTCACCGGTCGCGATGCCGTTGGTGTTGTTGTTGCGGTAGCCGGTGCCGGGGGCCACGGAAACGCCGTACGCCTTGTGGCCGCCGACCGTGACGGGCGCCTCGAAGGCGTTGGCGAGGTTGTCGTTGCCGCCCGCGGCCGGCCCCGGCCAGTACCCCTTGAGCGCCTGGGTGAGGTGGTTGCCTTTGCCGGACTCGTCGTAGATGACCGTGATCACGCAACTGGTGTTGGCACAGAAGGAATCCTGTGCGGCAGCATCGGCGTACCCGCCGGCGGTCAGCACGCCGATGTCCTTGGTCGTGTTGTCGGACGCGCGCCGGACCTGGTACAGCGGGCCGTTGTAGGCCGCGTACAGGGCGCGGGTGGTGCTGTGCGCGGCCACGCACGGGGTGTTGCCCGCGGCGTAGATGTCGCATGGTCCTTGGGCGGCGGCCTGCGAGGTGGTTGCCGTGGCCGCGAGCAGGCCGGCGGCGAGGCTGGTGGTGGTACCGGCCGCCAGGAGGGCGCGGCGGATCCGGGGTTGTCGGGTCATCGAATCTCCTTCACACGGTGGGAAATGCGTCATCGGACTTCCGGTGCTGGTCAGTTCCAGGGGGCCGCGGCGAGCCAGGAGGTGTCCTCACGCCACAGCGAGGTGGTGTCCCAGGCGTTGGTGCCGCCGTTGCTCGCGATGTAGCTGGTCGAGCTGTAGTGGCGGAGGTACTTGGCCGGGTAGTTGAACGACCGGAACGAGTAACCCGTGCCGCTGTTTCCCGCCTGTGCGCAGAAGGTGGCGTCGGCGGCGAACTGAGTCGTCCCGTCCTTGGGCTGGAGGTGGAGCTGGAACGCGTAGTGCCTGAGGTAGTTGCCCGCCGGGTCGGCCGATTCGAAGGAGAAGCAGGTGCCGTCGGCCAGGCCGGGGCGGACGATCCAGGTGGCGGCCGCTTTGTCGGCCGGCGCACTGCCCGTGGTCAGCGGCGCGATCACGACCTTGTCGTCACCGGTGTCGTGCCGCAGGTAGTGGCCTGTGCCGCAGGAAGTGGTGGCCTGCAACGAGACTTTGGCGCCCGGCGTGAAGGGGGTGGTGCCGGTGGCGTAGCCCGCCGCGGCGATGTTGGCCTGGACCGCGGCGTCGGTGGCGTCGGAGGGATAGCCCTTGACCATGGCGCCCTCGTAGAAGGTGCCCGCGCTGGCGTTCCGGTTGGTCTGGCAGCAGTCGCCGCCGCTGCCGAGGATGATGGCGCCCTGCTTGTGCATCGGGTTGTAGCCGCTGGGCAGCGCGCCGCCGTAGAACTTGGTCAGGCTGCCGGACTGGGCGTTCGCACCCGCCAGTGCCATCTGGGTGGTTCCGTTGTTCTTCAGCATCGCGGTGACGAAGCGGCTCGTCTGGGCGACCTGGTTGGGGTTCCACGTCTTGCTGCCGCCGGAGAACAAGCCGTTCTCCAGGTCCGCCTGCACCCACGGCCCGGTTCCGCTGCAGCCGCCGAACCAGCACTCCGTGCCGAAGTTGATCGCGTCCATGGCGCCGTTGCCGTCCGCGCGGTGGTCGGTTTCGGTGTTGCCGTAGTCGAAGCAGCAGCCGTTGTTGACGTGCGTCCCGCTGGTGACCAGGTACTCGCCCTCCGGCGCGCTGCCGGTCGGCACGCCGGAGCCGGCGGCGAAGTAGCTGTTGCCGGGGTTGATGTACAACGCGTACGCCTTGTGGCCGCCCACGGTCACCGCCTCGGTGGTCGCGGTGGCCGCCGTGTCGGCGCCGCCGGTTCCCCCGGGTCCCTGGTAGATCAGGGTGTTGCCGCTGCTGCCGGTTTGGTCGTAGACGCGGGTGATGGTGCACGTGGTGGCCGCGCAGAACGCGTCCTGCGCCGCGGCGTCGGCGACGCCTCCGGCGGACAGCAACCCGATGTCCCGCAGCGTGTTGTCGGACGTGCGCTGCACTTGGTAGAGCGGGCCGTTGTAGGCGGCGAACAGTGCGCGGGTGGTGCTGTGCGCCGCAACGCACGGCGTGCCACTCGCGGCGTAGATGTCGCAGGGCCCCTGCGTGGCGGCCTGCGAAGCGCCACCGAAGGCGAGCAAGCCGGGCAAAGCGAATGCTACCGCGACCGAGGAGACGGACAGTCCCCGGCGCAGCCGCCGGAACACGGGCAGCGCAGGCATCATGAACTCCCTTGTTCATCGATACGGGACAGCAGACGGCGCCCGGCCAGGGCCGAGGCGGTCCGTGACGCGCCCGGACCCGAGCCGGGTCAGCGACCAGCTGAAATGTTAGCGCTAACAGTTCGGAGTGGTGCGTAACTCTCGTTCGGCGTTGGGATTGGTTCATCACTATCGACGAACGCCGGGGGCGCGTCAAGACGCCAGTCGAGTAAGGACACTGCCCGGGATCGTTATGTCCCTTATGGACTGATTGGTGGTGCCGGGCCTTCGGTCGCGGTCAACGCTGACAAGCGCTCCTGACCACCCGCGCGCGGCGAGATCACACCGTTGCGGCCGTGTCACTGACCGGGACCGGGCGAAGTGGCGCGGATACCGCCTGGGCCGACGTCCGGCACTGGTCGCTGGGGGCGGGACCGCCCGGCGCGGTCGAGGACGCGGTGGACGTCGTAGAGCCGGGGTTCGGTCGCCGGCTTGACGGGCCGGGCGATCAGCGCTTCGACTCGTTCGTTCGCGGCCCGGCCGGCGGTGAGCCGGCCTCGGTCGGCCGAGGTTCAAGCGTGGTTGACCACTTGCCACAGATGGTGCTAATAATACTAGCACTATGAGATGGGTAGTCGATCATTCTTCGCGGGAGGCCTTGCCACTCCAGATCGTGGCGTGCGTACGCCGGGGCGTGGGTTCGGGTGAGCTGGCCGTCGGCGAACAGCTGCCGCCGGCGGCGGAGCTGGCGAAGGCTTTGTCGGTTGACCGCAACACGGTGCTGGCCGCCTACCGGCAGCTGCGCGACGAGGGGGTGCTGGAGTTCCGCCGGGGTCGCGGGGCACGGGTCGCGTCCGCCGTGACGGAGCCGGCCCCCGTCACCGAGGCGGCCCAGACGCTCGTGGCTGTTGCCCGCCGACACGGCGTGGGGCGCGACGACCTGCTTCGCCTCATCGAGAAGCTGACGTGACACAGCGAGAGGACGGTGCCCGATGACGGCATCCGCACTACCCGGTCCGGGCCGGTACTCGATCTACACCGGCCGAGTGACGAACTGGCCGCTGGTGGTGGCTTTCGGCGCCTTGATGGTGCCGCTGGTGGTCCTCGGAAGCCTGTCGCCCGGTGGGTGGCTCGACCCGGCGGGCCCGGCGATCACGCTGCTGGTGGCCGCTACCGCGGTGCTCTTCACGACGCTGACCGGACTGAGCGTCAGGACGACGGCGGGACCCAACGGGGTCTCGGTCCACTGTGGAACGTTCGGCTGGCCCCGTCGCACCTACCGGCTGGACGAGATCGCCCGCGCCGAGGTGACCGAACTGTCGCTGCTGTGGTCGCTGTTCCTCGGCCACTGGTGGACCCCTGGCCATACCTACTTCACAGCCCGGACCGGCCCCGCCCTGCGGCTGGTCCTGCACAACGGCCGGAGCGTGACGATCACTGTGCCCGATCCCCACGCCGCAGTTGCCGCCATCCACGAGTCGAAGTCCGGCTGACGGGAGCGAAAACGGGACGATGCTGGACGAAGCCATCACGAAGGCCGGGCCGAAGCCCAGCGCGAAACCCCGAGCTGACGATCAGCTACTTCCGCGGCCTGCAGGCGGGCCCGAGCCAGACCCGCTGACTGCAGCTGCACGTACGGGCCGATGATGACCGGGCGATTCGCTCGGCGTCGGCGTCGGGCCGGCGTACTGGGTGTTCGGTGTCCTCTGGGTCGTGCTGGCTGAATCGGAGCAGACCGGGGGAGCGTTCTCGGTGATGGAGCAGTGGATGCCGGCGGATGGTGGGCCGCCGCCTCACGTGCACCCCATCGACGAGTGGTTCAACGTGCTCGAAGGCTCCATCGAATTTCGGGTCGGGACGAGCCGCCGATGCGAGCGACGGCGGGTGACTCGGTGTGGATTCCGCGTGGAACGGTGCACAGTTTCACCACACGGAGCGCCGCGCACGTGTTCAACGGCTACACACCGGGCGGATTCGAGCAGGTCATCATGGGGTTGGGCACCCCCGCGGAGCGGCGTGAAACGGCCGCCGCCCGACCTCGGCTTCGATCCGTGCTCCGCGGCGCGGTTGATGGACAACTTCTGGTCGGCGAGTGCCGACACGGCCTGGGCCGGGAAGTGGACCCACTGAACAATCAGGTCGCCTTCAGGCGCTGGTCGACGTCCGCCGACTCGCCGCAGCAGAGTGCGTCATCCTGTCGAAGCTCGGCCGTTTCGCGCGATGACAGCCGGATCCAGGCTGTTGGGTATCACCGACGCCCAGGTCGGCGCGAATATCGACGATCCGAGCTTCAGTTCAGCTGGGTGACCACACGAGTGAAATCGCACCCGGGGCTGCCCGTCGCGCCAGATCGGCTACAGCACCTGCGCAGTCGCGAACAGCGGCTGGCCGTAGGCGCCGACCCTCACCGCGTTCGTTCCGGGCGTCGGGGCCGCGCCGTCCGGGCCACGGCCTCCTGCTGGGTGCGCTTGCCGAGGACACGGAGCTGCAGCGGGTCTGGGTCGCGACGTGGCTGGAGGGAGCCGCCACCCTGATCGGCCGGCGATCGGGCTTCCGGTTCTGCCGGTGATCCATTTCCGCCCAGCGACCTCGAGTGCGAGGGCGACGGCCACCGACAGCGGAATCGCCAGCGGGCCGCGGACACGGGAACGCCATCAGTTGATCGTCGGGCCGCCGAGGGAGGTGATGTTCCCGCGACCTTCGATCTCGGGATTTGCCGAGCGGTCGTGGCGAGGTCGCAGAGGCCGAGCTCTGGTTCGGGAAAGCCGCCGAAGCCGGTGACACCTCGGCGATGGCGCACCTGCGGTTTGGGGTTGGGGAACCTGGAAGGGGGGTGGTGGCAAAGAGGGCCATGACATCGTTGCGTTCTGTGGGAGACAGCGATCCGCCGGCGGTTGGGTTGTCGGGGTCGGACGCGGAGCTGGTGGCTGGGGATGCCGAGCAGTTCGGGGTGTTGTTCGATCGGTACGCGGGGGTGTTGCATCGGTACTGTGCCGGTCGGGTCGGGGCCGGGGTGGCGGAGGACGTTGTTGCCGACGTGTTCTGTCTGGCGTTCAAGCAGCGGGATCGGTATGACGCTGGTCGGGTGAACGCCCTGCCCTGGTTGTATGGGATCGCCACCAACCTGTTGCGGCGGCGGTGGCGGCAAGAGGTTGCGCGGTATCGCGCCATGGCGAAGGTCGTGCCGCCTCTTGCCGGGGGTGATGAGCCTGCGCAGCGGGCTGTCGAGCGTACTGATGCCGCCGAGTATGTGCGGTTGATCACTTCGGCTCTCGAACAGATGCCGCGTCGGCAGCGGGACGTGCTCCTGCTCTTCGCGTTGGCGGACCTCGACTACGCCGAGATCGCCACCGCGCTCGGGATTCCGGCCGGGACGGTGCGTTCCGCGCTGCACCGGGCCAGGAAACGGCTGCGTGACGTCCTTCCCGCCGATGCCAACGTATCCGCCTCCCAGGAGATGACCTCGTGAACACTCAGCAAGCACCGGACGAGCGGCACGAGATCGCCCTGCTCCGGTCCATCCTCGACACCCCTGCCCCGGACAACGGCAGCCTCGCCAGGATGCGCGCCAAGGCCCTCCGGTCGATGCAGGCTCCGCCGGCCCCCCGCTACCGGGGGCGCGTGGTGCTCGTCGCCGCGTCGGTCACGCTGGTCGCGGGCCTGGGCATCGCCATCGCCATCGCGGTGCAGCCGACCAACGGCGATTCCTCCTTCGCGCTTCCGACCAGTGGCGGGCCGGTCCGTCCTGGCAACCCCGCACCGCTCGTCGGCGCGGACACGCCGGCTCGCGAGGCACTGATCACGCTCGCCGCGCACACCGGTGATCTCCGGCCGCTGGCGGTCCGGCCCGGCCAGTTCGTGTACTCGCACATGCGCGGTCAGGGCATGCACGGGATCCCGGTGGGCGCGGACGGTGAGGCCCAGGTGGTCTCGGAGGACGAGACCAAGGCGTGGTTCGCGGCGGACGGGCTGCGGACGGTGCGCATGGAGATGGCGACCAACCTCAACGCTCGCCCGTGGACGGACGCGGACGCGCGCAAGCTCGCCGGCAACGGCAAGTCCCTGCCGAAGCCGCACACGCAGGTGTACCCGAACCCGAACGGTGATCCGAAGGAACAACTGCCGGTCAGCGAGCCGAAGGAACCGGGCGTCGACCACCCCACGCTGTCCTGGGTCGCGAGTCTGCCCACCGACCCGGAGCAGTTGCTGGCGGTGTTCCGGGCCGCCGCGGGCACGAACACCAAGCACGACGCCGACTACCTGACCTTCAAGACGGCCGCCAGCTTCGCCGCCCGTGCCGACGCGCTGCTCACGCCGGCGGTCCGCACGGCGTTGTACCAGGCCATCGCCCTGCTGCCGGGCATCCGGCGGGTGCCGGGCCAGGTCGACCTGACCGGCCGCGCCGGCGTGGCCATCGGACGGGACGGGGACCGCTTCCGCAGCGAAATCATCCTCGATCCGGTGACCTCCAGGGTGATCGGCACCAGGATGGTCGCGACGGCCGGGGCCGACGTGCCGGCCGGGACCGTGATTGCCTGGTCCAGCACCGACCAGGTGGTCGTCGACTCGGTGGGGGCGACCTCGTGACGCGCCTGACCCGACGACGCCTCGGACACACGGTGCTGGCCGTCGTCGCGCTCGCTGCCGTGGTCTCGCCACCGGCAGCGTCCGCGAACGGCATCACCGCCACCACACCGGCACGGCCGGCCGGGAAGACCGTCACCCTGGTGACCGGCGACCGGGTGACGCTCGCCGGCCGGGACGACGTCCGGGTGAGACCCGCGCCGGGCCGCGAACACGTCGGGTTCGAGCAGCGGATCGACGAGAACGGCCACAGCGTGGTCGTACCTCGCGATGTCGCGGCGCTCGTCACGGGCGGACAGCTCGACCCGCGGCTGTTCGACATCTCGGCACTGGTCGAGGCCGGCTACCACGACGAAGCCCGGCGGGACCTGCCGCTGGTGGTGACCCACTCCGGCGGCGACCACCGCGGCGGGCTCGCGGCCGTCGCCGGCGGCCACGAGCTGCCCAGCATCGGAGCCACCGCCATCCGCCCGGCCAAGGACGCGGTGTCCTCGGTGTGGGCCGCGCTGGATGCCCGGGGCGCGACGACGCTGTCACCCGGCGTCCGGCGGGTGGCGCTCGACGGCCCGGTGCATGTCGACCTGGAGCACAGCGTGCCGCAGATCGGTGCGCCGCAGGCCTGGCAGGCCGGGTACACCGGCAGCGGCACGACCGTCGCCGTCCTCGACACCGGCATCGACACCACCCACCCGGACCTCGCCGACGCGGTGGCCGGGACCAGGGACTTCACCGGAAGTCCCAGCGGCAGCGACGACCGGGTCGGACACGGCACGCATGTCGCGTCGATCATCACCGGCAGCGGAGTGGCATCGGCCGGCCGGTTCCGGGGCGTCGCTCCCGATACCCGGCTCCTGGCGGGGAAGGTGCTCGACGACAACGGCGACGGCACCGAGTCCTCGGTCGTCGCGGGCATGGAATGGGCGGCCGAGCAGGGGGCCGACGTCATCGCGATGAGCCTGAGCGGGTCGGTGGCCCCCGGCAAGGACCCGAGCGTGGACGTCCTGTCGGAGGCGGTGAACCGGCTCACCGCGCAGTCGGGCGCCCTGTTCGTGGTCTCCGCCGGGAACCGTGGTCCGCGCGGCGGGTCGGTCGGCAGCCCCGGCGTCGCGGACGCCGCGCTGACGGTCGGGGCGGTGGACAGCAGCGACGCGCTGGCCGAGTTCTCCAGCCGTGGCCCGCGCGTCGGCGACGGCGCCATCAAGCCGGACATCACCGCGCCGGGGATCAGCATCGTCGCCGCCCGCGCGGAGAACGGGCGCATCGGGACGCCCGTCGACGACGAGTACACGGCCATGTCCGGCACGTCGATGTCTGCACCGCACGTGGCCGGCGCGGCGGCGATCCTCGCCGGGATGCACCCGGACTGGGACGCGGCGCGATTGAAGTCCGCGCTGATGGGCAGTGCCGCGCCCCGCGACGGGGTGACGGTGTACGAACAGGGCGCCGGCCGAGTCGACGTCGCGAGGGCGGTCAGCCAGCCCGTGTCGGCCACCCCGGCGAGCGTGTCCCTCGGACAGGCACGGTGGCCGCACGGGGACGACAAGCCGATCCCGACGGTCCTCACCTACCGGAACACCGGCCCCACTCCGGTCACCCTGGACCTGGCCGTGGCCGTGCGTGACGAGGCCGGGAAACCGGCGCCCGCCGGGATGTTCACCGTGGCGCCGCGCACCCTCGAGGTCCCCGCGGGCGGGCAGGCCACCGCGACGCTGACCGCGGACACCGCGGTCGACGGCCCGGACGGCACCTACGGCGGCACGGTCGTCGCCACCGGTGGCGGGAACGTGGTCCGCACCCCGCTCGGCGTCCAGCGGGAGGCCGAGCACCACGACGTCAAGCTCGACTTCCTCGACTGGCAGGGAAACACCGCAAAGATTGCCGATTACCGCTTCGTCGGCCTCGACCAGCCCGGGGCGTACCTGGCCACCGTGACGACCGGGTCGGCCGTCGTCCGGCTGCCGCCTGGCCGGTACTTCTTCCACGCCACCGTCCTCGGCAGGAACGCCGGCAACGAGCTGATCAGGGCGCTGTTCGCCGAACCGGAGATCACCGTCACCGGGGACACCCGGATGGCCATCGACGCCCGGGACGCCAAACCCGTCGGCATGAAGGTCGACCGGCCGGACGCCGGCGACTCCGAGACGATCCAGTCGTTCCTGCGCACGACGCCTTATGGCGAGACGGGCTTCCGCGACTTCGGTGCGTTCGACAAGGTGTGGGTGCGTCCCTCGGCCACGAGCGCGCCCGAGTTCACGTTCACCGCGGAGGGTCTGCTCGCCCAACGCGACGGGCAGGGCGGCTTCACCGGCAGTCCGTACCTGTACCACCTCCGGTGGGCGGAGCACGGCCGCGTGCCGGCCGCGCTCGTGCGGCACTTCGCCGATCGCGACCTCGCCGCCGTCCGGTCCACTCACGCCGCGAGCGGCAGCGGGGAGATCGGCGAACGCGACTACACGGTGCGGGCGCCGCTGCCGTTCACGCTCCAGGAGTACTACAGCCCCGACACGCCCTGGGAGCGCTTCTTCGGCAAGCCCGTGGAAAAGCCGCTGTACGAGTGGTCCACGCAGACCGTGCCCAGGACGTTCCGGCGGGGCGAGTCCGTGGCCGAACAGTGGAACACCGGGGTGTTGGGACCGGCTTTCCCGCGATATCCCGGTTCTCCGACGGAATGGGCGGGCCGGACCGGTGACACGGTGTACTTCGACGTGTGGCCGTTCAGCGACCCGTCGGCCGGCCACTATGGACAGTCGGCGACCGGCTCCGCCGAAACCGTGCTGTACCGGGGGGACGAGCGGATCGGCACCCAGCCGTGGGTGGGCTACAGCGAGTTCGACGTGCCACCCGGGGAGAGCGCGTACCGGTTGCACAGCGAGGCAGTGCGGAGTGGCTCGGCCGAGCTGTCCACGAAGGTCGTCGCGGACTGGACGTTCCGTTCGGGCGCCGTGCCGAAAACGGAGACGCGGCCCATCCCCATGATGGCAGTGCGGTTCACGCCGCGGCTGGACGACCACAACCGCGCGCCGGGAGGTGTCCCGTTCCTCGTTCCAGTGCGGGTGGAGCACACCGACCAGCACGCCCGCATCACCTCGTTGACGGTACGGGTGTCCTATGACGATGGCGGCACCTGGCAGACCGTGCCTGTGCGGCGCAGCGACGGACAGTGGCTCGCCAGCCTGCGGCACCCCGCCGGGGCTGCCTTCGTGTCGCTGCGGGCCACCGCGATCGACGGTGCGGGCAACACCGTCGACCAGACGATCATCCGCGGGTACCGGCTGATGTAGCCGGACCGGCGACCAACCCTGTCAGGCATGAGCGGCGCCCCGCTCGCATGAAGTGAGCGGGGCGGGGTGGCTAGAAACCCTCGAACAAAGCGACTGCCTGCTCGCGGTCCCCGTCGCGGAACGCCTTCGGCGGCAGGATGAAGTGCACGTAGCCGCCATCGCCGAGGTCGTGGTGCCCGATGGTGATGATGTGGCGGTACGGCTCCTTCAGCTGGGGGGAAGCTGTTCTCCAGGTGCGGCCAGCCGAACGCCTGGTCGGGCGAGAAGAAGACGTCCTCGTACTTGTACAGGCCCTGCTCACGCTCACAGAACTCGAGCCAGGACTACGGCGGAGAGACCGAAGACTCCGTCCTTATGCAGCTCGGCCGCGCGAGTGGGCAGTATCGAGGACGAAGCGGGCGAACTCAGGCGACTTGCCATGGCCGCCTCTCGGTACAAGCCCGTCGCCGGCAACTCGGGGAAGACCTACCCCAGCAAGAAGGCGGCCAAGAGAGCCGCGAGGCGAGACGCGAAACGGACCGGCGGCCGAGGTCGCTTCCGCAACGATGCCCGGTCAGCACGTTCCCGCGGAAGATCGGAACAAAGCACTACTATTGGTGACCGGGCCGTCGTTTATCGGATGCAGGTGGGTTTGATGTCTGAAGAAGTTCCGGGCTATCGGGAAATCGGGGACGGGGAGTATGCCCTGCTCGGCCCCGACGGCTCCGAGTGGCGCGAGGTCACCGGATGGCTAGAGCCGCGCGAAGTCCGTCAGCTTGTCGCTGATGGGGCCGTCCTGGTGCTGCAGCTCTGTGAGAGCTGGACTTGGGGGGCGGAGTTGGACAACGAGGTGCAGACCCACGTCGTCACGGCAGTTCAGTCGCACAAGCTTGCTCAAGGGAAGTACTCGGGAAACGTTATATACGCACCTTCTCTATGGCGTGACCAGGAGGAGCGAAAGTTGGTGTTGTTGGCGGAAGAAACCGCCAAACGGAAGAAAATAATTCGCGAGCTTCGCGGCGGCTACGAACTCGGTTCACTTACTCCTGAAGGCTGGTTCGAAACCAACTGAAAGTAGCTGGATGGAAGGCGAACACCGCGGATGCGATGTTCACGCCGCTTTCGGCACTGTGGGCGCCGGTGCCCGGATGGCGAGGTCCGGGCGGCTGAGGGTTGCACAAGGGCGGCTGACCGGCAGAGAGGTTGTTTGTGAAATCTCACTCAGTGCGCGCAGTGGCTGGTGCGGGTGCGGCAGTGGTGATTCTTGCCGGCGCGGTGGTGTCCGGAGCTTCTCAGGCGTCAGCATCGCCGTCGAACGGCGGCAGGCGGTTTGTACTCACAGCCAGAACTGAACTCACCGATCGCATGTTGATCGTGGGCGAGCGGCATCTGCGGGCGGTGCTCGCCGCGTACGTCCGGCACTACAACGGTTGACGGCCGCACCGTTCCCGCGAGCTTCGCCCACCACGACTGACCCACCCCGCGGCGAACCTCAACTCCCACCCGATCAGGCGGCAGCAGGAACTCGGAGGCCTGATCAACGAACACGAACGGGCGGCGTAAAGAACCTGGTCAGAGCTGGTGGCAGACCTATGGAACCCCACAGGCGGCCGGTCGGACACGCGGGTCTCTTCCCGTTCACTCCGGCGCCGGGCGGTATAGTCGACAAAAGACAATTGGAGGCGGCGGGGGAATGGACCGCAAGTTCAAGTGGATCGAAGACCGGACGACGACGCCGGATGGCGTCTACCGCGTGCTGCGTGCCGCCATTCTCGACGGGACCGTGCCTCCTGGTGGGCAGCTGCGGGAGGCGCACATCGCCACGGATCTCGGGATCAGCCGGTCCCCGCTGCGCGAGGCGCTGACCAAGCTGGAGGAGGAGGGGCTCATCGTCAAGATCCCCTACCGCGGCGCGTTCGTCGCGGAGGTGAGCGCCCAGGACGTCGCCGAGATCGACGCGATCCGGCTGCTCGTCGAGCCGTACGCCGCTGAGCTCGCGTTCGAAGCGCTGCGCGGTTCCGAGCGGGCGACATTGCTGCAGACCGTCGAGGACCTCCGCGCGGCCTTGGAGAAGAACGACATCCCGGCGGGTGTCGACGCGCACCTCGGCTTCCACCGGCTCTTCTACGACCTCTCCGGCAGCGGCGCGCTGCAGAACCTCTGGAACGGCTGGGAGACCAAACTGCGGCTCTACCTCAGCGTCGATCACCAGACCTACAGTGACCCGCGCGAGCTGGCCGTCGAGCACGAGAGGCTGGCCGCGGTAGCGCTGGAGGGCTCCGTCGACGAGTTCCGCGAAGAGCTGGCCGGCCACTTCCAGACGGGGCTCAGCGGCAAGGCGAAGGTTCGTTCCCGGCGGGCGTGAGGCCGTGCTCAGAACGCGGTGTACCCGCCATCGACCGGCAGGACCGCTCCGGTGATGTAGGTCGACTCCGACGACGCGAGGAAGAGCACCGCGTCGGCAACCTCCTCCGGTGTGGCGAGGCGCTGGAGCGGGATCTGGGACTCCCGTTCGCGACGGTGGGCCTCGGGGTCGGCGCTGCGCTGGAACGACGCCTCGATGATCGGCGTGACGGTGAGGCCGGGGGCGACGACGTTGACGCGGATGTTGCGCGCGGCCCACTCGATCGCCGCGCCCTTGGCGAGCATGATGAGGCCGCCTTTGGCCGCGGAGTAGAGGACTTCGCCCGCCTTGCCGACCGTGCCGAGTCGCGAGCTGACGCAGACGAACGAGCCTCCCGCGGCGGGCATCAGCGGCGCGAAGTGCTTCATCACCAGGAACGCGCTGAGCAGGTTGCTGTCGAGCACGTTCTTCGCCGCCTCGCAGCTCATCTCGGTGAGCGGGCTGCTCGCCTGCAGGCCGTGGTTCAGGACGACGACGTCGACGGTGCCGAACGACTCGGCGGCCTGGCGGGCCAGGGCTTCGACGAACGCCTCGTCGTTGAGATCGCCGGGGACGTACAGGTCGTCGGGCTGTGCCGTGTCGAGCCGCTCCCTGCGGCTGGTGAGCAGCAGTCCTGCGCCCTCGCGGCGGAAGTGGGAGCTCACCGCCTCGCCAATGCCGCTGCCGGCACCGGTCACCAGGGCCGTCACGCGATCGAGTCTCATATCGGGCAACTCCTGTCGGTCAGCTGAGGAATCCGCGGGCGTCGACCGGCCATCGTTCCAGCGACGTGCCCGTGCTGTCGGTGACGATCAGCTCCTCGAAGTTGATCACGACCGGGCAGACGTGGTTCGGCACCACCGGCAACACGGCGCCGATGCCGGGGCGGAACTCACCGGCGGGCAGCCCGAGGAATCCGTGGTACTCGTTGAGCTTGGTCAGGACGGCCTTCGTGCCGGCGATGCCGCCGTAGCCCCGTTCGGCGCTGCCTTCCCGGCTGAGGGCTTTGGTGCCCGCATCGACGATGACCTGGTCGGGGACCCAGTCGCTGACCACGGTGGCGGCGACGAACAGTGCGACCTGGTCGTCCGTGCAGGCGCCGAGCCGGGTGTTGTTCAGGTCGCCGAAGACGTACTCGCCGGGGCGGATCTCGGTGATCACGCTGCTGCTGGTGAACTCGACGGTCGGGGTGGAACCGGCGCTCACCACTTGCGCGGTGATCCCGGTGCTGGTGAGGCTGCGCACCGCGGTGACGAGCGCGGCGTCCTGGTCCCGCGCGGCGCGCATGCGAGCGTCCGGACTGGCGCTGCCGTGACCCGGATACGTGAAGATGCCCACCGGCACCAGACCGCGTCGGCCGGCGGCCAGCGCGAGGTCGCCCGCGAGCTCGGGCGGTGCCCCGGAGCGACGGGCGCCGCAGTCCACCTCGATCACGACCTCCAGCCGCTCCGGTTCGCCCGCCATCGCGTCGGCGAGTGCGTCGATCGCCGCGACGTTGTCCACTCCGACCCGCAGCCGGACGGACTCGGTCAGCCTGCGCAGCCGCGCGCCCTTGGTCCCCGAGGGCCAGACCGGGTAGGCGAGGAAGATGTCGTCGAATCCGGCCGCGGCGAAGACCTCGGCCTCACCGACGTTGCCCGCGGTGATGCCGACCGCTCCCGCCGCGAGCTGGCGCCTGCCGATCTCGACGCACTTGTGCGTCTTGACGTGCGGCCGGACGTGGAGACCGTGCTGGCCGGCGAAGGCCTGCATGCGGTCGATGTTGTCCTGCATGACGTCGACCAGCACGATCGGCGCCGGGGTGTCGATCCGCCCGGCCAAGGCGGCGAGCGCTTGCTGGAGCCGGCTCACGTTGCACTCCTCTCCTACACCGCGGTGCAGACCATCTGGATCTCGACCGGACTGTTGCGCGGCAGCCCCGCGACACCGATCGCGGTGCGCGCGTGCCGCCCGTTCTCACCGAGCACGTCGACGAGGAGGTCACTGGCCGCGTCGGCGACGCGCGACTGCTCGCCCAGATCCGGTGTGCTGGCCACGAAGACCAGCATCTGCACGATCCGGACCCGGTCCAGGTCTCCCACCGCGTCCGCGGCGATGGCGAGTGCGTTGAGCGCGGTCTGACGGGCGAGGTCGCGCGCCGTCGGCACGTCGACGTCCCGGCCGACGATGCCCTGGCCCAGCAGCACGCCGTCCCGGTACGGCAACTGGCCCGAGATGTAGATGCTCGAGTCCACCGCGCGGTGGTTCACGAAGTGCGGACTCGCACCGAATCCGAGGGCGGGCAGCTCCAGACCGAGAGCCTGGAGCCGCTCCGTTGCCTTCACAGCACTTTCGAGCACAGTCACAGCACCCTTTCCAGGAACTCTTGGGTTCGTTTTTCTTGTGGGTCGGCGAGTAATTCGCGGGCGTCGCCGCGTTCGACGGCGATTCCGTCGTCCATGAAGAGGATTTCGTCGGCGGTCCTTCTTCAGACTGGGAACGTGGTGCGGGACGACGCGGCCCGCTCACTTCATGAGGTCCTTGAACTTGTAGTAGGCGCCTGCGAAAGGCAGGAACCAGGGCGGTCCGAAGTGCCCGGGGATGCGGGTGAACTTCAAGTCGCGCCAAGGGTTCGCGCTCGTCGTCCCGCTCAGGTACTCGGCCATCTGCTTGCCCATGTGCGTGGCCATCTGCACGCCGTAACCGGAGTAGCCGAGCGAGTAGAACAACCCGTCGCGCTCACCGGCGTGCACCATGCGGTCCATGCTCATGTCGACCAAACCGCCCCAGCAGTAGTCGACCCGTGCGTTCGCGAGCTGCGGGAAGACCTCGGTCATCGCCTTCTGCAGGATGCGCCCGCACTTCTCGTCCGACTGCGGGTTGGACATGGTGAACCGGGCACGGCCGCCGAACAGCAGCCGGTGATCCGGGGTGATCCTGAAGTAGTTCAACAGGTTCTTCGACGTCGACGCCATCCGCCTCGTCGGCAGCAGCTCGTCGCAGACGCCCTCGCCCAGCGGCTCGGTCACGATGATGAAGCTGCCGACGGGCGCGATCCTGACCTGCTGCCAGCGGAACGGCCGGCCGGTGTAGCCGCTGGTCGCCACGAGCACCTGGTCCGCCTGCACGGTGCCCCGCGGTGTGACAAGTTCGTGCCGCGTTCCGTTCAGCCGCCGGACCTGCTCGACCGGTGCCTTCTCGTGGATCGTGGCGCCGGCCCGCACCGCTGCCTCGGCGAGTCCCCTGGCGAACTTGCCGACGTGCAGACCCGCGCTCGTGGAATCGACCATCGCGCCGTGGAAGCAGTCGGAGCCGATTTCCGCACTGAGCTCGTTCCTGCTCACCACTCGCGCCTCGACGCCGATCCCGGACAGCATCTCGGCGGTCTTGCACAGGCCGTCGACGTGGGCCGGCTTGGACGCGAGGTTCAGCTTGCCGGTGCGGACGAAATCACAGTCGATGCCCTCGTCGCCGATGAGCTTCTCGACGGTGTCGACGGCGTCGTGGTAGGCCAGCAGGTAGGCCTTCGCGGTCTCCAGGCCGTACCGGCTGACCGCGTCGCGGAAGCCGATCGACAGTCCGGTGGTGGCCATGCCGCCGTTGCGGCCGGACGCACCCCAGCCGACCGTCTCCCTCTCGAAGACCTGGACGTTGGCGCCCTTCCGCGCCAGGTGCAGGGCCGCCGAGAGGCCGGTCAGGCCCGCACCGACGATCGCGACGTCGACACGCCCACCGAGCTCGGTCCGCGACCGGGAGGGGCCCGGTGGCGCGGTGTCGAGCCAATAAGGGGTGAACTTCATCGCTGCTCTCCTGCTCTTCAGGGGCGCGGCAGACCGAAGAGGACGGGAAGGTCGGCGATGTCGGTGATCCGCTTGCAGCCGAGCCACGGGTGGTCCGGCTCGAAGCCGCGGTCCATGTACACCTTGTTCTCGAAGCCCATGACGGTCGCGGAGCGGAGGTCGTACTTCGGGCTCGCCGAGACCCACGCGATCTCGTCGGGCGTCGCGCCGAGCTTGTCCAGCGTGTACCGCCACGCGTGCAGCCGCGGCTTGTAGCAGCCCATCTGCTCGGCGGTGATGACGACCTCGAACGGGGCCTTGAGGTTCTCCACGAGGCTCGGCGCGTGGACGTCATCGGTGTTCGTCACGATGACCAGCGGAATCTCCTCGGCCAGGCGGTTCAGGGCCTCGGTGACACCGGGGTAGGGGGTGAACGTGGGGATCTGTTCGTACACCGCCTCAGCGTCACCGGCGCGGTACTCCAGGCCGAAGTGGCGCAGGGTGCGCTCCAGCGAGTGAGCGATGATCTGGTGAAACGGCTTGTAGTCGCCCAGGGTCTCGTCGAACCGGAACTCGTTGCCCGTCCGCAGGAAGTCGTCGGCGATCTCGGCGGGGAGCCGGTCGCCCAGGACCCGGCGGATCACCTCGTTGATGCGGAAGTGGATCAATGTCCCGTTCATGTCGAACGTGACGAACTTCGGCTTGCTTTCGAACTTCACTGGTTCCTCCTCTGTCGGATCGTCGTTTGTCGATTGTCGACCATCTTGGAAGGGCTGTCAACGCCGCGTTGCCTCGACGCGGTCGGCGGGCCGCGTCGACGACGTACTGTGCTTGCTTGCTTGCCGTGCGCGCAGGGCTGAGCAGATGGCATCGGGTCCGCGCGGCGTTCACGGCGACCGACGGCAACTTCACGGTCATCGTGTCGGACGGCACGGCCACGCGCATCACGCAGGGGTGGCTGAAGGCGAGCCACCGCCACGGCGACGAGCGGCTCGCCGCCGTCGTGCCGGGGGTGGCCTACGACCTGCCGGTCCACCTCTGGCCGGGCCCATTACCGGGTCGACGCGGATCACCGGCTCCAGCCATCCCGGCGTCAAGTTCCTCGATGACCATCGTCGGCACGAGTAGCCGAACGCATCCAGGAAAGCAAGAAGATCTTCGCCGAACAGGTCCGCGACCGCGCACCCCCCGGATCCGCACTGTCTACAAGGCACTGGCCGCCAGCGCCGACGTGCTCCGCCGCGGCTTTCTCCACCGGGGATGCGCGGCAGCAGCTCGACACCGCCATCGACTGGGGCCGGTACGCCGAGTTGTTCGACTACGACACCGGACAGCTCGCGCTCGACCCGACCCACGGGAGCACATCCATCGGTTGACGACTGCGTTGCTGCGCCCCGGCCGGCCGGGAGAGACCGCTCATTCTGCGCGGAGCAGGAGGCGTGTCACGGGCCTGGCACCGACGCCGTGCAGCAGCACGCTGCCCAGGACGCACACCACCGTGATGGTCAGGATCGTGTCGGCGGTGCCGCCGTCCGGGAGGCGGTTGAACGCCAGCAGCCCGAACACGATCGTCGTCGTGCCCCGCGGCCCGAGCGCGCCGAGAAGCAGGCGCTCCCGTGCGGGGAACTTCGAGCCGATCAGCGAGAGGAACACCGGGACGAGCCGGAGCACGGTGAGCGCGGCCGCGCAGAACAGGACGACCTGCCAGGAAACCCCGAGCGAGACCATGAGCACCGCCGCGACGCCCACCATGAACCACATGGTCATGGTCAGCACCGAGGTGAAGTCCTCGAGCAGCTGGAAGTCCATGGTGAGGGAGTGGGCGCTGGCCGTGCTCCGGCCGGCCGGAGCACGGCGAAGCTGCCGGGCTTTCAAGTGCCGGTGGACGTACCGGAAGGCGGTCCCGCAGACGAACGAGGCGACGAACCCGTTGCCGTCGATGGCCACGGTCGTCGTGTAGGTGAGCAGCGGCGCCAGCATGACGACGATGCGGGCGGCCTGGTCGGTCATCCAGCCGCGCCGGTGAGCCTGGTCCATGAGCACCGCCAGCAGTGTCCCGAGCACCACGCCGGCGACGAGCGCCTTGAGCGCGAAGGGCACCACGGTGCCCAGCGCACCGAGCGGCGTGCGCTCCTGGTTGTGGTCGCCAGCGAGAATCAGGGCGAAGAGGAAGATCGGGGAGACGATTCCGTCGTTGTAGCCGCTCTCGACGTTCAGCACATTGCGGGCGTGCATCGGTACTCCGCGGTCGCGGACCAGCCGCTCGGCGGGGGCGAAGTCGATCGGCATGACGACGCCGGCGATCAGCAGCAGCACCGGCCAGGAGAAGCCGGGGAACAGGACCCAGCCGAACGCCATCGCGAGCGCAAGGCTCAGGGGGAGGGCGAGCAGCAGGACCCGGGCGACCGACCACGGCGCGGTGCCCCAGAGCCGCCCGCCGCGCACCTCGGTGGCGTCGGTGAACAGCAGCACGGCGAGGATGAACTCCGCCACCTGCTGCACCGCGTGGGTGTTCAGCACGGCGTTGATGGAGTCCTCGTTGAGGACGCCGACGACGACGCCCGCGAGCACGAGGACGACCGGAGCGCCGAGGTTCCACCGGTCGAGGCGGGCGGCCGCCAGCGAGCGGACGATGAGGGCCGCGGTGATCGCGAAGAACAGGGCGTTCATTCGACCGGTACTCGTTTCCGTGGGTTCGGCTGGCTGATCGGCGAGGCAGTGCCGCGGATGATCATAAGCGAGCGACGTCCGCCGGGTTCGTACCGCGATGGACACCGCGCACGGCGAGTCGGGGATCGGCCGGTCAGTGCCGCCGAGACCGAGTTCGCTGATCAACCTTGGCCAGTTCGGCCCGCTTCGCGCGCGGTACCCGTCCTCGGAGGACAGCGATGAAGGCGGAAGATTCGCCGCCCGGCAGTCCACCTCGATTGTTGCCCCGCGGCTCGTGACGGATGTGCTCGGCGGCGGTCTCAGGCGCGGGCCTTCAGCCTTTCGATGACGGCGTCGCGCGGCTTGCTGCGGTGCACCTCCCTCGGTCGTCCCGCAGCGGCCGGTCGGTGAACTCGACCGACCGGGGGATCTTGTAGCGGACCAGGTGGTCGGCGAGGAAACCGAGGATCTCCTCCACGGTCATGCCGGTCGCGGCCTGCGCGATGGCGTGGGCGCGCTGGCCCAGTCGTCGTCGGGCCGGCCGACCACAACGGAAGTGACCTCGCCTGCGTGCACGGCCATCCGCATCCGTCTAGCCGTGCCAGGCCCCGCGGCTTCGTTATGCCGGGCGAGCGCGTCAGCCAGCGCTCTTGGCAGGAGGTCCACCAACGTGGCCTTCGGCACCTCAGGCGGTACCAGCACGAGAACGCCGTCGCCGGGGTCATCGACGTGGCACGATGAGAATTCGACACCTGCGGTGCCGAACGCCTCCCTCAGGGCACGGTGCATCCCGTTTCGCACGTCGAGCCGATCGGCATCGGTACGCTGGCGACCAGTCACGCTGGCCTCCCCGTCGAAAACCCCACCCAACAGTACGTTACGCGCGCGGCCGCGGCTGACGCCCTCCGAAGAATCCGATCATGAGGGTGCCCGCGCTCGCGCCAGAGCGTCAGTCCAGGCGCTGGCGTACTCGGCAGCCTGCGCGCTGTTCGTCCAGCCACTGCCGGGCTTCGGCTTCGTCGGCCAGGGAGGTTGCCAGCCGCCGACAGGCCGTCCAGCCGCCATGGGCGCAGCCGCAAGCCGGCTACGGACTCGGTCTGCGGTACGGAGAGGATCACCGTCACGTCGTCCATCTGCACGATCGGCGCGGCTGGCCCCGATCGCGATCGACCGGGCGCGCTCAACGCGGCATGACAGCGCGTCTGCCGGGACGCCGGTCCTCGAAGGACCGACGCCGGAAGTTGTCAGGGAGGATCTCGCGCCGCGGTCTGACTTACCTCGGGGCCGGCTGCCGGCAGGCCGGTTCGTCGTCGATGTCGTGTCGGGGTCATCGGTGCGGCACGTCTTCGACGGTGGGCTGGCTCGGGTCGGCCCGTCGCAGGGGCGGACGGCGCGCCCAGGTTGCCCAGCGCCAGAGCCATTCGAGCGGGCCTTGGCGGTATCGGCGTAGCCAGAGCGTGGACCATGCCCACTGGACGGTGAGGATGGTGCCTGCGATCGCGACCACGGTGAGGGCGGGCCAGGTCTGCGGAGCGCTGCCCAGCAGGTGCCGGGTCGACAGGACGAGCACGGTGGCGGTGAGGTAGTTGGTCAGCGCCATTCGGCCGAGTGGCGCGAACACCGTCTGCAGAGCCGCCCGGAGCGGGGTTCGCAGCAGGAGCAGCAGGCCGCACACGTAGACCCCGGCGAGCAGCAGCCCGGCCAGGGCGAGGGCGGTTTGGAAGTCGCGTTCGGTGGCGTGCAACCCGGCCTGCCACCGCAGGGCGGGCGCGGCTGCGACGGCGAAAACGAGACCCACCAGGGTGGTGCGCGGGGCGGCCTGTTCGATCCGGTCGATCACGCCGTATCGGACGAGGGCCGAGCCCAGCAGGAACAGCCCGGCGACGAGGGTGAACCTGCCGTCGCCGATCACCAGCGACGTCACCAGGAACGCGGCGCTGAGCCCGGCGACTGCCGCGCGCGGCAGCCAGGTGGAGGGCAGCAGAGCCACGATGCCGATGACGGCATAGGTGGAGAGGATGTCGCCGTTCCACAACAGCGTGAAGTGCGCGATGCCGACGACGAGCAGGGCCAGCAGCCGGCGCAGCAGGAGCAGCCGCGGGCGGGTGGTGCGGTCTGCCGACGCGCGTAGCAGCAGCGAGAACCCGATTCCGAACAGCAGGGCGAAGATCGGGAAGAAGCGCTGCTCCACGAGCAGCCCGAGCCAGGCCGATCCGTCACCGTCGGCGGGATCGGGGGGTGCCTGCGAGATGACGACCGCGCCGGCGTTGGCGATCGGCTGGACATTGGCGAGCAGGATCCCGCACAGCGCGAACCCGCGGATGACGTCGAGCGCCACGATCCGTCGCCGGTCGAGCAAGGAGTCTTCGGTGGTCATGGGCTGTCATCTTGTGCGCGGGGCCGGGCGGCGCCATCGGCTCAAAGAACGGTTTGCGGGGTGCGTAGTCGTACTTTTGACCGGTGCTGCGGACGGCCGCGGTGTCCTAACCTGTCCGGGTGAACGGGTGGGGGCGGCTGGTCAAGATTGCGGCCGATGTCGGGCTCGGCGTCGTGTTCGCAGCGGTACTCGTCTTCGAGGCCGTCCGGGTCGCCGCCAGCTGGGGCGGGAACTACTGGCAGTTCAATCTCGCTGCGGGGGCGGTGGTGTGTGTCATAGCCGTGCTGCGCCGCCGCGACCGGGCACGTGCGGCTGTCGCGGGTTTGACGGTCGCGGCGGTGGCCGTTCTGGTCGCGCGGTCGGCCCAGCTGCCGAGCCAGCCCGGTCCCGCGATGGCCCTCGCGTTGTCCGTGCTGGTGGCCGCCGCGATCAGGACACTGCCCCCGCGACCGGCGACCGTCGTCGCGGCCGCCGGCCTGGCGGTGGCCGCGGGCAGCCTGCTCACCGTGCACGGTCCTTCCTCGCTGTCGCTGGTGGTGACCGTCAACGGTGTGGGTTGGTCGGCCGCTGTCGCGACGGGGCTGCTCCGCCGGCTGCGCGGTACCCGCCGGCAGGCGATCCTCGAGAAGGTGCGCCGGGATGAACGCCTCGAGCTGGCTCGGGAGCTGCACGACGTCGTCGCCCACCACATCACCGGGGTCGTGCTGCAGACCCAGGCGGCCCGGATCACCCACCGCAAGCACCCGGAGCAGCTCGAGGGCTCGTTGACCGACATCGAGTCCGCCGGCTCCGACGCGCTGGCTGCGATGCGCCGGGTCGTCGGGCTGTTGCGCGACACCGACGACGCCGCCCCCGGCTCGCCCGGGCCCGAGCAGCTCGGCGACCTCGTGGAGCGCTTCACCCGGCACGGCCCCCCGGTCAGCCTTCAGTTGCCGGAAAGGAAGTCGGTGTGGCCACCGGAGGTCATCAGCACCGTCTACCGAGTCGTCCAGGAATCGCTGACCAACGTCTCCCGGCACGCCCCGCACGCCCGCTCGGTCACCGTGTGCGTCGGCGAAGACCACGAGCGCGTCACCGTCGGGGTCGTCGACGACGGTCCACCCGCGCCCACCCGGCACCGCGGCGGGTACGGACTGGTCGGACTTCGCGAACGCGTCGAAGCACTCGACGGCACGTTCTCGGCCGGCCCTCGTCCCGGTACCGGCTGGTCAGTGCGGGCCACCCTGCCGGTCCCGGCGAGGACACGCCGATGACCATCACCGTTCTGCTGGCCGACGACCAGGCCATGGTTCGCCGCGGCTTGCGGCTCATCCTGGAGGACCAACCCGACATCGCCGTGGTGGCCGAAGCGGTGGACGGCGTCGAAGCTGTGGCGCTGGCCCGGCAGCTGCGCCCGGACGTGTGCCTCGTGGACGTCCGGATGCCCCGCCTGGACGGCATCGAGGTCACCCGCGCACTGGCCGGGCCGGGGATCGCCGACCCGGTGCGGGTCGTCATGGTCACCACCTTCGATCTGGACGAGTACGTGTACGGCGCGTTGCGCGGCGGCGCCGTCGGCTTCCTCCTCAAAGACGCGGGCGCCGGGCTCCTGGTCGAAGCCGTCCGCGCGGCCCACGCCGGAGACGCGCTGATCTCCCCGTCCATCACCCTGCGGCTGTTGCGCCACGTCACCGCCACCGCGCCCCGCAGGGCCGGTGCCACGAAGTCGCTGTCCGAGCGGGAGATCGAGGTGGTCCGCGCTCTCGCGCAGGGCCGTACCAACCAGGAAATCGCCGCGGAGCTGTTCATCTCCCTCAGCACCGTCAAAAGCCACCTGACCGGCATCCAGCAGAAGCTCGGCCTGCGAAACCGCGTCGAAATAGTCACCTGGGCCTGGGAAAACCAGATCATCGCGACCCCGTGACCAAACTCGGAGCCCGAGCTCTCTCCTCGGCAAGACAGTGCGTTGGGTGTCAGGTCGCGGATGCCATGTACGCCGCCAGGATGTAGTTGGGGTGTCGGTCGAGGTTCTTTCGGGCGCGGTCGTAGCGCATGGTCGTTCGTGGGTCGGCGTGGCGGGCTGCGATCTGGACGTCGCGGAGGTCGACGCCGGCGTCGAGCATTGTGGTGACGAAGGTGTGGCGAAGCATGTGCGGGTGCATTCGCGGCAGCCGCACGACCGAGGACTCGGCCAGCCTGCGCAGTCGGCGGGTGGCGCAGTGTCGGTCCATGCGCACGCCTCGTCGGTTGAGCAGGACCGGACCGTGCTCGCGGTCTCCAACCGCTCGGTCGATCGCCCGTCCGACCGCCGGCGGCAAGGGCGCCAGCACGACTTTGCCGCGGCCTCGAACACCCGGAGGCCGAGTAAACCGAGCATCGCCACCAGCGCGTAGTCGAACGGGTTGACCGATTCCCGCGCCGCGGTCAGCAGGGCTTGAACTGCAGGTGTGACAGGCCGAGGATTGGTGACTCGTCGGGCGCCGGACGTATTCCGCTGGCGAGTGCTCGAGCACGGTGTCGATGACGCAGGTGCGGTAGAAGCCGGTGACCACTGACATCCTGCGTGACACGGTGGAGGGTTTGAACCGTCGGACCTCCTGCATCCAGCGCACGTACAGCTCCGTCACGACACCCCCGGCCGCGCCTACTACCAGCGCAGACTGGCCGACGGCAAGACCAGCATGGAAGCGATGCGGTGCCTGAAACGCCGCCTGTCCGACGTCGTCTACCGCCGGATGGTCCGCGACGCAGAGCGCGTAGCGGCAGGCTCGGGAGGACATTCGGGGGCGACTCCTGACTCCAGCGCGGCCGACCTGAACCCCGTGGTCAGCACTTCGGATCAGTCACTTCCCGAACCTGCCAATCACAAGGATAGGACAGTGGCCTCCTCGTCTGCTTGACACAGAGGGGAACCACGAGCGGATATCGATCCGCTGGCAATCGCGGCAGAAGAGCGCGGCCAGTTCTCAGGTCGCCGAGGAGCCGACCACGAGCTTGGCGATCTGCGCGTCCAGCGGGCTCATGTCCTCGCTCACCGGTTCCGATGGCGGCCACCAGCGGAAGTCCAGCGCTTCGTCGTTCACGGTCAGCAGTGGCGCGACCTGAAGCTGAACCCGATAGACAGCAAGCAGTTCCCGGCGCTCCGGCTTCGTGAGATCGAACTCGGCCACGGCAACGAAGGCCAGGTCCGGCACGTGGATGCCGGTCTCCTCGCGCAACTCCCGCACGGCTCCTTCACGCGTGGTCTCGCCTGGCTCTCGCGCTCCTCCAGGAAGCTCCCACTGCTTCCGCCAGCTGTCGAAGATCATCAGGACGGTGTCCGCGTGGCCGACGACCACCAGCGATGCGGGCACGGTTACCTGCTCGACCAGGCGTGCCAGCTCCTGTTCTGTGGCGAAGCGAAAGCCGATCAGGGTGTTGCCCCTGCGATCACGGATGGGAAGTGCGGCCATGATGTCGATCCAACCGCAACACCGACAGTGGCATGCACGACGAGCCACTCAAGTACGCACATCGGCAGAACAGGACGTTTGAGCGGTGGTGTGAGTTCCTAGCGGCGCCGCAGCGTCGACGCGGACGTCTGCGAACGCTGGCCAGGAAGCGGCCGGCTCCGACACCATCATGGCCGGCAGCACACCCGCCAACGGCGACGAAGACCTCACCCCGGGCCCTCGTAGTACTCGCCGGAACGCCGTGAAGCGATCGTCCGCCCGAACCTGCGGCGGCGGCATCGGGATCGGCGTGCTGCTGTACCCGACGAACGCCCCTTCGGAGCCCGGTCATGCCGATCCCCATCGCCGCGTAGAGGGGAACGCGGTGTCCTCGTCGACCTTGAACACCTCCGCCGAGACCTTGGTGCCGATTTCGTCATGGTCGATGACGGTGTGCAGCCGGTGCAGCTGGTCGGCGGTGACCATGAACGGCGAGTGCGTGGTGTAGAGCACCTGGTGCTTGGGCGCGAGCCGGTCGTCGATCATGCGCAGCAAGTCCTCCTGGGCCCGGCCGTGCAGCGACAGACCGGGCTCGTCGAGCAGCAGGATCAGCTGCTGCTTGGCGGTGTCGTCCAGGTCGGTGAAGTACGCCAGGAAGGAGATGAACCACACGAACCCGCGGGAGCGCTCGTCGAAGGGCACCGCCACGCCGTGGCGGTTGTTGAACACCCGGATCTGCATGATCGGGCCCTCGTTCAAGGAGGCGGCAGCGCTGGTCTCCGGGGAGAGCACTTCCAGCTTCACCACGAGGTCGGTGCTTTGCCGCCAGTACTTGAACACCTCGCGGGAGATGCTGGCGTTGGCAGTTTCCTGCCTGCGGATCAGGCGCTCGTGGTTGTGCTGGGCCAGGAAGTCCTCCAGTTCGGAGCCAGCGATCCGCAGGAGGCTTACCAGCGCTAGTTCGCCGCGGGGCAAACTGCCCTGGCCGCGGCGGCGGATGAGGTCGGGGATGAACGCCTTACCCGGCATCGAGTCGTAGTCGTCGAAGTAGACGAATTTCGGCAAGCCGGGGGCGATCGGGCTATGCAGGAGGCACCAGCCCTCCCACTGCCGCCACCCCAACCCACTCCCGCCCCCGCTGCGCCTTGACAACCAGATAGGGACACCCCCCGCTGCGCGCGGCGACCGGAACGCGCCCGGCCGCCGCCTTGACGGGGCCCCCGCGGCCCGTGGTGCCGATGAGCACGCAGCGGCGGCCAGCCCGGCCGTCGTGACGCTGGCCAGGTGCGGGAACGACCTTCGCTTGAGGTTCACGCCACGGATGACGTTCCGCCGCGGTGGTGAGTTCACCGCCGACCGGAGGGAGCCGCCCGCGGGCGTGGATCCACAAGGGACCGCGGCTCAGACCTTGCCGGCCACGAATTCGGCCGCGTCGGCGGCGTTGTCGCCGTAGCTGAAGTGGGCCAGGGGGTTCGTGCCGAGGAACTGGCAGATCGAGTCGCCGTCGGCGCAGTAGTCCTTGGTGCGGCTTTCGTACAGGCCCGTGACGCTCCGGCCGTCCGCCCGGATGGGGTTGCCGAACAGCAGGATCGCGGCGATGCGCGGCGCGATCGAGGCCGGGATCGTTGCGACGATCGGGCCGCCGACGACCACTCCTTCGCTGCTGACGCCGATCGAGTTGTCGACCACGTTGGCGCCTTGTGAGTAGCCGACCAGGACGAAGCGCTGCCGGGGGCAGGCCGCAGCCTGGCTCGTGACGTGGTTGACCAGGTCGCGGTTGCCCTGCTGGACGGAGGCGGGCTGGCCGAGGTCCGCCGGGTAGTTCACCCGGTAGCTGCTCGTCGAGAGCGGTTGCAGCCGGCCTTGTACCGCCGAGTAGACCGGGTCGCCCACGAACCAGCCGAGTGCGCCGGGTTCGAAGGTGCCACGGGCCACCGACACGTCGATGTCCTCGCAGGTGGCGGCGGAGGCGGCCGGCGCGGCGACGACGACGCCGAGTCCGGCGAGAACGACCGTGGTGAAGACGGTGAGCAGCCGGGCTGCGCTGCCGAAGACTGAGCTCATGGGCTATCAACACCTTTGCTCGGAAAGGAGAACCTCGATGGCGAGGGGAAGGCCCGGCAGAGTCGGGCCGCCGGGCGGAGGTGAGCGTTGCACCGGTGTCCCGGCCGGGCAAGGGACCGCCGGGGCAACCGCCGGGCGGCTGTTCCCCGGTGACAGAAAGTCTGTTGTGGACACTCAATTCCGGCGCTTTCCCGGTGTCCGCTCTTGTCCGGCGCCACCGGCCACCACTTAGGTGTTCCGCAGGGGAAGCACCGGAGGTGGTTGTGTCGATGGCGGTCCGGTCCGGGGTCGATCCGGGCAGCGGCACCCGGGCCCGCCGGTGGCTGGTTCCGGCGCTGGTGGTGATCGGCTGGCTGGTGGCCGGGGTGCTGGCCGGCGGTCTTCCCGGCCGGCTCGACGAGGTCCAGCACAACGACGGCGTCTCGTTCCTGCCCGCCTCGGCCGAGGCCACCGAGGTGGCACGGCTGCAGGAACGGCTTTCGGGCGGTCCGGTCCAGCCGGCCTGGGTGGTGTTCAGCCGGGCGGCCGGGCTGAGCGCCGGCGACCGGGCTGTCACGGCCGGGACGAGCCGGAACCTGACCGGTCTGGCCGGGCTCGCGGGTCCCGCCGCCCCGCCGGTTTTCTCGGCCGACGGCAAGGCCGCGCTGGTCGTCGCCCCGGTCGTGGCGGAGGACGGCTTCGCGGCCGGACGGACCGTGCAGCGCGTGCGGGACGTCGTCGAGGCCGGTCTGCCACCGGGCCTTGCGGCCCAGGTCACCGGGCCGGCCGGGTTCACCGCGGATCTCGGGGCCGTATTCTCCGGGGTGGACCGGACGCTGCTCCTCGTGACGGCCCTGCTCGTCGTGGCCGTGCTGGTCGCCGTGTACCGCAGCCCGCTGCTTCCGCTGGTGGTACTGGCCTCCGCGGGCCTCGCGCTGATCGCCGCCTCGAGCGTCGTGTACCCGCTCGCCGCGCGGGGTGTGCTCACCCTCAGCGGTCAGGGGCAGGGCATCCTGTTCATCCTCGTCTTCGGTGCCTGCACCGACTACGCGCTGCTGTTCATCGCCCGGTACCAGGAGGAGCTCACGGTCCGGCCGGACCACCGGAGCGCACTGCGAGCGGCGTTCCGCGTGGGGGAGTCCATCGTGGCCTCCGCCGGGACCGTGGTGCTCGGCCTGTGCTGCCTGCTGCTGAGCGCGTTGTCGTCGAACCGCGGTCTCGGCCCGGTCGCGGCCATCGGGATCGTTTCGGCGCTGGTGTCGTCGCTGACGTTCCTCCCGGCGGCGCTGCTGCTGCTCGGGCGGGCCGCCTTCTGGCCGGCGCGCCGGCGTCCACGGCGGACGCGCTGGGAGCGCGTCGCCCGGCTGGTAGGTCGCCGGCCCAAGCTCGTCTGGGCCGGCACGGCGCTCGTGCTCGCCGGGCTGGCCGCGTTCGTGCCGCTGCTGCGCGCGGACGGCGTCGAGCCTGCGGACGTGTTCCTCGGCCCCACCGACGCGGTGTCCGGGCAGGAGGTCGTCGCCGCGCACTTCCCGGGGGCCGAACGCAGCCCGGTCGTGGTCATCGCGCGGCGGGAGCGAGCGGCGGAGGTGACCGCGAGGATCCGCGCGGTTCCCGGCGTGACAGCGGTGAATCCCGGTGCCGGGCAGGCGGACGGGCTGGTCGAACTCGACGCCGCGGTGAACGTGCCGGAAGCGGCCGAACCGGGAATCGTCCGGGACATCCGCGCCGCCGTCGCCGCCGTGCCTGGGGCGGACGCCCTGGTGGGCGGGCAGGTGGCGATCCAGGCCGAGATCCGCGAAGCCGCCGAGCGCGACCGCGTGGTGGTGATCCCGGCCGTGCTCGGCGTGGTCCTGCTCGTGCTGGTGTTCCTGCTGCGGGCCGTGCTCCTGCCGCTGGTCCTCGTGGCGACCGTCGTGCTGTCGTACCTGGCAACCCTCGGCACCGGGGCCCTGGTGTTCGACGACGTGCTCCACCTGCCGGGGGCCGACCCGTCACTGCCGCTCTACGCGTTCGTCTTCCTGGTGACCCTCGGCGTGGACTACAACATCTTCCTGATGACGCGCGCCCGCGAGGAGTCCTTCGTGGACGGTCCGGGCGCCGGGACGACCAGGGCGCTGAAGCTGACCGGCCCGGTGATCACCTCGGCCGGTGTCGTCCTGGCCGCGACGTTCGCCGCACTGGCGGTGCTGCCGATCCTGTTCATGGCCCAGATCGCGTTCCTGGTCGCCTTCGGCGTGCTGCTGGACACGCTGGTGGTGCGCTCGCTACTGGTGCCCGCCCTCGCCGTCCACTTGGGACGGCGTGGCTGGTGGCCCGGCCGGATCGGCCGCCATGCCGGCTGAACCCGGGCGGATCCGCAGCGCGAGCACCGCGCCGAGCGCGATCACCGCCGCCGCGACGAGCACCGCGGCGTGGAGACCGGGCACGAAAGCCGGCCCACGGCCCTGCGCGGCCTCGTCCACCGGGCCGCCCCGGGGCAGCTCGGCCGCCACCCGCCAGGACAGCACGGCACTGAGCACCGCGATCCCCACGGCGCCACCGAGCTGCGTCGCCACCTGCTGGAGCGCGGACGCCTGCGCGGACATGGACTCCGGTGCGCCCGCCACGATCACCTGCGTCGCGGCGATGAGCGCGACGCCGGTGCCCAGGCCCGTCACCACGGTCGCCGGCACCGTGGCGGCCCACGCGGTGTCGGTGCCGAGGACCAGCAGCCCGGTGATCCCGGCCGCGAGCAGCGCGAAACCGCCGGCGGCCGGCCCGCGGGGGCCGAACCGCGCGACCAGGGCACCGCCGAGTGGCGCGCCGAGCACCACCGAGCACGTCACCGGAAGCAGCCATTCGCCGGTGTGCACCGGATCGAGACCACGCAGGTTCTGGAGGTACAGGGTGAGGCAGAACAACAACCCGAACAGCGCGAAGAACGCCACCGCCGTCAACGCCGCGCCGATCGCGACGCCCGGGGTACGCAGTAGCTCGGCCGGCCGCCCCGGCGGTCCGGGCGCCCGCGATTCGGTCACCCGGTAACCGGTCACGACGACCACCACCAGCGCGACGGGCACGTTCATGAGGAACACCGCAGGCCAGCCGAAGGCGTGCACGACGGCACCGGCGATGATCGGCCCGGCAGCGATGGCGGCCGCCGACGTCGCACCCCAGATCCCCAGCGCGAGCTCGAGCCGGGCCCGGCCGAACGCCGACCTGACGAGGGCGAGCGCCGCGGGCTGCAGCAGCGCGGCGCAGAGACCCTGCAGGCCGCGGAAGGCGATCAGGAGCTCGCTCGTCGTGCCGGTCGCGACGAGCGCCGAAGCCAGTCCGAAGCCGCCGACCCCGGCGAGGAAGACCTTCCGGCGCCCGGCCCGGTCGGCGAGCCTGCCCGCCGGCACCAGCGCGAGCGCCAGTGCGACCAGATAGGCGTTCGCGATCCACTGCAGTTCGCCGAACGACGCACCCGCCGAACGGCCCATTTCCGGGCCGGCGACGGTGAGGGCGGTTCCGTCCAGGCCGACCAGCATTCCGGCCAGGCACACGGCGGTCAACGTCGACCACGGGTGCCGGGTGGGTCCGCTGCGGGAATTGTCCATCAGTACTCCCGTCGGTGCGAAGACGGTTGCTCACGATAGAGGTAGAATTGCCGGAGAATCAAGAGAGTGGACGGATGAAACCCGAATGCGGAATCGCGGTCGAAACCGAACGATTTCCCGAGCCCGGCCGGGTGGAACTCCGCGTGCGGTCCGCCGCGCTGGGCCGGACGGCGGAGGTCCGGCTCCTCACGCCCGCGGGGTGGACGCCCCGGCCGGACCGGCACTGGCCGACGCTCTACCTGCTGCACGGCGGCGACGACGGCCCGGCCTGCTGGACCGAGCACACCGACATCGTGCGGCTGGCCCGGACCTCCGGGGTGCTCGTGGTCCTGCCCGAGGGTGGGCGAGCGGGGTTCTACACGGACTGGCGGCGGGCCGACCGGAGCGGCTCGGTGCCGGACTGGCCCCGGTTCCACCTCGACGAGGTCCGGCCCCTGCTGGAGCAGCGCTACGGCGCCGGACCGGCCCGGGCGATCGGCGGGGTGTCCATGGGCGGCTACGGAGCTTTGGTATACGCGGCGCGGAATCCCGGCATGTTCGCCGCGGCCGCGTCCTACAGCGGCCTGGTGCACACGACGAGACGCGGTGTCCCGACGTTGCTGCGGCTCTACCTGCGCAGCGTCGGAGAACGGATCGACGCGATGTGGGGCCCGCGGCACGCGGAACGCACCCGCTGGGCCAAGCGGAATCCGTACCTGCTCGCGCGCGGGCTCGCCGCCACGCCGCTCTACCTGTCCGCGGGCACCGGGGTGCGGGTACCGGGGGACCAGCCGGCGCCGGGTGATCGCCTGCTCGAACGGCTGATCGCGCCCGGCTCGCGAGATCTCGCGGCCCGGCTTGCCGAGCTGGGCCGCCCGCCGCACACCAGTTTCGGCCCCGGCACGCACTACTGGCCGTCCTGGCGGCGTGAGCTGATCCGGTCGTGGGGTTTCTTCCTGACGGCGTTCAGGTCGTGGACGGCCGGTGCTGTAATCCCGTGACAATCGGGGAAGCGCCTCCTGTCCTGGGCGAGCAGAATCGCCGAACTCGTTTCGGGATTTCCGGATCCGATCTTGTCCGCGGCGAGCAGGCGTCGCTAGCCTGCCGGGAGGCGCGGATTTCCGGAACCCCGGCGTCGCCGTTATTCGTGAATCGCACGGTAGGGATAGTCATGCCTGTCGAAGTAAATGTGCCCGAATTCGCCTTCGAACCGGTGACGGTTTCGCTTGCTCGGCACGCCGGGGGCGCGCGGTTCGAAGATCCGGCTTTCACGTTCCTCGACTTCGGCAGCAGCACCGACGGGGTGCCGAGCACCGTGAGCTGGCTCGAGCTCGACCGCCGGGCACGGGCCATCGCGGTCCGGCTCGACCGGCTGGCCGAGCCGGGTGATCGCGTGGCCGTCCTGTGCCCCCAGAACCTGGACTACGTCGCCGGGTTCCTCGCCGCGTTGTACGCCGGCCTGACCGCGGTCCCGCTGGTCGAGCCCGGCGGGCCCACGCACCTGCGCCGCCTCGTCGGTGCGCTCACCGACTGCGCGCCCCGGGTGTGGCTCACCTCATCGTCGGCGCTGCCCGCGGTCCGGCAGCTGCAGCACGGCGGCGAGGTGCCGGAACCGCGGCGCGTCCTGGTCGTGGACCGGATCGGCACCCGGTCCGCCGACGAGTTCCTGCCGGTGCGCATCGACCAGGAGCAACCCGCCTACCTGCAGTACACCTCGGGGTCGACCCGGCGCCCGGCGGGCGCGGTCATCACCCACCGCGCGCTGCTGGCCAACATCAGGCAGGCCCAGGCGGCTTTCGGCCTGGACGCCTCGACCACCAGCGTCGGCTGGCTGCCCTTCTTCCACGACATGGGGCTGCTCCAGCTCATCTGCCTGCCGGTGGTGCTGGGCTGCCGGACCGTGTTCACCACGCCGTCGGCGTTCACCCGGCGCCCGGTGCGCTGGCTGCGGATGCTGGCGAGCCACCCGCGAGTCCTGACCGCGGCGCCCAACTTCGCGTTCGAGTACGCGGCCGCGAAACTGACCGCCGAGGAGCGCGCCCGCCTCGACCTGAGCGGAGTCGAGGTGGCGATCAACGGCAGCGAGCCGGTGCGGGACGCCACCGTCGCCGGATTCCTGTCCGGCACCGCGGGGACCGGGTTCGCGGCGACCGCGCACCGGCCCTCCTACGGCCTGGCGGAGGCCACGGTGTTCGTGACCACGACACCGGCCGGCACCCCGCCGCGCGCGGTGGCGTTCGACCGGGACCAGCTGAGCAAGGGCACGGCCGTGCCCGCGGCCGGACCGGGCGAGCGAACGGTCACGATGGTGTCCGTCGGCCGCCCGGCCGGACAGCACCTCCGCATCGTCGACCCCGATCTCGGGCTCGTGCTCCCGGACGGCGAAGTCGGGGAAATCTGGATCCACGGCCCCAACGTCGCTTCGGCGTACTGGGGGCGGGCCGCCGAGTCCGAAAGCACTTTCGACGGCATGCTCGCCACAGCGGAGGCCGGTGTCCCCGCCGACGGCTGGCTGCGCACCGGCGATCTCGGGGTGATCCACGAAGGCGAGCTGTTCGTCACCGCCCGGCTGAAGGACCTGATCGTCGTCGACGGCCGGAACCACCACCCGCACGACATCGAAGCGACCGTGCAGGACGCGCACCACGCCATCCAGCGCGACCGCCTGGCCGCCTTCAGCGTCGAGAAGAACGGCCGCGAGGTACCGGTCGTGGTCGCCGAACGGGTCCGGACCGGCGACCGCGAGCCGGACATCGCCGAGGTCGAGCGGGCCGTGCGGGCGGCCGTGTCGCGGCACCACGACCTGCGGCTGGCCGACTTCGTTCTGGTCCAGCCGGGCAGCGTGCCGCGCACGTCCAGCGGGAAGATCGCCCGTTCGGAGGCGCGGGACCGCTACCTCGACGGCGTCCTCGCGACCGGTGGCCGGTGCGCTCGATGACGCCGTCGGAGCTGGAACACTGGCTGGTCGCGGCGATCGCGGACCTGTGCGCGGTGGAACCCGCGTCGGTCGACGTGGACCGGCCGCTGCGTGACCACGGCCTCGGTTCGCGGGAAGCGCTGGAGCTGGCCGGCGACCTCGAGAACCTGCTGCGCAACGACGTTCCGGTGGCGCTGCTCTGGGAGTACCCGACGATCCGCCTGCTCGCACAGGCGCTGGCCGGCGAGCAGGCCGGGTTCGCCGCCTCCGCCGTGCCGTGCGGTGTCCCGGGAGCGGGAGCGCCCGTCGCGGTGATCGGCATCGGGTGCCGGCTGCCCGGGGGAGTCCACGGCCCCGGCGCGTTCTGGGACCTGCTGCGCGAGGGGCGTGCGGGGATCGTCGAGGTCCCCGCCGATCGGTGGCCGCAGTTCGGGCACGACTCCCCGGAAGAGGCCGAGGTGCTCTCCGGCACCGCGCGGCACGGCGGTTTCCTCGACGACATCGCCGGGTTCGACGCCGAGTTCTTCGGCATCACGCCGCGGGAAGCCCGCGTGATGGACCCCCAGCAGCGCCTGCTGCTGGAAGTCGCCTGGGAGGCGTTCGAGCACGCCGGGCTGGCGCCGGAGCGGCTGCGGGGCAGCGCGACCGGGGTGTTCGCCGGGGTCGGCGGCACCGAGTACAGCCGGCTGACCCTCGCCGACGTGAGCCGCATCGACGCCTGGACGGCCACCGGCGCCTCGATGGCGGTGGCGGCGAACCGGCTGTCGTACGCGTTCGACCTGCGCGGCCCCAGCGTCGCGGTGGACACCGCGTGCTCGTCGTCGCTGGTGGCGGTCCACCTGGCCATGCAGAGCCTGCGGGCGGGCGAGTGCGAGCTCGCGGTCGCGGCCGGGGCGAACCTGGTGCTCGGGCCCGAAATCACGGCGGGTTTCGACCGGCTGGGCGTCACCGCACCCGACGGCCGGTGCAAGGCGTTCGATGCGGCGGCCGACGGGATCGGGCGCGGTGAAGGCATCGGGGTCGTCGTGCTGAAGCCGCTGCCGGCCGCGGTGCGCGCGGGCGACCGGGTGCTGGCCGTCCTGCGGGGCTCGGCGGTGAACTCCGACGGCCGGTCGAACGGCTTGACCGCGCCCCGGCCGCACGCCCAGCAGGAATTGCTGGTGGCGGCGTGTGTCGCGGCCGACGTCGACCCGACCGAGGTCGACTACGTCGAGGCGCACGGAACCGGGACACCGCTGGGCGATCCGATCGAGGCGAGTGCGCTGGGCAGCGTGCTGGGCACCTGGCGGCCCGCGGATCGTCCGCTGCTCACCGGTTCGGTCAAGACGAACCTCGGTCACCTGGAAGCCGCTGCCGGGATCACCGGCTTGATCAAGGTCGTCCTGTCCCTGGTCAACCGGGAGATCCCCGCCAGCCTGAACTTCACGAACCCCAGCCCGCACATCCCGTTCGGCGACCTCGGGCTCGCCGTCGTGCCGGAGCGCCGTCCGTGGCCGGTCACCGGGCGTCCGGCGCTGGCCGGGGTGTCCGCCTTCGGCTTCGGCGGGACCAACGCCCACGTCGTGGTCGAGCAGGCGGTGGTGCCGGCCGGCGGCCACGAGCCGGCGGACCGGCCCGGCCAGTTCCTCGTGGCCGCGCCGTCGGAGCCACGGCTGCGGGAAGCCGCCGGACGGCTGGCCGATTGGCTGAGCGGGCCGGGAAAGTACACCCCACTGTCCGATGTGGAGCACAGCATGGCCCGGCGGGCGAGTGGCCGGTGCCGCGCCGTCGTCACGGCGGGCACGACCGGGGAGCTGGCGGCCGGGCTGCGGGCGGTGGCCGCCGGCCAGACGCCGGCCGGGGTCTCGATCGGCCGGAGCGATCGTTCCGGTCCGGGGGCGGTGTGGGTGTTCTCCGGGCTCGGCTCCCAGTGGGCGGGCATGGGACGGCGGCTGCTCGCCGAGGAGCCGGCGTTCGCCGCGGCGATCGACGAGATCGACGAGACCCTGTGGGAAGAATCCGGCGATTCGGTCCGGGGCGCCCTGCAGCGCGGCGCCGAACCGGAGTCCTTCGAACAGCTCCAGGTCGTCGTGTTCGCCGTGCAGGTGGCGCTCGCCCGGCTGTGGTCACACCACGGGGCCTGGCCGGCCGCGGTGATCGGGCATTCGCTCGGCGAGGTGGCCGCGGCGGTCACCGCCGGCGCGCTCTCGCTGGAGGACGGCACCCGGCTGGCCCGGCGGCGGGCCCGGGAGCTCGCAAAGACCGCGGGCACCGGGGCGATGGCCGTGCTCGAGCTGCCCGCGTCCGAAGTGGAGCTCCTGCTCGCCGACCACCCCGAGGTCGACATCGCGGCCTTCAACTCGCCGGGGATGACCGTCGTCGCCGGGCCGGCCGACCCGGTCCGGGCCCTGGCGGCGGTCGTCGAAGCGCGTGGCCTGCTGGCCAGGCTGGTCAACTCCACGGTCGCCGGCCACTGCCGGCTCGTCGCGACGGCCGCCGATGCCGTCCGGGCCGACCTGGGGGACCTGCTGCCGGTGACGCCGGAGACCCGGGTGTACTGGACCGCGCTCGACGACCCGCGCACCCTCGCCGTCGCGGACGCCGGCTACTGGGCGGCCAACGTGCGCCAGCCGGTCCGGTTCTTCGCCGCGGTCGAGGCCGCCCTGGCCGACGGGTACCGGACTTTCGTCGAGGTCGCGCCCCATCCGCTACTGGGGCACGCCATCGCCGAGACGGCCGCCGCGACGGACCGCGAGGCGGTCACGCTGGCCACCCTGCGACGCTCCGACGACGAGCGCCGCGAATTCCACGCGGCGCTCGGGGCGCTGCTGGCGCACGGGCACCTGCCGGCGCGGACGGCGGGTGAGCTGGTCGATCTGCCCCTCACCACGTGGCACCACACCCGGTACTGGGCGCCGCCGGTCACGCCGCCGGTAGCTCCCGGCGAGCATCCCTTGCTGGGCAAGCACATCGAGCACCCTGGTGGCACGATCCACCTCTGGCGGCCCGACCTCGGCACCGGGCGGCTGCCCTGGCTCGCCGACCACCGGGTCGACGGCACGCCCGTGCTGCCGGCCGCCTGCTACCTGGAGATGGCGTTCGCGGCTGCCTCGGCGGCACTGGACGTCCCGGCGGACCGGCTGGGATTGACGGATCTGGTGCTGTACCAGCCATTGCCGCTCGCCGGGAGCACTCCGGTCACGGTCACCCTCGAGGGCGGAGCCGGTGCGGCACACCGGTTCACGGTCCAGGCCAAGGAACCGGCCGGTACCTGGACGCGCTATGCCGACGCCCACGTGGTCACCGATCCCGGGACGCTGCCGCCGCCGGACGCGACCGGCGGGGACGAGGCCGTGCCGATGGCCGCCGCCGAGCTCTACGACCGGCTGCGCGCGCTGGGGATCGGCTACGGTCCGGCGTTCCGGGGCGTCACCGGCGTCCGCGGGACGAGCACGGACGCAACAGTCCACATCGGACTGCCCGACGCGGCACCGCGTGCCGGCTACCTCGTGCACCCCGTGCTGGTCGACGCCTGCCTGCAGGGATTCGCGGCCACCTTGTCCACTGCGGACGACGATCGGTACGTGCCGGTGACGTTCGGTGCCGTCCGGGTCCGCGGGGACGTGCGCACCGGGGTGCTCGCGAGACTGCGGGTCGATGCCGGCGGTGCGGGCAGCCTGTGCCTGGTCGACGGCACCGGCCGGCCGGTGCTCGAAATCGCCGGTGTCGTCATGCGGCCGGTGCCGCGCACGCCGGACCTGCGCGACGCGCTGCTCACCCGGGTCTGGCGGGCCACCGACCCGCCCGCCGCCGGCCGGGCGGACCGGGTGCTCGTGGTCGCGGGCCGGCGCAACCCGTTCGCGAACAAGGCGATCGCCGCGCTGGAGCGCGCCGGGGCCCGCGCGGTCGTGGTCTCGTCGCTGGACCGCGAGCTGCTGGTCCGGCACCGGCCGTCCGCCGTGGTGCTGCTGGTTCCCGGGGACACGTCGGGTGCTCCGGAGGCCGGGCAGCGCGCGGTGCTGACGGCCGTCGACTGCGTTCGTGAGCTGACGGCGCTGCCCGGCCGCCCGCCGCGGCTGTGGCTGGTCACCCTCGCCGCCGCGGCCGTCCGGCCCGGCGAGGCCGGGCAACCCGGCCCCGCAGCGCTGCGCGGCCTGGTCCGGGTGCTCGCCTTCGAGCAGCCGGCCGTCCGGGCGACGCTGCTGGACCTCGACCCGGACGGCCTTTCCCAGGTGGCAGTCGAGGTCGGTGCCGACGCGGACGACGACGAGGTGGCGTGGCGCACCGGTTGCCGGTACGCGGCGCGCATGGAGCGCGCCACCGCCCCCTCGGCGGGCGAGATCCCCTTCGTTCGCCGAGGGGCCGGGTACGTGATCACCGGCGGGCTCGGCGGCCTCGGCCTGCTCCTGGCCCGCGACCTCGCCGAGCGCGGTGCCGGCCGCATCGTCCTCAACGGACGGTCCGGGCCGGGCCCCGAGGCGACCGCGGTGATCGAGCAGCTCCAGTCGGCGGGCACCGAGGTCGTGGTCGTGCCGGGGGACATCGCGGAGCCGGGCGTCGCCGAACGGCTGGTCGAGGCCGCGGGCGACCTGCGCGGTATCGCTCACGCCGCCGCGGTTTTCGACGACCGCACGGTCGAGCGGCTCGACGAGGACGTCCTCGACCGGACCTGGCGGGCGAAGGCCGTCGGCGCCTGGCGGCTGCACCGGGCGAGCGAGGGGCGGGCACTGGACTGGTGGCTGGCCTTCTCGTCCGCCACCGCGTTGCACGGGCTGCCCGGGCAGCCGGCGTACGCCTCGGCCAACGCCTACGTCGACGCGCTGGTGGCCCTGCGCCGGGCCGCCGGCCTCCCCGCCACGACGGTGAACTGGGGCACCTGGGCCGGCGTCGGCGCCGCCGCCGGGATCGAGGTCCCGTGGATGCGTCCCATCCAGCCCGGGGAAGGGCTCGGCCTGCTGGCCGACGTCGTCAGTGCCGGCGCGTCCGGGTTCGGCGCCGTGCGGCTGAACACCCGCCGTCTCGCCACCCAGTTCCCGGATCTGGTCTCGGTCCCGTTCTTCGCCGGAATACTCGGCCGGCCTCCCGGCGAGAGCGCGGGACCGGGGGCGGTGTCGTGGGGAGATCGCGCCCCCGCCGAAGCGCGGGAGCTGATCGGCCGGCAGCTTGCGGAGCGCGTGGCGTCGGTGCTGGAACTGCCGTCGCTCGTCGACGACGTGCCGCTCGTCGGTCTCGGCGTGGACTCGCTGCTGGCGGTCCGCATCCGGAACGCCGTGGACCACGACTTCGGCGTGCCCCTGCCGCTGGCGACGATCCTGCGCGGGGCGACGCTGGCCGACCTGCGGAAGCACCTGTACACCGAACTGGGGATCGCCGGCGCGGGACCGCGGCCGGACGCGGTGACCGTCGTCGTGCCACCGCGAGACGCCGCCGAGCGGCTGGTCACCGCCGCGTGGCAGGAAGTGCTGGGTGTGCCGGTGGGGGTGACCCAGCGGTTTTCGGCGCTCGGCGGCGACGACCGCCAGGCCGGGCGGATCACCGAGCTGATCTCCGCGCGCACCGGAACCGCGCTCACGAAAGACCGGCTGTTCGCCGGGCCGACGGTCGAGCTGATGGCCGCGGTGGTGCGGGAGTGCGACCGGGTCACCGGTCCGGTCCGGGTGCTGCGGGACTCGGGTGCCCGGTCCCCGGTGTTCTTCTTCCACCCCGGCGGCGGCGACACCGGGGTGTTCCGCCAGCTCGTCGATCTCCTGGATCCGGACGTCCCCGCCTACGGCTTCGATCGCGTGGCCGACACGTCCACAGTGGAGCAACGGGCCGAGTGCCACCTGGCCGAACTGCGGCGGATGCAGCCCCACGGTCCGTACCGGCTGGCCGGGTGGTCGTTCGGCGGCTTCCTGGCCTTCGAAGCGGCGCAACAGCTGACCGCCGCCGGCGAGGACGTCGAACTGCTCGCGCTCGTGGACCCGATCCTGCCCCTGCCCGCCGATGCGGAGGCCGACGTCCAGCGGGTTCGGCTGACCCGCTACCAGGAGTTCCTCCGGACCGCCTACGGGGGCGAGGTGAACCTTCCCTACGAGGAACTCGCCGAACTGGACGAACCGGCGCAAGCGGACCTCCTGGTCGCCGCGCTCCGCCGGTCCGGGCTGATCGATCCCGGGGTGAGCGGGGCGATCCTGGCGCACCAGCGAGCGTCCTACCTGGACGCCCGGCTGCTCGAACGCTACGAGCCGTCGGTCTATCCCGGCCGTACGCTCTTCTACAGCGCCGCTTCGCCGGTGCCGGGTGGGCTGCGGGATCCGCGATTCGACCGGACCGATCCGGCGAGGGGCTGGGACGCGGTCTGCCCGGACCTCGATCTCGTCGTCGTCCCCGGGCACCACCTGTCGCTTCTGGACGCTCCGAACGTCGAGGTGATCGCCAGGCACCTCGACAGCGCCCTGGCCGCACTGCGAAAACCGGCGGTTGCCCCGTGACCGGGGCACGGTCTTGATCGGTCGAGGGAGCGATGCCATCCCTTGGCGGTTTACTGTGATCCGTGACCACTGTTTTACTTCCGGGTAAAGCGTGGAATGCCAGAACGACGGGTGGAGGAACGCTTGACACCCCGGCAAAACGGTCATCAGCTTGCCGCCACAGCCGTCCGGCGTCCGGCCGATGACGGCGAGGAAGACGAGCTCCGTAGACGCGGTCAGGCCCGCGAGCTCGCCGAGTTCATGCGGCCGGCGCTGCCCAGGCTGGTCGAGCAGATCGTCCGCGAGGTCTGGCGGGCGGTTCCGGTCTACGCCAGACCGGGCGAGGGCCGGTACACCCACGTCACGCGGCAGGGCGTCGACTGTGCTGTCAAGCTTTTCGTGGATCTGGTCGAGGACCCGGCGACCGCGCGGGACAAGCTGCACGAGACGTGCCGGCGGCTGGGTGCCGGCGAAGCGCGCGAAGGCCGCACCCTCGACGACCTCCACGCCGCGTACCGGGTGGGCACCCGGGTCGCCTGGCAGGGCATCATGCGGCTCGGGCAGCGCCACCACCTGTCGTCGATGGCCATGGGACGGCTGGGCGAGATGCTGTTCGGCTACGCCGACGAGCTCGCGAAAATGTCCTTCCAGGGCTACCGCGAGGCGCAGGCCGAGATGGAGGGCGCCCGCGAAGGCCTGCGCCGGCGGTTGCTGCAGCTCGTCCTCGAGCGGCCGGCCGTCCCCGTCGAGGTGATCACCGACTCCGCCCAGGCCGTCGGTTGGGCGCCACCGGACACCGTGGCCGCGGTGTCGGTCGAGCCGCACGCCCACGTGAGCCGCACACCGGTGACTTCGTGGGGGACGGACGTCCTGAGCAATCTGGAGCTGCCGCAACCGCACCTGCTCCTGCCGGCCCCGATCGACCAGGACCGGCTGCACCGCATCGCATCGGACCTCGGAGTCCGGATCGTGGTGGGCCCGCCGACACCGCTGGACAAGGCGGCGAACTCGCTGCGCTGGGCCCGCGCCGCGGAACGGCTCGTGGCCCGCGGGGTTCTGCCCGCGGCCCGGATCACCTGGTGCGCCGAGCACTTGACCACGCTGTGGCTGCTGTCGGACGAAGACCTGGTCGACCAGCTCGCCCGCCACCAGTTCGGCCCGCTGGCCGGGTTCTCGGAGGCCACCCAGCTGAGGCTGGCCGAGACCTTGCTGTCCTGGCTCGGCCACGGCGGCAAGATCCCGAAGATCGCGGCCGAGCTGGTGGTGCACCCGCAGACGGTCCGCTACCGCTTGCGCCAGCTCGAGCAGGTCTTCGGAGACCGCCTCCACGACCCGAAGGCCCGCTTCACCATGGAGATGGTGCTCCGCGCCATGGCACTCCGCCACGAGTCCCGGAATGGCGCGGCCGGCCCCGGATAGCGCACGGCGATCCGGGGCATTCGTCCGGTCAGGACGGTGCTTCGTCGCCGGTTTCCGCCAACTCGGGAATGAGGGGCTCCGGCGGTTCGGGCGTGCCGACCGCCGGGCCCGTGATCGGCGTCGCTTGCGTGGAACGGCTCAGCAGGTGCGTCCGGACAGCGGAACAAACGTACGATTGGTGCACGACTCCGGGTCTGGAGGCAGTCGAATAACATCAAGTCAAGCTGCGCCGTGCAGCCGGAACCCGCACCTACGACCCTGTGTCAGCCGCGCAGCCGGTCCCCGCGTCGGGCGACCGAGTGCCGCTTGCCGAGGCGCGCTCGGCGGCTACTTAAGCCTGGGCGGCAGGACCGGGTCCGGCCAGGCTCTGATCCAGGTGCTCGGCGAGTCGCTCGCTCACAGCGGCTGCCTGCCGGTGTCATTGGCGTGGCTCTCATGGCATGCGTCTCTCCGAGCACCGTGCGAGGAGTGGCCAGTCCCGGCGAGGTCAGCGTGTTTTCAAGCCCGGTTCCGCCGACTCCGGCGAGCAAGGCGCCGAGGCGCTGGACGTCGTTGCGTTCCGGCACGGGCGCCAGTTGTAGCACCGCCAGCTCCACAAAGGCCGGAGCATCGGTAGCCCCTGCGCAACCTCTGACCTGTTGGTTTCGTCAGTGAGGGGCTACCGATTCGGGTGTCGATTGTGTCTGTATTCGAACTCCGCTTTCAGTAGCGGAGGTGCGCTCGTCTCGGACCAAGCCGACTCGGTCGATGTGACCCACAACGGCCGCGCCGCGGATGCGCCCGGTGCCGAGCTTGGCCGCGCTTCAAGGTCCACGAACGCTCCGACCGAAACACCGGAACGAAACCCAAGGATCCCGAAGACGGTGACATCGATTGCGGGTGGGCCCGGAGCGCGCTCCGGCTACCCGATGGTGATCTTATAAAAATACGAGCCGATGTAGTCGTGCAGAGGCCTGGCAGTCAACGCTTCTTCCCGTGCTGAATGTTAGCGCTAAACAAGTTTTACCTGGCGTCGAACCATCGAACAGTTGGGAAGGAACCACGTAACCGCAGATAGAAGCAGTGCTAAAGCCCTAAACGAGGACTCCGTCCCGAACGGTGGTTCACCCGGATTGCCGCATACCTTCTTGCAGAGACGCTCTTGTGAGCGTGAACAATGAGTGCCACACTGTCTCCGCCGAAGCCTGCGCCGCTGACGGAAGCCGCCGCGTCACAGCCCGCCGGCGAATTTGTCGAATCCGGAATTCCGGAGCAACGGGCAGCGCTGTGCCCGGCCGTGCGGCAGCACGGATGGCAGCCGGAAAGCCGTACGCACCGAGGAGTGAGATCAGGGTGACAGCAACACGACTTCCCCGTCCTCGCAGGGCGGCAACGCTGTTAGCGGCAGGCGTGCTGCTGCTGTCCGCGATGACGGCGGTACTGCATACGTCGTCCGCGGAGGCGTTGGAGAACGGTGTGGCACGCACGCCACCGATGGGGTGGAACTCGTGGAACACGTTCGGCTGCAACATCAACGAGGCGTTGATCAGGCAGATGGCCGATACGCTGGTCAACTCCGGCATGCGTGCCGCGGGCTACGAGTACGTCGTGGTGGACGACTGCTGGATGAACCCGAACCGGGACTCGGCGGGCAACCTCCAAGGCGACCCGAGCCGGTTTCCCAGCGGCATGAAGGCGCTCGGCGACTACATCCACGGCAAGGGCCTCAAGTTCGGGATCTACCAGGCGCCGTTGGCCGAGACGTGCGCCCAGTACTTCAACTCCTACGCCGGTTCGACCGGGGCGCTGGGCCACGAGGAGCAGGACGCCCGCCAGTTCGCGGCCTGGGGCGTGGACTTCCTCAAGTACGACTGGTGCTCGCCCAGCGGCACGATCGACGACCAGGTGCGCACGTTCGCCAAGATGCGCGACGCGCTGCGCGCCACCGGCCGCCCGATCGTCTACAGCATCAACTCCAACAGCATCCACGACAAGACCGGGCCCCGGCGCAACTGGGGAGACGTGGCGAACATGTGGCGCACCACCGAAGACATCACCAACAAGTGGGACACCGGGCAGACCAACGGCTACCCGATGGGCATCCAGAACATCGTCAACGTCACCGTGCCCCTGGCGTCCTACGCCAAGCCCGGCGGGTTCAACGACCCGGACATGATGGAAGTCGGGCGCGGCGGCATGAACGACACCGAGATGCGCAGCCACTTCGCCCTGTGGGCCGTCATGGCCTCGCCCCTCATCGCGGGCAACGACCCGCGCAACATGGACGCCGCCACTTCGACCATCCTGAAGAACGCGAACCTCATCGCCATCAACCAGGACAGCCTCGGACTGCAGGCCAGGCAGGTCTCCAACGACGGCACCCGGCGCGTCCTGGCCAAGCAGCTGGCCAACGGCAACGTCGCGGTCGCCCTGTTCAACCAGGGCGGCGGCACGACCACCGTCTCGACCACGGCGAGCGCGATCGGCCTGTCGGGCAGCTCGTTCACGCTGCGCGACGCCTGGACCAACGGCACGACCACCACGTCCGGCGCCATCTCGGCCAGCGTCCCGGCGCACGGCACCGCGGTGTACGTCGTCAGCGGTGGCGGGGGCCCCGCGCCGACGTCGTTCTCCTTGGTGAGCCAGAGCTCCGGCCGCTGCCTGGACATCCCCGGCAGCACGCCGACCAACGGCGCCCTGGCCCAGATCTGGGACTGCACCAGCCAGACCAACCAGCGCTTCACCACGACCGCGGCCGGTGAGCTGCGCGCCTACGACGACGCGAAGTGCCTGGACGTCTACAACCAGGGCACGGCCAACGGCGCCGCCGTGACATTGTGGGACTGCAACGGCCAGGGCAACCAGCAGTTCCGCGTCAACTCCGACGGCAGCGTGACGGCGGTGGCGTCGGGCAAGTGCCTGGACGTCAACGGCGGCGCCACCGCCAACGGGACGAAGGTCATCATCTGGGACTGCCACGGCGGCACCAACCAGAGGTGGACCCGCACCTGATCCCCAGGCGGCGACCGCGAACTCCGCGGTCGCCGCCGACCGGACCGACTTCCGTGGCGCGGTCAGCGGCTGGTACCCCACCCGGGCACGACCGGCGAGGACGAGCGCATGACCGCGCGCCACCGGACCGCCGCTTCCTACGTCGCCGCCAACGCCAACCGCACATCGTCCGCAGCTACTTCCAGACTCGCCTTGTCCGCTACGCCATCGGGAACGTCGTGTTCAAGGACACCCCACCGGCGCGCATCATCGACGCGGTGCGCGTGGTCGCCGAGGGCAATCCCGTGCTGTCCCCGGCGGCCACGGCATGGATGATCGCCGCCGCCACGGGCCACGGTCGTCCAGCACTCGCCGTAAGTCCGCTGTCCACTTTGACCAGACGCGAGCTCGACACCGCGCGGGCCATCGCCGACGGGCTGGGCAATCCGGAGATCGCCGAACGACTGCATATCAGCTCCAGCCGCGGCCCGTCGAGTACCGGAACCTCCTGCTGGTGGCCGGGTGCCCGTGAGCCCCGACGACCAGCGGCGGATCATGCGGCTGCTCGATTGAGCTGGGAACACGGGTGTCGAATCGCGCCCTCCTACCTGAGGTCGATCTCAGGGTGGGTCTGGGACGGTTGTCGCCACTCAACACGTTGGAGGAACTCTTGCGACCTGTCGCGCGGGCCATCGGGGTGGTTCTCACCGGTTCGGCGCTGGTGCTCACCGCTGGTGCGGCGAGTGCTCGACCAGCGGACACCGGCGTCGGCCAGACCGCTCGGGAGGTGGCGGCCATCGACTGGGAACCGTGCATCGAAGACCTCACCGCGGAGTGCGGGACCTTGCGACTGCCGATCGACCACCAAAAGCCCTCGGTGGGAGAGTTCGACCTGGCGGTGGCGCGCCGCAAGGCGACCGACCCGGCTGGAAGGATCGGCGTTCTGCTGATCAACCCTGGCGGGCCGGGCAACTCCGGGGTCGACTACACGATTTTTCGCCAGGAATCGTTCAGCGCGGACGTGCGGGCGCGCTTCGACATCGTCGGTTTCGATCCGCGCGGAGTCCGGCGTACACAGCCGGTGAGGTGCTCGACGGATCTGGTACAGCGACAGCCGTCGACGTACCCGAAGACCGAGGCGGAATTCGACGACCTGGTCTCGTACAACCGGGAGTTGCGAGAAGACTGCCGCGAGCGCAGCGGACCGATCTTCGACCACACCGACACCGGCGCGACCATCCAGGACATGGACGCCATCCGCCGGTCGCTCGGCGAGAAGAAGATCAACTACTACGGTCTGTCGTACGGCACGCTGATGGGTCAGCAGTACGCCGAGCGGTACGGCGACAAGATCCGGGCCATGGTGCTCGACAGCAACATGGACCACAGCCTCGGAACGACGAGTTTCGCCGTGACCGAGGCGAAAGCGGCCGAGGGCGCGTTCACCGAGTGGGCGAAGTGGTGTGACCGGACCACGTCCTGCGCCCTGCACGGCAAGGATGTCACCGAGGTGTGGGACGGTCTGCTCGCCAAAGCCGACCGTGGCGAGGTGCGGCATCCCGGCGACCCGTCGAAGACCCTCACCGCGCAAGACATCGTCACCAGCGCGCTCGGCGCGTTCCACCGCCCGGCTTGGGGACCGCTGGCGCAGTTCGTCGCCGACCTGGACGCGCGGCAGCCCACGCAGGTGTCGGCGTTCGCCGCGGACGAGGTCGTCGACAACGTGTTCCCGTCGGTCTTCTGCGAGGACTGGCACCTGCCGGTCCGCGACTTCACCGAGTACCGCGCACTCGTCGCGGCTGAGCGGGGAGTGTCACCGCACATGCGCGGCGGTGGCCGGGCGCACAGTTCGATCACCGCGTGCCTCGGGTGGCCGGATCCGGTGAACAACCGGCAGCACCGCCTGGACATCGACAACGCGCCGAAGATCCTGATGGTGAACGCGTTGTACGACCCCGCGACCGCGTACTCGTGGGCGGCCAACGCTCATCGGCAGACCCGCGGCACCACGATGCTGTTGACCTACGAAGGGTGGGGACACGGTGTCTACGGCCGTTCCGCTTGCGTCGACACAGCGGTGGACACTTACCTGGCCACGGTGAAGACGCCGAAGCTGAACGCCCGGTGCGCGGCCGTCGAGCCTGCCTCGGTCGCGGGTGAGACGTTCCCCAGGTGACTGGTTCGGAAGACCTCGATCGCTGATCCACGACCGCGACGACCACCTGGAACTGGAGACGATCGTCGATGCCGTGGTCCCGGTCAAGGGCCTGTCGGCAGGCCTCGTCGCCGGCCACGCAAGCTGCACGCGGACGAGGGCTACGATTACCCGGCCTGCCGGAAGGCGTTGCGTCGGCGGGAAAATTATCGCCAGGAGCGCACGCTGACCGGTGGACGGCGGGATGGGGGACGGTCTTGGTGGAGCGGACGACGTGTTGCGTGGTCGGGGGTGGGCCGGCCGGGATGATGCTCGGGTTGCTGCTGGCACGTGCCGGTGTCGAAGTCACGGTGCTGGAGAAGCACCGTGACTTCCTGGACGACTTCCGGGGTGACACGGTCCACCCCGCGACCCTGGACCTGCTCGACGCCCTCGGTTTGGGCGACCGGTTCGCGGCGCTGCCGCGCTCCCGGGTCACCGAGGTGGTGTTGCCGGATGAGCGGGGCGGGGTGCAGCGGATCGGGGACTTCGGGATGCTGGGCCGGTTCGGTGTCCGGCATCCGTACATGACGATCGTTCCCCAGTGGGATCTGCTCGATCTGCTCGCCGACGCCGGCCGGGAGGAGCCGACGTTCCGGCTGAGGATGGAGACCGAGGCAATGTCGCTGGTCCGGGCGCACGGCCGTGTCGCCGGCGTCCGGTACCGCGCGGCGACCGGTACCGGCGAGCACGTCGAAGGGGAGATCCGGGCCGATCTCACGGTCGCGTGCGACGGCCGGAAGTCGGTCCTGCGGGCGGCGTCCGGCTTACGGGTGAGCGAGTTCGATGTCCCCTTCGACACGTGGTGGTTCGCGCTCTCGCGCCGTCAGGGCGAGCAGAGCGGTGTGCTGACCCGCAAGGCCGGGCGGGGACGCTTCACGGTGGTCATTCCGAGGCAGAGCTATTTCCAGATCGGTTACGTGGCGCCCAAGGGAATCGACGGGCAGTTGCGCGACCGCGGGATCGGGGCGTTCCGGGACGATGTCGCCGAGCTCCTCCCGGAATATGCCGACCGGGTCGGCGAGCTGGTTTCGATGGACGACGTCAAACACCTCGACGTGCGGCTGAACCGGCTTCGCCGCTGGCACACGGAGGGGTTGCTGTGCATCGGCGATGCCGCGCACGCGATGTCACCGGTCGGCGGTGTGGGCGTCAACCTGGCGACCCAGGACGCGGTGGCGGCCGCGACCCTGCTCGCCGGACCGCTCCGTCGCGGCACGGTCGGCGGTAAGGACCTCGCGCGGGTCCGCAAGCGCCGGCTGCCCGCGACTGTGCTGGCCCAGGCGTTGCAGCGGGTCATGCACGCGGACCTCGCGGGCCCGCTTCGGACGGGGACGTTGGCCGGCCCACCGGGGCCGCTGCTGGCCGCGGTGCGGCGATTCCCGGTTCTGCAGGTCGTGCCCACGTACCTCGTCGGAGTGGGGTTCCGGCCCGAACGGGCACCGGAATTCGCGCGCCGCGCCCCGGCCTGATCGCCGCGTGCGCCCTGCCTGGCCCGAACACGGACAGTGTTGTGAGGTCCCCCTTCGGGACCCGGGGACGGCGGAGGTGGTGCTGAGCGAGCCCGTCCCGGCGATGTACCGGCGGCTCGAAAGCGCGTGCGAGGCCGCACCGGTGTGCGGCCGGTGCAAGCCGCCGCCGACGCGCTGCCAATGGTGCTCGGCACGGTGCCCGACGTCGACCGCGTGCTGGCCGAGCTCGTGCGGGTGCTGCGGCCCGGCGGGCGGCTGCTGTTCTGCGAGCACGTACGCGCCGAGGACCCGAAACTGGAGCGACGGCAGGAGCGTCTGGCGGGGCCGTGGGCGGGGTCGGTTCGTCGGCCTCGGCCCGGTACATCGCGGCCGGTGCGGGCACCACGGCGCCGACGCCGATGATCAGCGCGGCCGAGGCGGTGTCGACGTGGAAGCCGAGCAGCGCCAGGACGCCAACGAACGCCGGCGGGGTGAGCGTGCTCCACACCGCGACCGTGGACTTCCGGATCCGCGGCAACACTCGGCCTGTCTTCACGCCGGCGCTTGAGGTTTCCGCCCGTTCGGGATTTGCGCCTGCTGATGCCGCACTCCGCCGCGTGTCGCTGCTTGTGGATCTTGGGGCCGGAAGCCGGTGGTCGGCCGCCCTTGCACCGGCGGGACCCGCTTCACCGGTGCTGCCGCGCCATCCACTGCCAGACGTGGGTGCCGCCGGTGCTCGGGTCGTTGCGGGCCACGTAGATCCACGACCAGTGGCCCGGGAACTGATGGCCGTTCCAGCTGACGTGGTCGTAGAGCGTCACCGTCGAGCGGGGGATGAGCTCGTGCGCGTGAACGGTGTTGGCCTGCGGGTCCACCGTGTCGTCGTCGCGGGACGCGACCAGCCACGTGGGTGTGCTGATCGCGGTCAGCTCGGCGTCCGGGATCAACGGTGGGCCGCCGGGTTTCCGGGCGGTGACGACTCCGCAAATCGGTACCGAAGCGGCGAACGTCCTGGGGTAGACAGTGGTCATCTTGAGGCTCATGTAGCCGCCGTTGCTGCAGCCGGCGACCAGGACGCGTCCGGGATCGACGGGGCGTGTGCGGATCACGTCGCGGATGATTTCGTGGATGAGCGGGGCGAAGCGGGGACCGTCGTCCATCCAGGCGGAGGTGCTTTGCGGGACGACGACGTAAGCGCCGTCGAAGATCGATTGCGCTTGCCGGGTGGCGAAGCCCAGCGCACCCCGGTTGGCGCGCAGCGTGGTCTCGTTGTCGTAGTAGTCATCGGGCAGCGAAGCGCCTTCGCCGCCGCCGTGGAGCCAGACGATCAAAGGGCGGCGGCCGTGGCGTGACGCGGGGGAGTACAGCCGGTACTTCATCCCCGAACGTGAGGTGTGGTAGGTGAAGGCGTCGGCTTCGGGGTTGGTCAGCCGGCCTTGCGTGAACCCGGTGAGGGTGATCAACTGGCCGTGCCGCAGGCGGATGGGGGCGTTCTGCTTGATGGTGTAGACCAGGTCGAGCCGGACGTTGCGGGCTTTGCCGTCGAGGTAGCCGAGGGTGTTACCGCCGGTCTGGCCTTCGGCGTGGCTCAGCTCGAGCACGATGTCGCCGTGGCGGTCGAGCCGCCCGGCGGTGACGGGCCGGTCGAGGTCGTAGCCGATGTCTTGCCCGCCGGTGTCGATCGGGCTGGTGGCCCTTGCGTGCACGCTGAACGTGCCGGTGGTCAGGCTCGCGGGGTCGATCGGCCCGATCCGGGCGGTCTCGACGGTGAGCGAGGTGATCTGTTCGCCGCCGTCGAGCGTTTCGGCGTTGAGGGTGAAGCCCGTGCTGGCGGTCCGAGAGGCGTGGGCGACGCCGGGCAATGCAAGGCCTGCGGTGACGCCCGCGCCGGTGACCAGCACCGTGCGACGGCTGAACGCTTTCACCATGCGAACTCCTTTGTCCGGGCGCCCCGCATTGTATCGCCGTTCCGGTGCTCGGAAAGCGGTTTCACGGGGCACTGTGCTGTCGCGCAGGGCTCGGTGCCGCGCAGGTGGCCCCGCGTCGTGCGCTCCCCGGTCAGCCGTCGAGATCGGGTGCGGTGGTGCGGGTCAGGCGTGGGTCGGGTCCGCCGCCGGCCATGGTGAGTGCCCCGGCCACGGCGCGGCCGAGCGTGAGCAGGTCGGCGGGCTTCTTCTTGTCCAGGCCACCGATCAGCTGCTTGAGGATCGTGAGCTGGTCGAAGTAGATGCGCTCGGCGATCAGGTTTTCGTCGGCGTCGAACAGGAAGTACGCGGTCATCCGGGTGCGGTGCTTCGAGCCGGTCGGCGGGATCTTGCCGAGCGGGCCGAGGTGGGTGCCCGTGAGCCAGAACTCGACGATGACGGCATCGTGGGCGTGGCGGAAGGCGATGATTTCGTGGTCCTGGTCGGGGAAGGCCACACGGGTGTCGTGGTAGTACCCGCGGACTTCGCGGTCGCCATCGTGGACCGTCATCTGCGCGATGAGTTCGTAGTGCGGGTGCGGGAACGTCGAGAGGGTCGCGTCCCAGTCCTGGCGGACCTCGTCCCGGAAGTGGTCCAGGACGAGCTTTTCGCGGGCGCGCAGCACGTCTTCGGGTGGCAGGGTGAAGCGGGACATCGGAGGACTCCTGTGGGGTCAGCGGTGGGTGAGGTGCCCGTGGGTGGACGTGGTCGCGACTCCTTTATCCACGGTGTGGATTTAGGTACGGCACGTTATACCCACGGTGTGGATTTCGGCAAGGGTGTCCGGCACGATGAACGCCATGAGCACCAGCACCGCGCGCCGGGGCCGCCCAGCCAAGGGCGAGAGCCGGCTCTCCCGCGAGGCGATCGTCCAGGCGACCCTGCGGGTCATCGACGCGGAGGGTGTCGCCGCGGTCAGCATGCGCGCCGTCGGGCGGGTTCTCGGCGTCGACGCCAAGAGCCTCTACAACCACGTCGAGGGCAAGGACGGCCTCCTCGACGCGGTCGCCGAACACCTCCTGGGAACCATTACCCTGCCGGAGCCCACCGGCGATCTGCGCGCCGACCTGCGGGCGATCGCCCACGCCTTCCGCGAGCGGGCGCTGGCCCACCCCGAGGCGGCCTCGCTGGTGCTGACCCGGCAGCTTGGCTCGTTCGAGGGGCTCGTCCCGATCGAGGCGGTCCTGACCGTTCTACGCGCCGCCGGCTGTCCCGCCGAGGAGGCTGTCCACCTCCTCCGAGCGCTCGTGGCGACCCTCATCGGCTCCTTGCTGCGGGAGGTCGACGCCGTGCCGACCTACGGCACCACCGACGTCGCGGGAATCGCCCAGCGCCAAGCGACCCTGGAAGGCAGCGGCCTGCCCTCGGTCGCCGACGCGGCGCCCCACCTTGCCCGGTTCGACGCCGCTGCCGAGTACGAATACGCGGTCGGCCTCGCGCTCGACGCTGTGGTCGCCCGGCTCGGCCGCTGAGGGGCGGGGTCGCCCGGGGCAGCTACGTGATTTCGTTTGTGGCGTTCCGCGTTGTCGAGGAGTTGGTGAGCGGGTGCCTCAGGTTCGGTGCGCTGCCGGGCACCGTGACCGGCCTCGTCGGGAGGTGGATACGGACCGCCGGCCCGCGCCGGGCGAGTTCGGCGAGTGTCGCCGCCAGGTCGACGCGGCCAAAATTTTCCATGCTGGAAAGTTTGCAAAGTTGGAAAGTTTGGCTAGGGTGGCTGTCATGGCGACAGAGGATGGCGGGCTGCGCGAACGTAAGAAGCGGGAGACCCGTCTCGCGTTGAGTCACGCCGCCATCGCGCTCGTGCTCGAGCGCGGATTCGACAACGTGTCGGTGGACGACATCGCCGCGGCGGCGAACGTCTCCGGACGTACCTTCCGCAACTACTTCACCAGCAAGGCCGAAGCCATCGTCGCCGCGCACATCGAACGAGGCCGACGCATCGCCGAGCTACTGCGGGACCGCCCCGCCGACGAACCACTCTGGGACGCACTCATCCACGCAGTCGTCGCGCAGTTCGAGCCGCCGCCCGGCAGTGCCGGCCCACCGGACGACCGGTACTTCCCGGCACTACAGAAACTGCTCGCCGAGCCCGACGTGCAGCACGAGGTGTTCCGCGCACACGCCGCGGCACAGGACGAGCTGACCGTCGCCATCGCCGAGCGCACCCACACCAACGCCACCGACGACCTGTACCCGCAGATCGTCGCCGGGGTGGTCAGCACCGGGCTCGGCACCGCGATGGCGCACTGGACGCGCGACCCCACCCGATCGCTCGTGGCCCTGCTCCACGAGGTCTTCGACCGGATCCGGGCCGGACTGCCCGAACCGCGCTAATCCCGCCACACCAACAAAAGCCCGCTCGACGGGCTACTCGGCATGCCCGAAAACAGAGGAGAGACAACCATGGACGCAGTCATCATCGGCGGCGGACCCAACGGCATGATGCTCGCGTGCGAACTCGCGCTCGGCGGCGTCCGCCCGATCGTGCTGGAACGCTTGACCGAGCCCAGCACGCAACCCCGGTCCAACGGCCTCGTCGGGCAGGTCGTCCGCATGATCGACCGCCGCGGCCTGTTCGAGCGGCTCAGCGGCCGCCCCGGCCCGCCGCAGGCCAACAGCAGCTACTTCATGTTCGCCGCGATGCCACTCAACCTCAGCCTCCTCGAGGACAGTCCCATCCACAACCTTCCGGTCCCGGAGCTGAAGACCGTGCAGATCCTTGAAGAACGCGCCACGGAACTCGGCGCCGAGATCCGCCGCGGCCACGAACTCACCAGCCTCACCCAGGACGCCGACGGCGTCACCCTCACCGTCCGCGGCCCCGACACGGAAACCTACGAGCTGCGGGCCGGCTACGTCGTCGGCGCGGACAGCGCGCACAGCTTGGTGCGCAAGGCTTCCGGCATCGAGTTCCCCGGCGTCACCTACGACCGGACCACCAGCCGTACCGTGCACGCCACCGTGCCGCCCGATTGGCTCGATCCCGCGACCGGCGCGCTGAACGTGCCCGGCCACGGCCCGGTCCTGCCGTTCCTGCCCGTCCGCACCACACGCGGCGGGTTCTCCTACGCCCCGTTGCCCGGCCTCCCACCACTGATCGCCACAGTCGAGTGGGACGAACCGGAAACCGACACGCCCATGACCCTCAAGGAGATGCAGGCCAGCGTCAACCGCGTGCTCGGCACCGACGTCCCGCTCGGCCCGCCACCCGGCGCCGGCCCGCACGTGCTGCGCAGGATCAACGGCGGCAACACCCGGGTCGCCGACCGATACCGGGACGGCCGGGTATTCCTCGTCGGCGACGCGGCGCACGTCTTCGCCGCCGGCGGCACCGGCCTCAACCTCGGCATGCAGGACGCGATCAACCTGGGCTGGAAGCTCGCGGCCGCGATCAACGGCACCGCCGACGTCCTCGACACCTACGAGACCGAACGACGCCCGATCGCCGACCGCGCCATCACCTACTCCCAGACCCAGGCCGCGTTGCTCGCCCCCGGCGACGACATCACCGGCCTGCGCCGGATATTCGGCGAGCTGCTCACCCAACCGGACGTCGTGCGCGCCCTCGCCCAGCTCGTCGCCGGCGCGGACGTCCGCTACCCGGTCGCCGACGACGCCCACCCCCTGGCCGGCTGGCCCGCACCCGATCTCGACCTGCACACTCCCGACAGCACGATCCGCCTCGCCGAACTGGTCCGCCGGGGGAAACCGCTGCTGATCGACCTCACCGAGGACGGCGACCTGCACGCCGACGGCGTCGAGACCGTCCGCGCCACGGCCACCACCGACGTCACCGCGCTCCTGCTCCGCCCGGACTCCTACGTGGCGTGGGCGTCGTCCGAGACACACCCCGACCAGGACGAGCTGCGAAACGCCACCCGGCAATGGTTCGGCGTCCCGGTCAACGCGTAGGAGGCCCGCGCCGGGCCACGAACCCCGGCGCGGCCCCCAGCGACGGCCACAGCATCCGCCGGTCACGGGTGGCCGTGCCGGAGCCGGTCGTAGCGGACCTTCGCCGGCACCGGGTACATCATGACCAGCGGCCCGAGTGCGATCGGCAGTGCGGTGTTCAACCCGGGAACCCACCGGCCGGACCGGATACGCGCTGCCGTCCAGAACGACAACTCCCTGACGTCAGCCGACGGGACTCAGGTCGGGGTGGGCGTGAACCCGGACACCAACAGCGTCGAGGTCAGCGCGGACGTCGTCACCCCAGGGCTGACGGCGGCGGGTCGGCGGTGCGGGTGACCAAGCAGGCGAAGGTGCAGCCAGCGTCCGGCCGCTTCAACGACAGCTCGCCGTACTACGGCGGCGACCGGATCGGCAATCAGACCGGTACCTGCACGTACGGCTTCAGCCTGACGAACTTCCACGGGATCCGGTACGGCATCACCGCAGGGCACTGTTTCGCCGACGGCGCAGGGGTGTCGGTAACCCGGTGGTTCCCCGGCACCGACAACGCCGGTACGGGATACGCCGATTTCGGTCAGGTGAAGTTCCGACGGTACGAGAACAACGCACTGGACAAACGAGTTGGTGGGCAGCGACGTCCAGGACTACGACGGCGTGGTCTGGGTCGACGCCACCCTGCGGGCGGACCCGCCGAGGTGTTGCCCGTCCACGACGCGCAGAACTCGTGCGTCGGGTGCGAGGTGTGGGTTGTGTGGGTCGATGGCTCGTTCACCGGGAAGCGGCTGGTGACGATCAACGGGCACCCGGGTTGTGTGACGAACTTGGAAAATGTCAGGACGTGCGGGATGTGGACGGCGACACCTGCCGACGGCGGCGGCCCCGCGTGCAACCCTGGTGACGGCGGCGGCCCGGTGTTCGCCTACGACGGTCGAGGAGGCATCACCGCCGTGGGCATCATCAGCGCCCGAAGCGGGGCCAGTCTCGTGGTCCTCGATAGTGAGCAGCCGGGCTGCCTGTTCACGGAGGACATCGCGGCATGAACGGGCGTTCGACTGACCGCGAATGGGTCCTGCGACGCCGAGCGATGGTGAGGTCACCGGCGTCGCCGCTGTGAGGGGTTCGACTCCAGCATCAATACCGTCATGTCCAGAAGTCGTTGGTAGTACTCGCGACCACAGGCGTCCAGCTCGGGGATAACCCGAATGAGTCGCTGTTCGCATTCGGCGAGGACGTCCCATCTCCCGTCGTCCAGGAGACCTTGTTGCTCCAGCCAGACGGAGACACAACCGGCTGGGTCCGCATCAAGCATCACCATGTCGAAGCCTTCCACGTCGAAACCCCGCCACCGGCTCGGAAACGTCGCCTTGCTGTGGGTCTCGAAGAGCGTCGTGACTGCTGCCCGCCGACCCGTGAGATCCATCGGCTTCCCCCTTGACTCAAGGGAAGCAATGGTACAGGCGCACGCTCATCGGCATGTCAGGATCTGCCGTGGTTCCGGCCGTGTCAGGGGACAGCCTGAACGGCTCCGCAGGTGGGAGGGACACAGGTGCCGAACCCCGACTCGAACCAGAAGATCGGCCAGGCCACGAACGGCCCGATGGACAGCAGCACGACGGGGGCCAGTGCGTACAACGCGATGACCATGACGGCCTTGAGGATGGACTCGAGGGGCCGGGGGGGCCGACCGGATTCTCGGGGCGATGAGGGCGATGCCGCCCACGAGCACGACAAGGCCGATGAAGATCCCGGCCAGTGCGGGTGCGAGGGTGCTGGATATCCAAGCCAGGGCGGTGAACGCCTCACCGAAGTGGAAGGGTTCGCCGAGTCTGAACCCGCGTAACCCCGCGCCGCAGCCGGCCAGCAGGCCGAACACCGCGGCGGCGATCATCGACAGGACCAGGGCGGGTCGGCCCAGGGAAGACCACTCGGTGGCGGGGATGGGTGGTGTCTGAGACATGGGGACACCTCGCAGTAGATACTCCGTTTCAGAGTATGCCTTTACTCCGAAACGGAGTATCTGGCAAGGTGGGAGGAGGCGGATTTGGCCGACCGGACCAAGAAACTCACCACGGTGTCCTACGGCATCCTGGGTCTGCGCCCGCACACGCCCTACGAAATGGCGCCGCCATGATCACCCACGACTACACGACCGGCGGCGAGCCCTACCCCGACCGGGCGCACATCGTCGGCCTGACCCAGGCATACCGGGTCGGACTGGCACAGATGACCCGGCAGTGGGCGGACTGGGCCGAACAGCTTGACACAGAACGCCTTACGCCGATGAGCGGATGACGCTACCGTGCGCGACCAAAGCGGCATGAGCGGAAGTTCGGAACTCACCGTCGGCCCGCTGCCGGATCGGTGAGCCGGGATCCATGGGAAATGATGGATCGTGCGGCGACCAGTTTCGCGATCGCGAAACAGAGCGGGCCTACCGTCTGCGCGAGTTGGTGGTGCGCCACCCCGATGGTCGCGTCGAGGAACTGCACCGCACCGTTGAGTGCGAGCAGCAGGCCGAGCGGGCGCCAGGCGGGTCATCAGCAGCCAGAGCGTCGCGCCCGGCAACACGACGCCGCGCGCTCGGCACGGCGGGCAACACCGTGGACCAGACGATCATCCGGGCCTATCGTCTCAAGTGACGCCGGGAGGCATGGTGAACGGGTGGCTCGGGCGAGGAATCAATTTCGGCAACGCGCTCGACGCGTTGGGTGACGGTCCGGAGCTGGCGCTCGATGAGCGGCACTTCGACGAGGTGGCCAAGGCCGGTTTCGACACCGTCCGCCTGCCGGTCCGGTGGTCGGCACACGCGGAGGCCGCCACGCCGTATTCGATCGATCCGGCGTTCTTCCAGCGCGTCGACGCGGGCGTGGGCGCGGCACTCGGCCGTGGTCTGCAGGTGGTGGTGAACGTCCACCACTACCACGAGCTCTGCACCGCGCCGGACGAGCACCTGCCACGCTTCCTCGCGCTCTGGCGGCAAATCGCGTCACGCTACGCCGGCCACTCCGGACGGCTCTGCTTCGAATTGCTCAACGAGCCACGCGGTCACCTCACGGCGGACCGATGGAACGCCGTCCTGGCGGAGGCACTCGCCGTCGTGCGTGATGCCGACCCCGAGCGCACCGTGATCATCGGGCCTGCCGAGATGAACAGCCCCGACGCGCTGCCCGCACTCGCCGTGCCCGACGACGACCACCTGATCGCCACGATCCACTATTACGCACCGTTCGAGTTCACCCATCAGGGCGCCGGATGGGTTCCGGGGGCGGAGCGATGGCTCGGCCGCACGTGGGGGGACACCGCCGACGAGAACGCCGTACGCGATGATCTGGCCAAGGTCGCGGCGTGGGGACGGAAACAGCGGCTTCCCCTGTTCATCGGCGAGTTCGGCGCCTTCTCCGAGGCTGACATGTCGTCCCGCGCGCGGTGGACGGCCTTCGTACGAGCCGAAGCCGAGCGCCTCGGCATGAGCTGGGCCTACTGGGAGTTCGGCACGGACTTCGGCGCCTTCGACCTGGAGCTCGCCGCCTGGCGCGAGCCGTTGCGACAGGCGCTTCTCGACGACCAGGACCCCACCGCCGGAATCCTGCAGTGAACGGACGCAACTCCACGTCTGGCGGCCCGGCAGTTCGGGACGGGGTCTGAGGAGCTTCGGGGACTGGCCGGCTCAGACAATGTTGCGAGGCCGTGCGTCAGCCGCATCACCCTCGCCCGCATCGCCGAAACAGCCGGCGTGGAGGCGCGGGTGAGCGGGAAGAAGCGTCACTTGGTCGTTGCCGCCGCCTCGGACCACCGAGCAGTCGTGCGAGTGGCAACCCGGAAAGGCGGACGAGATGAAGATTCAGCGCAAACTGATCGCGGCGATGTCGACGGGGCCTGCTGGACGTCGGGATGACCGCCTTGGGCGCGGGTGTCGCGCAGGTCCGCGGCTCCTGCCATTCGGCCGAGAATAACCGCAACTGAATGCCGGAATGTGCTCGGAGGCCGTTCGGCAGCCACCGCGACGGAGTATTGACAGCCTCTTCGCGGCGGCGGTTAGCTAGGCTGTCTCCCGCTGGGTTTCTTCGAGGAGAGTGCGCATGACAGCGCTCGGTCCGGATGCTGATCCGCTCGCCACAATCGGGAAACTCCGTCGCGATCGCGGCGCGGTGTTCATCAGGCGCCGGGGTGAGATCTATGTTTCCGATCCGGTTCTCGCGAAAGCAATACTGGCGAACGACAAAGGACATTTCCTGGAACATTCCGATTTCTTCCGGATCAGGACGGGAACGTTCGCACCGCGGTCCGCGCAGGTCGAAATCGGGCGGGCGGCACGGGTGCTGCTGCGGCGGTACACCCGCGACCACGCGGACGAACTCCCCGCGCTCGTCGCCGGTCTGGCATCGGGGAGTGTCTGGCCGGACGCGGGAAACCGCCTTGTGTACGAACATTTCCGCCCGGCACTGATCGGTGCCACCCCTTCGGCCGCGTTGCGCGAGACAGTGGACCAGGTCGTCGAACGCGCGGTGCTGGCCGGGGCGCGCGACCGTTACTCCCGGCTCGCCCGCCACCGGTACCGCGTCCGCGTCGCCCGGATCCTGGGCGCGGAACTCGTTGCCCGGCGGGCCCGTCGCCTGGGTGAGCCCGCCGACCTGCTGGACGTCGTCGCCTACGCGGCCACCTGGCGCACCCGGGCTGCCGACCTCGCCGAGGTGTTCCTCTCCTGCCTGTTCGCGGTCGCCGGTTCGGTCGGTTTCCTGCTCGGCTGGTCGCTCTACCTCGTGGGTACGGCGGGCACCGGGCCGGCGCACCCCGCGTGGGTGGTGCGCGAAGCTCTGCGGCTCTGGCCGGTGGCGTGGCAGTTCGGCCGGATCGCCAGCCGGGAGCACCGGCTCGCCGCGGTCACCGCGAAGCCGGCCGACGAGGTCGTTGTTTGCAGCTATCTCGTGCACCGGGAGCCCGCGTATTGGAGCGAACCGGACGAGTTCCGGCCGGATCGGTGGGCTTCGGGCGCGGGCCAGGAGGCGTTCATCCCGTTCGGCTGGGGACCGCACGCCTGCGCCGGCGCCGGTGTCGCGACGCAGGTGACCGAGACGCTGGTCGGGCTGATCACCTCGGCCTACCGGCTCGGCGTCGCCGCCCCATCGCCTCGGCCCCAGGTCTCGGCGGCGCTCGCGCCACCGCGGTTCCACCTGCGGCTGGATCCGGTTGCCCGGCCCGAGGGGAGGTGAACCCAGTGTCGAAGATCTTCCGCGCCGCCCTGTCCGCGCTGAACATCCGCAGGTCCGACAGCAAGTATCGCTGGTACTTCTACCACAACATCTGACCGGCCGGCGGGAGCGGGCCGCGTCCGGCCCGCTCCCCGTCCACAGCGACCCGGAGTACCGATGGACACGGATGTGCTGCGCGACCTGCGCGGGCCGAGCGCGGCCGCGGGCGGGGTGTTCTGGCAGACCGAGCGGCAGCTCATGGTGTTCGACGCCGATGCCGCCGCGCAGGCCAACGCCGACAACTACGCCGACCTCACCTTGCCCGACCGCCTGCGTGACCTGGTGCTGCGCCGGCCGAGCACCCCGGTTTCCTGGAAGCGCGTGCGGTCGGCCTGGCTGGCGCAGCTGCGCACGCTCTCCGGCGAAGACGGCCTGGCGGCACTGGACGCCCGGATGGACTCGCTGCTGCGCGCGCGGACCGGAGTGTCGCTGAACCTGCCATGGCTCGCGCACGAGGTCAGTTTCCGTTCTCTGCTCCCGATCGTGCTCGACGGCCTCTCTCCGGCAGACCGCGCGAAGATCAGCGAGGACGCGATCGCGAAACTCGCCAGGCTGATGGGGGAGGCCGAGGAGGACCCGCCGTGGTGGCGATCCTGGCGGCCCGTGTCGATCCAGGTCAAGGCCGGGCTGGTGGTCCGCCGCGAACTGCGCCGCCGGGCCCGAGACGCCGGTGCGGCGCGGGCGGACCTCACGCAGCCGATCACCGCCGGCCTGCTCGGCGAGCTCGGCATGGACCGGGCCGTCGACGCCGTCACCGCCGTGCTGACCGCGATCGCCGGCCCGCCTGGCGCGGCCGCGGGCTGCGTGATGTACGAACTGGTCAACCGGCCGGACTGGGCAGACCGCCTCGCCGCCGAGTTCGCCTCGGTGCGCACCGCCGAGCTGTACCGCTCCGGTACCCGGTGCGCGCCGGTGGCCCACCGCTTCGTGAAGGAAGTGCTGCGGCGCTGGACCTCCCCGACGATGCTGACCCGCAGCGTCCGCACCCCGATCCGGGTGGCGGGGCACGACCTCGCGGTCGGCCAGCACTTCGTGCTCAGTCCCGCGATGGTGCACCAGGACCCGAGACACTGGCGGGATCCGGACGTGTTCGACCCTGACCGGTGGCTGTCCGGCGCACCCCACGGCCGGCATTACGTGCCGTTCGGCTGGGCGCCGACCGCCTGCGTTGGCGCCGGGCTCGGCCTGTGCCAACTGGTGCTGCTGTGCCGCCTGTTGTGTACCACCTTCCGGATCGAACTGCCGGAGGCGGCCACGCCGACGATGGCGATCGGCCCGGTCCCGCTGCCACGCGGCTTCGACGGCCGGCTGTCCGTCCGGGACCGGCGGCCGGCTGCGCGCAACGGCTGAGGGGTGCCCGCAGCGCGCGAATCCGTGCACGATTCGGCGAACCGGCTAGGCGGCAGTGTCGGTCCACGACATGGACCAGGCGCTGGTGTCGACGGTGGCGGCGACGGCCGCGGTGGTGGTGACCGCCGCGACGCCGCCGAGCAGGATCATCGCCGTCGCGGCGACGATGCCCGACCGCCGGATGCGGCGTGGCGATGCGTGCATGGTGGGCTTCTTGTCCGGTCTGGCGGGAAAGGGTGACCGGGTTAGGCGTCGACGATCTGCCACTGCTGGTTGGTGCCCGTGTTGACGGCCCAGGCGATCACGCGGGCGCCGTCGCCGGCCGAGCCGCCGTCCACGTCCGCGCAGAGGCCGGTGCGGACGTTGACGAGCCGGTAGTAGCCGTCACCGGTGTCGGCGAGCTTCCACCACTGGTTGTCGCTGCCGGTGTCCTGCGACTGGTCCAGCTGGGTGCCCTGCCCGGCTCCGGCCGGGCTGTCGAGGAGCCGGCCGCTGTTGCGGTTGACCAGGCGGACCGAGCCGTCCGGATTGGACAGACGCTGCCACTGCTGGTTGGCGCCACCGGACCAGGTCCACTGGACGACTTTGACGCCGTCGGCCGTTCCGCTGCCGGTGACGTCGAGAACCTTGCCGCTGCGCCGGTTGACCAGCCGCACGTACCCGCTTTGCTGGGGCTGGGAGAGGGAGACGGTGATGTCGGTGTGCTGGTTCGCGGTCAGGGAAACAACTCTTGCGTTGACGCCCAGCGGCGATGTGGCGACGGGCGCCGTCGTCGTCACGGACGCCATGCCCCGGCGGCTGATCAGCGTGACGTCCTGGTCGATCGCCGACGTCACGGACAGCGTGGCCGCCCGGGCGGACAGGTCCCAGCCGAGACTGTGGACCCGGATCCGGCCACGCGCCCGCACGCCGGTGATCGAGCCCTTGGCCAGTTGCCCGGGCAGGGCCGGGAGGATCTCCAGCACGCCCGGCCGGGAGTAGAGCAACGCCTCGGCCAGCACACCGGGTATCGCGTGGGCGGCGTCGGCGTTGTAGGTCTGCAGGTTCGGGTTGTGCGACGTCATCAGCGACCGGAAGATCATGGTGTTGCCGATGATCTTGCGGAGGTTCGCGTAGACCTTCCCGCCGTCCTTCAGCCGGGCGGCGGCCAGCGCCCTGTGCAGGCTCCCGTGCGCGGAAAGGTTCTCGTCGCCGCGCAGTTCCAGCGCCCGCAGCGCGGGTGCGACCAGCTCGGGCCGGGTCTCGGGGTTGATCTCGTGCAGCGGCCAGGCGCCGTACAGGTGCTGGACGTGCCGGTGGTTGTAGTTGTCGTTGAGGCTCGGCCAGGACCACTCCGCCAGGGCGTTGTCCCCGTTGATCCGGTACGCGGGCAGTTTCCCGAGCAACGCCGTCCAGCGCTGGACGCCCTGGCCGCTGCCCTGCTCCACGCCGAGCGCGTTGGCCGCGGAAATGGCGGCTTGGAGAGCGTGCTTGCCGGCCATGATGTCGCCGGTGGCGTTGATGGACAGCAGCACGCCGGTGTTGCCGGGCGCGTTCTCCATCGAGAACGACGGGACGAACACGACTTTGCCGCCTCCGTCGGTCCGGGTCAGGAAGTCCTCATAGAACAGTGCCAGTTCCATCAGCGCGGGGCCCAGCTTGTCCCGCAGGAACGCCTGGTCGCCGGCGACCTCCCAGTACTCGACGAGCGGGTAGAGCAGCCAGTCGGCGCCGCCGGTCCAAGTCTGGCCGGGGAAGCCGCTGTCGAAGTGGAGCATGTGCCCGTACTCGCCGTCGGTACGGGACGGGGCGAGGAAACCGCGGGCGCCATAAAGGTTTCGCGCGTTGGTGCGCCACTGGGCGAGCTGACCGAGGATGAGGGTGAAGTAGCCCTGCATGGCCTCCGGGGTGTCCAGGATGTTGCCGCCGGCCACCTGGAGGTTGATGTTGGCGTCGGTGGTGAAGTCGTCGGCCCAGGCGCCGGTCCACGTGCCGGTCCAGATCCCCGTCAGCCGCGGCGGCAGGACCCCACTGGAACTGATGAACAGGTACCGCCCCGAGTCGTAGAGCCGCTCCAGCAGCGCGATGTCGATGACGCTCCGGTTGTTGTTCTGCCGGGTGATCAGCTGGCTGACCGGCAGTGCCCGGTCGGCGGCGGAGACGTTGAGGTCCAGCCGGGAGCGGTCGTACCAGGCGGTGTGGATCACGGTGTGCCGGGCAAGCAGCGCGGCGTAGTCGGTGCCGACCGCGGCCAGCGCCGCGTGCAGCGGCTGGGAATCCCACGCGTTCGGTGTCTCGTACCGGTCGAGCTTGGTGAGCAGCAGCAGCCGCGTCGCTCCGGACACGACAATGGTGGCCCCACTTGCGGAGACGGTGCCCCCGGCCGGGACGACGCGCGTGACGCCTTCGTAGCCGAACGCGCCTTGCCCGGCGGGGTAGGTGCCGCGCAGGTTCAGGTAGCCGGAACCGTTGCTGACGGTGGCCCGGGTCGTGAAGCCCACGCTGCCGGGCACTCCGTCCAACGCGGTGTTGACGCTCAGCGTCGCGTCGATCGTCCGGCCGGGCGCCGGCGTCAGTTCGTGGACGATCACGCGGTCGGCGCGGGAGACGAACGCCCGGCGGGTCCACGTGCCGTTGCCGTCGGTCCAGCCGGCGGTGACCTCGCCGGTGCGGAAGTCGGTCACGCGGCTGTAGTCGTTGGCCGTGGTCATGGCCGGCGTCGCGATCCGGAGCTCGTACGCCGGGTGGTAGGTCTGGGTCCAGCGCAGCGACCAGCCGGCCGCGAAGTCCCGGTTCGCCCCGGCGTAGTCACCGGCGAGCGCCTTGTCCCGGACACCCTGCAGACGTCCCGAAATCACCGGCGGGGTCAGCGATCGGGAGCCGTTGGGCAGGACGAGCCGGTGGTAATTGAAGATCACCTTCTCCAGCGTCGGCACGCCGTACAGGGTGGCGCCGTACTCGCCGTTGCCGGTCAGGAAACCGTCCGTCCATGACGTGGCGGGGCTGGTGTCGTAGATGCCTCGCTCGGGCAGGGTGATCTGTGGCGGTACGGCCGCCGCTGCCGCGCCGGACAGCAATCCTCGGGGCAGTGCGGCGGCCCCGGCGGTCAGCGCGGCGGCGGTGAGGAAGCGCCTGCGGTCGACGGGCAGGTCCATCACGCAAACTCCTTTGTCCGCCGGCTGTCCCTCGTCGCACTTCGTCATGTCCTGACCGCAGGAGGATCAGAACATGTGATGGATTTTCGACTGTTGACCTCGCCGGTGTCCATACCCGGAATCGCGGGCGGGACCAAATGCCGCCGAACAGCTCATAACTGACCGGCATTCGATGGCAAGGATGCAGCCCGGGCATCTCTCCGGTTACAAGACATATGATGTCTCGCTACCGCAAGCGCACGCACGTTCCGGGGCGACCGAAGCAGGGAGAAGCTGAGCAAGCATCTGCGAGCACCACGAACCGCCCGGCTGCCAGGGCAGCCGTTCTTCGAGATTTGATCAGGTGAGCCTGGCTCGGTGGTGGTACCAGCGGGCGCGGCCTTGATGACGGCGGCGCCACCATGACCAGTACAGGTAGTGCTCGGTTGAGTGCCAATCCCGGGTGGCCAGGTTGAACAGTTTCTTGACCTCGACCACGGCGCAACTCGGCGCGTGCCCGCAGGTAGCTTTCGAGGATGCGGGGCCGGGCCTGCGCCAGCAGGTCCCACGAGCCGCGGGTGGGGCTGGGTACCTGCCGGTTGAACGCGAAGGTGGTGAACGACGACGCCGCCGGCACCCCGAGTTCGCGGGCGGCGACCGCGCCCCACGGGCAGGCGCTGTCGTGGACGATCAGCTGGGGCCGGACGCGGCTCAGGTCGGCGAGCACAGCGGGCAGCAGCTCGACGGTCGCGCCGGCGAGCGCCGCCACCAGCCCGACCGGCGTCGGCGGGTCGGGAAGCGGATGGTCACCTCCCGGGTAGAAGCACACGTTCGCGCCGGCGGCCTCGATCTCCGCCCCGGGTGAGTCCCGGGGGTAGCACGACCAGGGTGCGTGTCACGAATCCGGTCGCTCGCCGGTCCTCCCCGTGACCCCCTCCACCGCCAAGGATCGGACTCGTCATGAGCACGCACACCCGGCTCCAGACCGTGGGGCAAGTCATGAGGCCGCCGACGACGATCGAACCGGGCGCCCACCTCGCCGCGGCCGCCTACGTGATCGAACACCGGCACGACCCCGCGCTCGTGGTGGTGTCGGACGACACCCACGAGCCGGTCGCCATGATCACCGACGCCGAGATCACCAGGGCGGTAGCGCACCGCCGGGACCTGGAGAACACCCGGGTCAGCGAGGTCGCCAGGAGGAAGCTGGTGCCCGTGCGAGCCGATGCCGCCGCCGAGGACGCGGCCAGGCTGATGGTGTCCCAGGGGGTCCACCACCTGCCGGTCGTCGACGATTACGGGCTGGTCGGGATGGTCGACCTCCACGATCTGTACCGGGTGAGTTTCCCGGCCCCCTGATCAAGGCCCGTCAGGGCATTACAGTTCGCCTGGTGGTGATGTCGAGCGGCGATCCCCGGCGCGGGCTGCGTGGGCGGCGTGACGAGTGTGCGGTGCTGGATCGGCTGCTCGCGGACGCCCGGTCGGGCCGGAGCCAGGTGCTCGTCCTGCGTGGCGAGGCGGGAATCGGCAAGTCCGCGCTGGTGGACCACCTCGTGGAGAACGCGGCCGGCTGCCGGATCGCGCGCGCCGCCGGCGTCGAGTCGCAGATGGAGCTGGCGTTCGCCGGGGTACACCAGCTGTGTGCGCCGATGCTGGAGGTGCTCGATCGGCTTCCGGCCGCGCAGCGGGCCGCGCTCTCGGTCGCGTTCGGACTGAGCTCGGGAAGCGCGCCGGACCGGTTCCTGGTCGGGTTGGCGGTGCTCAGCCTGCTGGCCGAGGTCGCGGAGGACGAACCCCTCGTCTGCGTGGTGGACGACGCCCAGTGGCTCGACCGGGTGTCCGCGCAGACGCTGGCCTTCGTCGCGCGCCGGCTGCTGGCCGAGCGGGTGACGATGGTGTTCGCGGTCCGCGCACAGACGCTCGGCCCCGGCGACGATCCGCTGGTCGGGTTGCGAGAGTTGGTGGTCGGGGGCCTGCGCGACGACGACGCGCGGGCGCTGCTGGACTCGGTCCTCCTGGGCCGGGTCGACGAGCGTGTCCGGGACCGGATCGTCGCCGAGGCCCGCGGCAATCCGCTGGCCCTGCTGGAGCTGCCGCGCGGGTTGACGGCGGGGGAGCTGGCCGGCGGGTTCGGGCGCCCGGACGCGGGGCCGCTGGCGAGCCAGATCGAGCAGAGCTTCCTGCGCCGCGTCGTGTCGCTTCCGGCTGAGACGCGACGGCTGCTGCTGGCGGCGGCCGCCGAGCCGGTGGGCGACGTGGCGCTGCTGCGGCGGGCGGCCGAGCGGCTCGCCGTCGGCGCGGACGCGGCAGGAGCGGCCGAGGCGACCGGGCTGATCGAATTCGGAAGGCGGGTGCGGTTCCGGCATCCGCTGGTCCGCTCGGCGGTGTACCGCGCGGCGGACCCCTTCGAACGCCGAGAGGTGCATCGCGCGCTCGCCGAGGCGACCGATCCCGGATCCGACGCGGAACGCCGGGCCTGGCACCGCGCCCAGGCGGCGGCCGAGCCGGACGAGGAGTTGGCGGAGGAGCTGGAGCGGTGCGCCGGCCAGGCCCAGGCTCGCGGCGGGGTGGCGGCGGCAGCCGCGTTCCTGCGGCGCGCGACGGGCCTGACGCCCGATCCGGCCAGGCGCGGGGCGAGAGCGGTGGCCGCGGCCGAGGCCACCTTCGAGGCCGGTGATCCCGACGCGGCTCTGGAGCTCATCGCCGCCGCGGAGCTCGGACCGCTGGACGAGCTCCAGCACGGCTTGCTGGCTTGGCTCCGCGGCCGGATCGCGTTCGCGCGCCGACGCGGTGGCGAAGCCATGCCGCTGTTGCTCGACGCGGCCGGGCAGCTGGCCGGGGTCGACGACGGACGAGCGCGTGAGGCGTACCTCGAAGCCATCGGATCAGCGGTTTCCGCCGGCCGGCTGGGCGAACCCGGAGCACTGCGGAAGATCGCGGAGGCCGCCCGGGCCATTCCGCCGGGACCGCCGCCACCTCGGCTGGTGGACACCCTGCTCGACGGCCTGGCCGCGCGGCTCGTCGAGGGCTACGTCCAGGGTGCTCCGTCCGTGCACCGCGCCCTGGTGACGTTCCGGCGGGAGGCCGGGAACCAACCGGACGAGACCATGCGCTGGCACTGGCTGGCCTGGCTGGCGGCCGCGGACATGTGGGACGACGAGACGTGGCACGAACTGGCCACCCACGCCGTCCGCGGGGCACGCGAAAACGGCGCGCTCAACTTCCTGCCCCTGGCCCTCAACTACCGCGGGGTCGTGCATGTGCACGCCGGAGAGTTCGAGGCGGCCGCGGCTCTCGTCGAGGAGAACAACGCGATCCTGAAGGTGACCGGCAACTCGTACCTCGCCTACGCCCGGCTTCTGCTCGCAGCGTGGCGTGGCGATGCGGGGAACCCGGCGGTGCTCAAGGCCGGAGTCGAGTGGGCGAGCACCTGGAAAGAGGGGCGAACGATCGCCGCCCGGCACTACTTCAACGCGTTGCTGTACAACAGTTTCGGTCAGTACCAGGCCGCCCTGTCCAGCGCTGAACAGGCGTGTGAGCACGAAGACCTGGGGATCTTCGGGTTCTCCCTCGCCGAACTGGTCGAAGCGGGCAGCCGTGCCGATGCCCCGGAAGCGGCCGCGGCCGCGCTCGACCGGCTAGAGGAACGCGCCACCGCGAGCGGCACCGACTGGGCTCTCGGCGTGCTGGCCCGGTCGAGAGCGCTGCTGAGCGACGGCGCAACCGCGGACCGGCTCTACCGCGAGTCCATCGAGCGCCTCGGCCACAGCCGGGTCGCCGTCGATCTCGCGCGCACCCACCTGGTGTACGGCGAGTGGCTCCGGCGCGAGAACCGGCGCCGCGACGCGCGCGAACACCTGCACACCGCCCACGAGATGCTGCGCCGATTCGGCGCCGAGGCCTTCGCCGAACGCGCTCGCCGCGAACTCCTGGCCACCGGCGAGTCGGTGCACCGGCGCACGGCCGAGGCGCGGGTCGTCCTCACGGCACAGGAAACCCAGATCGCCCGCCTCGCCGGAGCGGGGAAGACGAACGCGGAGATCGGCGCCGAGCTGTTCATCAGCCCCCGCACCGTCGAATGGCACCTGCGCAAGGTGTTCACCAAGCTCGGCGTCGACTCGCGCAAGCAACTCCGCGAGGCGGCTGCCAGCCGCTGATGTCACAAACCCGGTCCTCGGTCCGGTCCTGGTTGTCGACTCGGGACAGGAGCGTGAGATGAGACATCGGCCAGAAGAAAACCCGCCTATCGTCGTCGGCGTCGACGGATCGTCATCGGCCGCCGGCGCCGCCCGGTGGGCCGCACGCGAAGCCGCGCGCCGCGGCGCCCCGCTGGAGGTGATGACCCGCGCTCATGAAGCGGTACCGCTGCTGATCGCCGCGTCGCGCCGCGCCGCGCTGCTCGTCGTCAGTGACCGCGGCCTCGGCAGAGTCGCCGGACTGACCGCGCACGCGGAGTGCCCGGTCGTCGTCGTGCGCGGGGAGCAGCCGTCCGGCAACGACGGCCCGGTGGTGGTCGGCGTCGACGGCTCGCAGCTCAGCGAGGCGGCACTGGCGTTCGCCTTCGAGGCAGCGGATCTGCGTGAAGCACTGTTGATCGCGGTGCACGCCTGGTCCAGCAGCGCGCTCGACGGCGGCCTGGTGCCGTTGCTGAGCTGGGACGACGTCGAAACCGGCGAGCACCCGCTGCTCGCCGAATGGCTGGCGGGCTGGAGTGAGAAGTACCCCGATGTCGTGGTGCAGCGGGTCGTGGTGCGGGACCGGCCCGCCCACGCGGTGATCGAGCAGGCCACCGCCGCCGCGGCCCGGCTGGTGGTCGTCGGATCGCACGGCCGGGGCGGCGCGACCGCGCTCGGCTCGGTCAGTCAGTCAGTGCTGCACCACGCACCCTGCCCGGTCGCCGTCGTCCGTCCGGAAAGGACACTGCGATGAGTGCGCTGAACCGCCAGGAGCACCGGGCGCTGCGGGCCATCGAGAAGAACGTGGAGGCCGACGACCCGGAGCTGGCCGAACTGCTTGGTTCCTTCGGGGGCGTCGCGGTGAGACGGCTGCACCGGTACGCCGGGTGGGCGGCGGGGCCGCTGCTGCTGCTCGGCGTCGTCGTGGGCGACGCGGTGCTGCTGCTGACCGGCGTGGTTTTCGCGACCTGGGCCGTGCTCGGCTGGACCGCGCGGGACGTCAGCTGACCCGGTTCGCCGTGCGCAACTGCCGGCGCGACGTGATGCCCAGCTTGGCGAACACGGTGCTCAGGTGCCATTCGACCGTGCGGGGGCTGATGAACAGCCGTGCCCCGATTTCCGGGTTGGTCAGCCCTTCGCCGGCCAGGCGGGCGATCTGGGCTTCTTGAGGCGTCAGGCTCGCCGGCGCCCGGGTGGCCGGCTTGCGCACGGTCGCCCCGGTCGTCTCGTACTCACGTCGTGCGCGCTCGGCGAACGCCTCGGCTCCGATCTCGCTCAGCAGCTCGTGGGCGAGGCCGAGCTGTTCCCGCGCGTCGAGGTTGCGGCCCGCGCGACGCAGCCACTCGCCGTGGAGCAGGCGGAACCGGGCGGCCTCCATCCGCACCCCGGCCCGGTCGAGCCGTTCGACCGCCTCGCGGTACAGCTCGTCGGCCTCGCGCCCGTCGCGCACCTGCGCGGCCACCCCCGCCGCGGTGCCCAGCGCCCAGTCCGTGCCGCTCGCCCGGGCCAGCAAGTCGATCCGGGCGGCCGCCGCGGCCGCGTCCGCCGGCCTGCCGGTCCGTGCCGCGGCCTCGACCAGCTCGACCGTCGACCCGATGGACAGCCCCAGCTCCTGCGGGTACGCCGAACCGCGTCCGGCGGCGGCGTACGCCTCCTCGTGATGTCCCATGCTGTTGTGCAGGACCGCGGCCGCCCAGCCGGTCGCGGTCAGCACCTTTCCCTCGCCACGCAGGAGCATGTCGTGGGTGATGACGTCGATCACCCGGCGGGTCTCGGCTTCGCCGCCGCGCCACGGTTCGAGCACCAGCACGCCGTAGTGGGCGAAGAAACCGCTGCCGGTCGCCTCACCGATCGCCGTGGCTTCGGCCACGAGCGCGGCCGCCTCGGCGAGATCCCCGGCGTAGACCCGGTTCGACAGCCGCAGCAGCAGCGCTGACGGCAGCACGGACAACGCACTCGTGTCGCGGGCCAACTCGACCAGCCTGGCGGAGAGAACGGACCAGGTGTCGAACTCCCAGGCGGCGTGCGCCAGGCGGCAGGCGAGAGGGAGCCAGCCCAGCGCCTCGTCGTCGGCGAGTTCGGCGTCGCGGATAGCCGCCAATGCCTCCTGCACCAGCGGCACACCGATCGGGTAGCCGTCGACGGTCATCCGGGCCAGGCCTTCGAGGAGCAGGCCGGTTCGCGTCGCGTCCAACGCGGGCGCCATGGTGAGCGTGGCCCTGGCGACCTTCTCGATGGCTTCGTCGCCCGGCATCCGGCCCGCGGTGAGCGCCGCGTAGATCGCGTCGCGGTAGGTCTCCCTGGCCAGGCCGGCGTCGAGCGGTTCGAACTGTTTCGCCGCGTCGAGCAGCACCGGCAGGCCGGCGCTGGCGCTGCGGGAGGCGAACACGACCTGGCCGCGCAGCAAGGTCGACTGGGCGCGGGCGAGGTCGTCGAGGGGGCTCAGCTCGGCCGCGTCGAGCAACGCGAGCGCCTCGCCGAAGGCCCCGGCCTGGTGCTTGGCCTGTGCCGCCGCCAGCGATCGGGCACCCCGGCGGGCCGGGTCGGGGGTGAGCTGGGCGGCGCGGGCGAGGAATGCCGCCGCGGCCGCGACGCCGCCGCGTGCCCGCGCCTGGTCCGCCGACCGTTCCAGTTCGGCGGCGACGGACTCGTCGAGGCCCGGGGTGGCGCAGGCCAGGTGCCAGGCCCGGCGGTCCGGGTCGGCCCGGGCGTCGGTCGCCTCCGACAGCGCCCGGTGCACGGCCTGGCGGTCACGGGTGGGCGCCGCGCGGTAGGCCGCCGACCGGACCAGGGGGTGCCGGAACCGGACCCAGGTGTCCAAAGTGAGGAGTCCGGCTGCTTCCGCGGGGGCCGCCGCGTCGTCCGCCGCGAGCCCGAGGCGCTGCGCGGCCCGCCGCACCAACGTGACGTCGCCGCCCGGCTCGGCGGCGGCGATGAGCAGCACCCGCTGGGTCTCCGCCGGCAACGACCGGACACGGCGGAGAAATCCCTCCTCCAGCCGGCCGGCGAGGGGCCGGGCGTCGGGACTGCCGAACCCGCCGGCCAGCTCCGCCGCGGTCAGGGTCCGCGGCAGTTCCAGGAGGGCGAGGGGGTTGCCGCGGGCCTCGGCCAGGATCCGGCCCCGGATCCGCTCGTCGAGCGGTCCCCGGGCCGCCGAGTCCAGCAGCACCCCGGCGTCATAGCCGCTCAGACCCGCCACCTCGAGCCGCGGCAGGGTCGTCAGCGCGTGACCGGCGCCCGGGTCCCGCATCGCGAACACCAGCGCCACCCGCTCGGCGAGGAGGCGGCGCGCGACGAAGACGAGGATCTGGGCCGAGACCTGGTCCAGCCACTGGGCGTCGTCGACGAGGCAGACGAGCGGTCGTTCCTCGGCCGCTTCGGCGAGCAGGCTCAGTACCGCCAGCCCGACCAGGAACCGGTCCGGCGGCGGCGCCGCGGTCATGCCGAACACCGTCCCGAGTGCCTCGCGCTGCGGGTCGGGCAGCCGGTCGGCGTGCTCCAGGAACGGCGCGCACAGCTGGTGCAGCCCGCCGAAGGCGAGCTCCATCTCGGACTCGACGCCGGCGGCCCGCCCGATCCCGCAGCCGGTCGCGTTCCGCCGCACGTACTCCAGCAGCGCCGTCTTGCCGATGCCGGCCTCGCCGTGCACCAGGACGGCCGCGCTCCGGCCGCCCCGGACACCGGCCAGGAGGTCGTCGAGGGCTTCACATTCGGTTCGCCGCCCGACGAGGGTTTCCGGCGATCGGCTGTTTCTCATCATGTCTCCATGAGGAGACTACTGGGACCAGCGGGTTTCTTCCGCGTGACATTGGCCGCGAGGCTGAGGTCACGCGCCCCAATGTGGCGTTGGTTGCGTCCAACGCACCGAACGCCACATTGGGTGCGCTGGACGCACCGAACGCCACTGTGAGGATGTGGGGGCGAGGTCACCGGTCCGGTTTGACTCGGAACGCCACCGACCGTGGTGTCTGGCCAATGATCTGTCGGCCGGTCCGGTGACCCCGCTGTGCCTCACCGGGCGCGGGGTTTGTGACCTGATAGGAGCCTG